>NZ_JAQYWZ010000912.1:0-116972 GCF_036290945.1 Streptomyces sp. BE303
GCCCCACACCTCCGACGAGGTCCGCGAAGCACTCCAACTCGGCCCCGACACCCCCGTCGTCACCCTCGACGCCCGACGCCGGGACAGCGCCAAGAGCGCCCTCATCACCCTCGTCGAACACGCCCTCCTCGCCCGCCTCCGGTGAGACGGGCGCGTACGGCGACGGTGCGCGCGACAGCGGTGCGGCCCGCGGACCCTCCGGTCCACGGGCCGCACGGTCACGCCGGTCACTCGGTGACGGGCTCCAGACCGGACCGGAGCAGGCCGTAGGTGTAGGCGTCCTCCAGGGCGAGCCAGGAGGCGGTCACCACGTTGTCCGCCACCCCGACCGTGGACCAGGCGGAGGTACCGTCGGTGGTCTCGATCAGCACCCGGGTCTTCGAGCCGGTGCCGTGCTGGCCCTCCAGGATCCGGACCTTGTAGTCGACCAGCTCCAGCTTGGCCAGCTGCGGGAAGATCCGCTCCAGCGCCGTGCGCAGGGCCTTGTCCAGCGCGTCGACCGGACCGTTGCCCTCGCCGGTGGCGATCATCCGCTCGCCCTTGGCCCGGAGCTTGACGGTGGCCTCGTTCCCGGTACTCCCCTCCGGGCCCTGCTCGCTGATGGTCCGCCAGGACTCCAGGGTGTAGAAGCGCGCGCGGTCGCCCCGCACCTCGTCGCGGAGCAGCAGCTCGAACGAGGCGTCGGCGGACTCGTAGGTGTAGCCGAGGCTCTCCTGCGCCTTGACCCTGGCCACCACCCGTCCGGCGAGGTCGCGGTCGGTCGAGAGGTCGTAGCCGAGCTCCTTGCCCTTCAGCTCGACGGAGGCCCGGCCGGCCATGTCGGAGACCAGCATCCGCATGGTGTTGCCGACCGTCTCCGGGTCGATGTGCTGGTACAGGTCCGGGTCGACCTTGATCGCCGAGGCGTGCAGGCCCGCCTTGTGGGCGAACGCGGAGAAGCCGACGTAGGGCTGGTGGGTGGAGGGGGTCAGGTTGACCAGCTCCGCGACGGCGTGCGAGATCCGGGTCATCTCGGCCAGCTTGCCGGCGGGCAGCACCCGGCGGTCGTACTTGGTCTCCAGCGCGCCGACCACCGGGAAGAGGTTGGCGTTGCCGACCCGCTCGCCGTAGCCGTTGGCGGTGCACTGGACGTGGGTGGCGCCCGCGTCCACCGCGGCCAGGGTGTTGGCGACGGCGCAGCCCGTGTCGTCCTGGGCGTGGATGCCGAGCCGGGCCCCGGTCTCGCGGAGGACGTCGGCGACGATGTCGTGCACGCCGGCCGGCAGCATCCCGCCGTTGGTGTCGCAGAGCACCACCACGTCGGCGCCGGCCCCGTGGGCGGCCCGGACCACGGCGAGGGCGTAGTCCCGGTTGGCCTTGTAGCCGTCGAAGAAGTGCTCGCAGTCGATGAAGACGCGGCGGCCCTGGGCGCGCAGGTGGGCGACGCTGTCCCGGATCATCTCCAGGTTCTCGTCCAGCGTGGTGCGCAGCGCCAGCTCGACGTGGCGGTCGTGGGCCTTGGCGACCAGGGTGACGACGGGCGCGCCCGAGTTCACCAGGGCGGCGAGCTGGGGGTCGTCGGCCGCGTTGCCGCCGGCCCGGCGGGTGGCGCCGAAGGCGACGAGCTGGGCGTTGGCCAGGTCCAGCTCGGTGGCGGCGCGGGCGAAGAACTCGGTGTCCCGGGGGTTGGCGCCGGGCCAGCCGCCCTCGATGAAGCCGACCCCGAACTCGTCCAGGTACCGGGCGATGGCCAGCTTGTCGGCCACCGTGAGGTTGATGCCCTCGCGCTGGGCCCCGTCGCGCAGGGTGGTGTCGAAGACGTGGAAGGCGTCGTCTGGGAGGTTGCTCGCCTGGGTCATGACCCTGGGTTCTCCGTTCCGGGAGGTCGGGTGCTGCTCTGCCGGTTCTGATCCGGCTCCACTGTCCAGCATCCCGCGCGCTCCCCGGTGTCCCTCGGCCCCTTGTGGGGGCTCCGGCCGGTCCGGGGGAAACAAAAAGACCCCTCGCGGGTGCGAGAGGTCTGCGCGCGGGTCTGGACGCTGGTGGTCGCTCCGCATCGGGTACTGCGGGAGCGGTCACTGCGGACCGGCGCGCCTGCTGCTAATAATCAGCGAAAGCGAGGACACGCTCGCAGTCTGGCACACCGATCCGGGATCCGGCCGCCCCGTCTCGGTATCCGGAACGGGGGCCGCGGCCGCGCGACGGGTCCGCCCGGTGGCCGGCGCGCGACGGGCCGGCGCGCGGCCCGGGCGGCTCCCGTTCCGTCCGGGAGCCCGCCGCGGCGGGCTCCCGGACGTGCCGCTCGCGGCGGTCAGACGATCTTGTGCAGCCAGCCGTGGGTGTCGGCCGCCTGGCCGCCCTGGATGGCCAGCAGGGTCTTGCGCAGCTCCATGGTGACCGGGCCGGGCTCGCCGGCGCCGACGGTCCAGTCGCCGCCGCGGGACTTGACCGAGCCGACGGGGGTGATCACCGCGGCGGTGCCGCAGGCGAAGACCTCGGTGAGGGTGCCGTCGGCGTTGCCCTGCTTCCACTCCTCGGTGGAGATCTTCCGCTCCTCGACCGCGTAGCCGAGGTCGGCCGCGAGCTGGAGCAGCGAGTCACGGGTGATGCCGGGCAGCAGGGCGCCGGACAGCTCCGGGGTGACGATCCGGGCGTCCGCACCCTCGCCGAAGACGAAGTACAGGTTCATGCCGCCCATCTCCTCGATCCACCGGTGCTCGGCGGCGTCGAGCCAGACCACCTGGTCGCAGCCCTTGGCGGCGGCCTCGGCCTGGGCCACCAGCGAGGCGGCGTAGTTGCCGGCGCACTTGGCGGCGCCCGTGCCGCCCGGGGCGGCGCGGACGTAGTCCTCGGAGAGCCAGACCGAGACCGGCTTGACGCCACCGGAGAAGTAGGCGCCGGCCGGGGAGGCGATGATCATGAAGAGGTAGGAGTTGGCCGGGCGGACACCCAGGCCGACCTCGGTGGCGAACATGAACGGGCGCAGGTAGAGGCTCTGCTCGGCCTCGTTCGGGACCCACGCCTGCTCCTGCTGCACGAGCAGCTCGACCGCCTCGACGAAGGTCTCGACCGGCAGCTCCGGCATCGCCAGGCGGCGGGCCGAGGACTGGAAGCGGGCCGCGTTGGCCTCCGGGCGGAAGGTCGAGATCGAGCCGTCGGCCTGGCGGTACGCCTTGAGGCCCTCGAAGATCGCCTGACCGTAGTGGAGGGTCATGTTGGCCGGGTCGATCTCCAGCGGCGCGTACGGCGCCAGCTGGGCGTCGTGCCAGCCCACGCCCTCGGTCCAGCGGATGGTGACCATGTGGTCGGTGAAGACCCTGCCGAAACCCGGGTTAACCAGTCGGGCCTCGCGCTCCGCGTCGGAGAGCGGGTGGGCGGAGGGCTTGAGGTCGAACGTGATGGGCGCCTGGGTGGGCGTGCTCATGGCTGTGTGTCCTTCACCGTGGGGTTGGTCCGGGCCGCCTCCGCCGGGTGAGCGTTTCGGTGGATTTCCCCGAAACGGACGCACAACGGCACGGCCCACTGTCGATACTCGCATCCAGAGGGCCGTGCCGAACAGTCGCCGGCTCCTCGGAGAGCCGCAAGCTGCCGTTATGGGGTCCGGCCCACCGGCCGGAACACCGTCTGTCGGTTCCGGCCCTGCCAGGCCGGACTACCTTCTTTCGGTTCCGGCCTAGCCGGATACTCGGGCGGCGAGCGCGTCGCCGACCTGGGCGGTGGTGCGGGTTCCGGTCCGCTCGGTGAGGTCCGCGGCGACCGCGGCCTCGATCCGGGCGGCCTCGGCGGCGAGGCCGAGGTGCTCCAGCAGCATGGCGACCGACAGCACGGTGGCGGTCGGGTCGGCCTTGCCCTGGCCCGCGATGTCCGGCGCCGAACCGTGCACCGGCTCGAACATCGACGGGAACGCGCCGCTCGGGTTGATGTTGCCGCTGGCGGCCAGGCCGATCCCGCCGGTGACGGCGGCGGCCAGGTCGGTCAGGATGTCGCCGAACAGGTTGTCGGTCACGATGACGTCGAACCGCTCGGGCTGGGTGACGAAGAAGATGGTCGCCGCGTCGACGTGCAGGTAGTCGGTGGTGACCTCGGGGAACTCCCGGCCGACCTGCTCGAAGATCCGGGTCCACAGGTGGCCGGCGTGCACCAGCACGTTGTTCTTGTGGACGAGGGTGAGCTTCTTGCGCGGCCGGGCGGCGGCACGCGCGTACGCGTCCCGGACGACCCGCTCGATGCCGAACGCGGTGTTCAGGCTGACCTCGGTGGCCACCTCGTGCTCGGTCCCGGTGCGCAGCGAGCCGCCGTTGCCGACGTACGGGCCCTCGGTGCCCTCGCGGACGACCACGAAGTCGATGTCCGGCTCGCCGGCCAGCGGGGACTTCACGCCGGGGAAGAGCCGGCCGGGGCGGAGGTTGATGTGGTGGTCGAAGGCGAACCGCAGCTTGAGCAGCAGCCCCCGCTCCAGGACGCCCGACGGGACGCTCGGGTCGCCGATGGCGCCGAGCAGGATCGCGTCGTGCGCCTTCAGCTCGGCCAGGACGCTGTCCGGCAGCGTCTCGCCGGTGCGGTGGTAGCGCCGGGCGCCGAGGTCGAACTCGGTGGTCTCCAGCTTCACGTCGGCGGGGAGCACCGCACCAAGGACCTTGAGGCCTTCGGCCACCACTTCCTGGCCGATGCCGTCACCGGGGACAACTGCGAGACGAATCGTGCGAGACATGCTCGGAGGCTACTCCGCCGTCCCAGAGCCTGACATCTGCCGTCCACTATCCGGACATAGCCACCCGGAAGCGATCAGGTCAGATCGATGTCGACCGGGAAGGGCCGGTTCAGCCTCAGCTGCTTGTGATGGATGCCGGTGGGGCCGTAGAGGCCGGTGGCCGGGTCGATCTCGAAGGTGTGGACGATCGGACGCCCCTCGTCGCACTCGACCCGCCAGAAGTGCGGGATGCCCGCCCTCGCGTACTTCCGCGGCTTGACCTCCCGGTCCCGGTCCCGCGATTCCTCCGAGACGACCTCGACGGCGAGCAGGACGTGTTCGGCGTCGAAGGTCGTCTGGAGATACCCGGTGTCCGAGGACGCGTTGACGACGAGCAGGTCCGGCTCCGGACGGTTCCGCCGGTCGATGGTCACCGTCATCCCGGGCCAGACTTCCCACCCGTCCGGAACAGCCTGTTCCAGCGCACGCTCCAGCAGGCGCTTCGTCCTCAGGCGGAACTTCGTCTGCGGACTCACGAAGACCAGGCGCCCGTCGAGCAGCTCGGTGTGCGGCGGGAGACCCTGCAGCCGGTCGAGGTCCTCGGCGGTGTAACCACCGGCGGGGGGCCGAATCCAGTCGGGGTACGGCACGACGCTCATGGTTCCTCCCATGCGGGCATCCTCGTGGCTGATCTCAGGCTACTCGGGCCGACCGTCCCGATCTTCCACCTTTCGAGGGAGCGCCCGGCTGTTTGCGGGCGCTCCCTCCTCGGGGTCACGGCAGGGTCAGGACCTGCCCCCTCCGGCCGTCCGGGTTGAAGTGGTGGAGCAGGAACAGGCGGGACGTGTCGCCCTCGGTGCGGCGGATGTCGAGGACGGTGCCGGGCCCGGCGGGCGCGGCGACGGCCGCCGGGCCGCCCTGACCGGTGCGGACGTCGACAGCCGGTTGCAGGACGTCGACGGTCAGCGTGGGCCGGGTGCCGCGCAGGCCGATCGCCGAGAAGGCCCCGGCCGGATCGGGCTTCCCCGCGCCGGCCACACCGGTCCAGAGCGCGTAGCGGACGGTGCTGTGACCCGCCCGCACGCCCGGCAGGACGGCCAGCCGGACCGGGAGGACCACCGCGTCGCTGTCCAGCAACGCCGTGTCGGTGTCCCCCCAGCGCGCGTTGAGCGGCTGGACGTCCAGCTCGGCGCCGGTGCGGGCGTCGAGCGCCCGGGCCACCAGGACGTCGCTGCCGCGCTGCCGGTCGGCCTTGACGATCACGTCGGTGGCGCCGTCCCCGTCGGTGTCGAGCGAGGCCCGGACGCCGAACAGGCCGACCGGGGTGGCGGCGGGCGCCCAGACCTGGGCCCCGAGGTAGAGCACGCCCTCGGCGAGCGGGTCGCCGGCGACGGCGGGAGCGTCGGTGGCCGCGCCGGCCGCCCGCAGGTTGGCGGCCCGGTCCCCGGCGCGCTCGACGCAGACGTCCTGGATCCCGGCGGCCTCGTCCGTGCTGTCGTCCGGCACGATGCCGGCGCCCGGGCCGACCGCCGCACCGCTGTCCGGCGGGCAGTCGGGCCAGCGGGCGGCCTCCCCACCCAGGGCGAAGGCGCTGAGCAGTCCGGGCTGGTCGCCGGGCGCGGCGGTGCCGGAGAGGGCGGCCAGGGCGTTCGCGCGGATGGTCCGGACCGGAGTGGTGGCGGTCAGCTCGGAGGCCGCTCGCGGGGCCGCGAGGACGGGCACCCGCAGCTCGGGGACGGCCGGGTCGTCCGGGGTGAGCAGCAGCCGGCCGGAGAGCTCGCCCCGGTAGGTGCGGGCCTTGCCGCCCTGGAGGGTGGCGATGGTCGGGTCCGGGACGCGGCCGAGCTGTCCGGGGACCGCGAGGGTGACCCGGACCCGGGCGCTGCCGCCGGCCGGGACGTCGACCCGGCCGGGCGAGACGTCGAAGCGGGCGCCGGGCAGTTCGGTCGCGGCGGCGTAGCCGGTGCGGTACACGACCGGGGAGCCGGAGAGGTTGCGCACCTCGACCTCGCGGTCGAGGGTGAGCGGTCCACCGACCGCCACCGGGCCGAAGGAGACGCCGACGGCGCCCTCCACCGCGCCCGCGCCCGCCGCGTAGGCGACGGCGGGGGTGCGGACGGCGCGGTCCACCCGGGCCCGGCCTGCGCCGGTGCGTTCGGGGCCGTAGACCGGGCCGGTGGCGCCGTCGCCGGCCCAGGTGTCGCCGGCGGTGTTCATCAGCGCGGCCTTGACCTGCTCGACGGTCCAGTCGGGGTGGGCGGCGCGGACCAGGGCGGCCAGGCCCGCGGTGTGCGGGGTGGCCATCGAGGTGCCGTCCTCGCGCTGGCCGCCGCTGCCGCTGCCGACCTTGGCGGACCAGATGGTCTCGCCGGGGGCGGCCAGGTCGGGCTTGACCACGCCGGGCACGCCGATGCCCCGGGAGGTGAAGTCGGTGAGGGTGTCGAGGCGCTGCGGCTGGTCCTGGGGGACGACGCCGTGCAGCGGGTTGCCGGGTGCGGCGAGCCGGACCCGGACCGGGCCGGCGGCGGCGCCCTCGCGGAGCCGCGCGCCGTCGGCGCGGGCGAGCAGGGCGAGCGGGACGCGGTCGTTCCCGGCGATCTCGGCGAGGTGGTCGTCGTCGGCGGCGAGCAGCGCACCGATCGCGCCGGCCTCGGCGACGTGGTCGGCGCGGGGGCCGGAGCCGCAGGCGCGCTCGGATTCGCGGGTGCGCCAGGCGAGGACGGCGATCTTTCCGCCGATCCGCTGCCGGTCGGCCTCGGAGAAGGCCGTGCAGCCGTCGGACTGGTCGGCGGGCAGGGCCAGCGCGCCGGTCACGTCGGCGGTGGACCAGTCCTGGTAGCGGGCGCTCCAGTGGGCGGGGACGACGCCGGCGAGCGGTTCGGGGTCGAGCACGGTGATGCCGTCGGCGTCGCTGTGCGGGTCGACGGAGGCGGCGACGGCGACGGCCCGGGCGGCGGTGCCGGGGCTGCCGCCGATGCCGTGGACGTCGCCCTCGTTGCCGGCGGCGGCGACCACGACGGTGCCGAGTTCGGAGAGCCGGTCGACGGCGAGGGCGTCGGCGTCGTCGGTGGAGCCGAAGCGGCTGCCGAGCGAGAGGTTGAGGACGTCGAGCCGGTCGCCGAGGTCGCCGTCGCCGTCGGGGTCGGCGGCCAGGTCGAGGGCCTGGGCGAGCTGGTCGGTGGAGCCGTCGCAGCCGAAGACCCGGATCGCGTAGAGCTGGGCGCCGGGTGCGGCGCCGGGGCCGACCCTGAAGCCGGCCGGGTCGAGGCCGGGCCGGTAGGGACCGGTGTAGGGGCGTCCGTCGGTGGTGACGCCGAGGCCGGCGGCGGTGCCGGCGACGTGGGTGCCGTGGCCGTTGCGGGCGCAGTCGATCGGGTTGTCGTCGGGGCGGGGTTCGGGCTGGTAGTGCGGGGAGGCCGGGTCGGGGTTGTAGTCGTCGCCGACGAGGTCCCGGCCGCCGACCACCTTGGCGTTGGGGAAGAGGCCGGCGGGCGCGGGCTTCGCGCCGTCCACCGCGGTGAAGGCCTCCTCGGTGCCGGGGCCGCCGAAGTCGGCGTGGGTGTAGTCGATGCCGCTGTCGGCGACGCCGATCCGGACGCCCCCGCCGGTGTTCCCGGCGGCTCCGGAGGAGGTGTCCGCGGAGGCCCCGGACCAGACCTCGGGCGCGCCGGTCACCGGCACGGAGTGGGCGTTGGCGCGCTGCTTGCGGACGATCGGGCGGACGGCCGCGACCCCGGGCAGGGTGCGCAGCGCGGGCAGCCGGTCGGCGGGCACGGTGACGGCGAGGCCGGTGAGCAGGGTGCGGGTGCGGTAGAGCTCCCGGGCGGTGGGAGCGACGCCGCGGACGGCCTCGGCGAGCCGGTCCAGGGCCGCGGAGGCCCGGGCCCGCTGTCCGGCTCCGGCCCGGGCCGCCTCGCCCCGGACGGCCTCCGGGGAGCGCTGGGCCCGCCGGGCCTCGGCGCCGGCCCGGCGCCAGGCGGGGGCGACGGCTTCGGTGCGGAGTTCCAGCAGGACGGAGGCCGGGGCGCCGGCCGCGGCCGTGCGGCCCGGCGGGGCGCCCGGTGGGCTGCCGGCCGCCGGGGCGGCGGTGAGCAGGATCGGCCCGGCCAGGAGGCTCAGGACGAGCCCGATCCGGACGAGCGGTCGACGGACGGTCGGCTGACGCATGGGACCCTCTCCCCCGGCCGGGGGAGCTGATCCGCATGTCGCGCCGCTGACGCCCGCCCGCGCGGCCGTCGATCACCCTTCCGGGGGCCCCAAATTAGGAATATCGCGCCGGTCAGGGCGAGCAACATCCCCCGAACGGTGGCGACTTGCACTCTCCCGAGTGACCCGCCGTCAGCCCGGTCGGCCTATTCGGAGGATGAACGCGGATCCTGCGGATCCGGTCGTCCGGAGGGGACGGCGAGCCCGCCGGAGGCGGGCCCTCCCGTCAGGCGGAGGCCCTCCCGTCAGGCCAGGGCCCGCCCGTCAGGCGCGGCCGGCCGACCCGCCGTTGTCGCGGCGGTCGAGCGCACGCTGCAGCGCGGCGGCGGCGAAGGGGTTCGGCTCGGCCGTCCGACGGCGGCGGGGGGCGCGGGTCGTGGCGGTGGCGGCGGCGGAAGCGGCGTGGCGGTCTGCGGTCGGGGACATGCCGGGCTCCTTGGTTCGTTGCGTGCCGGGAAGGACGCGGTGGAGGGTGTGCGACGGGGGACCCGTGCGAAGCGCGCCGCACGGGGGCGGCGGCGGGTCACGGGACGGCACGCCGGGCGGGGATCACCCGCCCATCGGGCATGCGGGGCCGTCCGGGCCGAACGCCCTGGCTGCAGGGGCGGCACACCGTACGGTCCCTCCACGGTACGACCGGGGCGCGGCCGTGTCTGCACGAATACTTGGATTTCCTACTATCTGAGACGCGGGTCACCCGGAGGAAAGCAGCAGGGCCCGGACCACCGTGCGAACGGTGGTCCGGGCCCTGCCGGCGGGGCGTTCCGGGGCTCAGTCGCCCAGGTCGACCGAGCGGGCGAAGCGGGCGCCGATCTCGCCGGCGATGGCGGTCAGGACGTCCTGCGGGATCTGGCTGTCCACGGTGATGGAGGCCAGCGCGCCGCTGCCGTCACGGGCCACCTGCATGCCGGCGATGTTGACGCCGGCGTCGCCGAGGTGGCGGCCGAGGACGCCGACCACGCCCGGGCGGTCCTCGTACTTGAAGAAGGCCATGTGGTCGGTGAGCGCCACGTCCACGTCGAAGGCGTCCACGCCGACGATCTTCTGGGTCTGCTTCGGGCCGGACAGCGTGCCGGAGATGGCGATCTCCTCGCCGCTCGCCAGGGTGCCGCGCACGGTGATCACGTTGCGGTGCTCCAGGCTCTCGCTGGACGTGGTCAGGCGCACCTCGACGCCGCGCTCCTGCGCGAACAGCGGGGCGTTGACGTAGGACACCGTCTCCGCCACGACGTCCTCGAACACGCCCTTGAGCGCGGAGAGTTCGAGCACCTTCACGTCGTGCTGGGTGATCTCGCCGCGCACCTCGACGTCGAGCCGGACGGCCACCTCGCCGGCCAGCGCGGTGAAGATCCGGCCGAGCTTCTCGGCCAGCGGCAGACCCGGACGGACGTCCTCGGCGATGACGCCGCCCTGGACGTTGACCGCGTCCGGCACCAGCTCGCCGGCCAGCGCCAGCCGGACCGACCTGGCGACGGCGATGCCGGCCTTCTCCTGCGCCTCGTCGGTGGAGGCGCCCAGGTGCGGGGTGGCCACCACGTTGTCGAAGGCGAACAGCGGCGAGTCGGTGCACGGCTCCTTGGTGTACACGTCGAGGCCGGCGCCGGCCACCCGGCCGTCGCGCAGCGCGGAGGCGAGCGCCTCCTCGTCGACGATGCCGCCGCGGGCCGCGTTGACGATCCGGACGCTCGGCTTGACCTTGTGCAGCGCCTCGTCACCGATCAGGCCGATGGTCTCCGGGGTCTTCGGGAGGTGGACGGTGATGAAGTCCGAGACCTCCAGCAGCTCCTCCAGGGAGACCAGCTTGACGCCCATCTGCGCGGCGCGGGCGGCCTGGATGTAGGGGTCGTACGCGACGATCTTCATGCCGAACGCGGACATCCGCTGCGCGACCAGGACGCCGATCCGGCCGAGGCCGACCACGCCGAGGACCTTCTCGCTCAGCTCGACGCCGGTGTACTTGTTGCGCTTCCACTCGCCCTGCTTGAGCGCGGCGTTGGCCGGCGCGATGTTGCGGGCGACCGAGATCAGCAGGCCGCAGGCGAGTTCGGCGGCGGTGACGATGTTGGAGGTCGGCGCGTTGACGACCATGACGCCGGCCTTGGTGGAGGCGGCGACGTCCACGTTGTCCAGGCCCACGCCGGCACGGGCGACGACCTTCAACTTGCGTGCGGCGGCCAGTGCCTCGGCGTCGATCTTGGTGGCCGAGCGGATCAGGACGGCGTCGACGTCCGCGATGGCGGTCAGCAGCTCGGTGCGGTCCGCGCCGTTGCAGTGACGGATCTCGAAGTCGGGACCGAGGGCGTCGACGGTGGCGGGCGACAGCTCCTCGGCGATCAGTACGACGCCGGATTTCACAGTGTTAGCAGTGCTCACGACAGTGTTGTCCTTAACTGTCCGGTTCTCCCCGGCACGTAGGTGGCGTGGAAGGCGGGGGGAAGGTGGCATGCCGCGTAGGTAGACGCACGACGCTGTGGGCCTGACGCGCACTCGGAAGTGTATCGACGGGCTGGGTACCAGGCTGCTCCCGTCCGGCGAAATCACCCGGACGGGAGCAGCCTAGTTGTACAAGGGCGTCACAGGAGCGGTGAGGCTCAGGCCTCTTCCTTGACCCAGCTCATCAGCTTGCGGAGCTTCTTGCCGGTGGTCTCCAGCAGGTGGTCCTCGTCGGCCTTCTTGTACTCGTTGTACTTGGGCAGACCGGCCTTGTACTCGGCGATCCAGGTGTTGGCGAAGGTGCCGTCCTGGATCTCGGTGAGGACCTTCTTCATCTCGGCCTTGGTGGCGTCGGTGATGATGCGGGGGCCGGTGACGTAGTCGCCCCACTCGGCGGTCTCGGAGACCGACCAGCGCATCTTCTCCAGGCCGCCCTCGTACATCAGGTCGACGATGAGCTTCAGCTCGTGCAGGCACTCGAAGTAGGCGATCTCCGGCTGGTAGCCGGCCTCGACCAGGGTCTCGAACCCGGCCTTCACCAGGGCGGCGGTGCCACCGCAGAGGACGGCCTGCTCACCGAACAGGTCGGTCTCGGTCTCCTCGGTGAAGGTGGTCTTGATGACACCGGCCTTGGTGGCGCCCAGGCCCTTGGCGTAGGACAGCGCCAGGGCGAACGCGTTGCCGCTGAAGTCCTGCTCCACGGCGACGATCGCGGGGACGCCGCGACCCTCCTCGTACTGGCGGCGGACCAGGTGGCCCGGGCCCTTCGGGGCGACCATGCAGACGTCGACGTCGGCCGGGGGCTTGATGAAGCCGAAGCGGATGTTCAGGCCGTGGCCGAAGAACAGGGCGTCGCCGGCCTTCAGGTGCGGGGCGATGTCCGCCTCGTACACGTCGGACTGGATCGGGTCCGGGACGAGGATCATGATGACGTCGGCCTCGGCCGCCGCCTCGGCGGGGGTGACCACGCGCAGCCCGGCCTCCTCGGCCTTCTGGCGCGACTTCGAGTCGGGCTTCAGGCCGACCCGGACGTCCGCGCCCGAGTCGCGCAGGGACAGCGCGTGGGCGTGGCCCTGGCTGCCGTAGCCGATGACCGCGACCTTGCGGCCCTGGATGATGGACAGGTCGGCGTCGTCTTCGTAGAACAGCTCGGCCACGGGGGCACTTCTCCTTGCGTGGTGGTGTTGCCGGGTACTGCGGTTCCAACCGTACGTGGACCCGGCGGTGCGGTGGGACGGTGCTTCAGGGTGTGAGACGGACCGCGGTGTCGCGCGCCGGCACGCCGCCCGGGAGGGTGGTGGCGGGCGGCCGGCGGGGCGCTACGCGCTGCGGTCGAGGGCGCGCAGCGAGCGGTCCGTGATCGAACGGGCGCCGCGGCCGATGGCGACCAGACCGGACTGGACGAGCTCCTTGACGCCGTACGGCTCCAGCATCCGGAGCATGGCCTCCAGCTTGTCCGAACTGCCGGTGGCCTCGATGGTCACCGCGTCCGGGGACACGTCGACCGTCTTGGCGCGGAACAGCTGGACGATCTCGACGATCTGCGACCGGGTCTCACTGTCGGCGCGGACCTTCACCAGGACCAGTTCCCGCTGGATCGCAGCGGACTGGTCGAGTTCGACGATCTTTATCACGTTGACGAGCTTGTTGAGCTGCTTGGTGACCTGCTCCAGCGGGAGGTCCTCGACGTTGACCACGATCGTCATCCGGGAGACGTCCGGGTGCTCGGTGGGGCCGACGGCGAGGGAGTCGATGTTGAAGCCCCGACGGGAGAACAGCGAGGCGATGCGGGCGAGCACGCCGGGCTTGTTCTCGACCAGGACGGAGAGGGTGTGCTTGGACATGGGTCTCTGTTCCCTAGGTCGTTCTGGAGGTGGGGGCTTCAGTCGAGGTCGTCGCCGAAGTCGGGGCGGACGCCCCGGGCGAACAGGATCTCGTCGTTGCTGGTGCCGGCCGCGACCATCGGCCAGACCATGGCGTCCTGGTGGACGATGAAGTCGATGACCACCGGGCGGTCGTTGATCTCCATCGCCTGCTTGATCACCGCGTCCAGGTCCTCCGGGCGCTCGCAGCGCAGACCGACACAGCCCATCGCCTCGGAGAGCAGGACGAAGTCGGGGATCCGGGTGCCCTGGGCCGGCGGCTCGATGCCGTCGTGCTCCGGCCCGGAGTGCAGCACGGTGTTGGAGTAGCGCTGGTTGTAGAACAGGGTCTGCCACTGGCGGACCATGCCCAGCGAGCCGTTGTTGATGACCGCGACCTTGATCGGGATGTCGTTCAGGGCGCAGGTGGCCAGTTCCTGGTTGGTCATCTGGAAACAGCCGTCGCCGTCGATCGCCCAGACCGCGGTCTCCGGGCGGCCCGCCTTGGCGCCCATCGCGGCCGGCACCGCGTAGCCCATCGTCCCGGCGCCGCCGGAGTTCAGCCAGGTCCCCGGCTTCTCGAACCGGATGAACTGCGAGCTCCACATCTGGTGCTGGCCGACGCCCGCCGCGTAGATCGCGTCCGGGCCGACCAGCCGGCCGATCCGCTCGATGACCTGCTGCGGGGAGAGCTGGCCGCCCGGGGCGGGCTCGTGGCCCAGCGGGTAGGTCTTCTTCCAGGCGTCGAGCTTCTCCCACCAGTCCGCGTAGTCGCCCTTGTGGCCGGCGTCGAACTCGGCCTGCACGGCGACGATCAGGTCGGCCAGCACCTCGCGGGCGTCGCCGACGATCGGCACGTCGGCGGGGCGGTTCTTGCCGATCTCGGCCGGGTCGATGTCGGCGTGGACGACCTTGGCGTGCGGCGCGAAGCCGTCCAGCTTGCCGGTGACCCGGTCGTCGAAGCGGGCGCCGAGGGTGAAGAGCAGGTCGGACTTCTGCAGTGCGGTGACCGCCGGGACGGAGCCGTGCATGCCGGGCATGCCCAGGTGCTGCGGGTGGCTGTCCGGGAAGGCGCCGAGCGCCATCAGGGTGGTGACCACGGGGGCGCCGGTCAGCTCGGCCAGGATGCGCAGTTCGGCCGTGGCACCGGCCTTGATGACGCCGCCGCCGACGTAGAGGACCGGGCGCTTGGCGGAGACCAGCAGCCTCGCGGCCTCGCGGATCTGCTTGGCGTGCGGCTTGGTCACCGGACGGTAGCCGGGCAGCGACGTCTCGACCGGCCAGCGGTAGGTCGTGGTGGCCTGCAGGGCGTCCTTGGCGATGTCGACCAGGACCGGGCCGGGGCGGCCGGTGGCGGCGATGTGGAACGCCTCGGCGATCACCCGGGGGATCTCGGCCGGGTCGGTGACCAGGTAGTTGTGCTTGGTGATCGGCATCGTGATGCCGCAGATGTCCGCCTCCTGGAAGGCGTCCGTGCCGATCGCCTTGGAGGCGACCTGGCCGGTGATCGCGACGATCGGCACCGAGTCCATGTAGGCGTCGGCGATCGGGGTCACCAGGTTGGTGGCGCCCGGGCCGGAGGTGGCCATGCAGACCCCGACCCGGCCGGTGGCCTGCGCGTAGCCGGTCGCGGCGTGGCCGGCACCCTGCTCGTGGCGGACCAGGATGTGGCGCACCTTGACGGAGTCCATCAGCGGGTCGTACGCGGGAAGGATGGCCCCGCCCGGGATACCGAAGACGGTGTCCGCGCCCACGGCCTCCAGCGAGCGGATGAGCGACTGGGCGCCGGTCATGGTCTCGACGACGTGCTGGGGAGCGGGAGCGTGGGCGGCCGGGGTGTCCCCGCGGCGGGGGGATGCGGCGTGCTCAGTCATCTGCCTGTCTCTTCTCGGTTCTTGCCGGCCCGGTGGTTCCGGGCCCCGGTAGGTCGAGGGTGGGGTCCCGCTTGCGGGCCGATCGCCGGCTCTGCCCCAATCGTCCCAATTCGAGGGGCTCGGGGCCAGGGGTCTTGCGGTGGTGGAACAGCGTCAGTGCAACAAAAAACCCCTCGTGCCAAGGGCATGCGAGGGGTGGCGCGTCGGTCTGTCACGAACGGGGCGAGGCCCGCTCAGCCGACGCGCCCGCCAAGTACGAGAATTCGGGTGCGCATGGCAACGACCTTCCTCCCGTCAAGGGTCGACTGTCAAGCAGGTGGGACGACAGTCTCGCCATGCGGACCCGCTCCCGGACCTGCGGCGGCTCGGTGTTCGGGCAGGTCGGGGCCACCGTGGTGAGGTGCGACACGTCCCGGCGCACCCTCGCCGCCGCCACTCGTACGGGCGTCCGCGGCGAGGAAGGCCCGCCGCGCCGCGAGGGCGCCGACCGGTCTCGGCAGCGGGTAGGAACGGCGGGCCAGCGCGCGTCTCAGCCGGGTCTCGTCCAGCGGCGGGGCGAAGGCCGAACCCTGGCCCTGCCGGCAGCCCAGTTCCTGCAGCACGGCCATCTGGCGGGGCAGGTCGACGCCCTCGGCGGCGGTGACCAGCCCGAGGTCGCGGCCGAGCCGCAGGGCGTGCCCGGCGAGGGTCCGGCTGAGCGGGGACTCCCCCAGGTCCTGGACGAGCGTGCGGTCCAGCTTGAGGCCGTCGAACGGCAGCCGGGCGAGCGCGCCGAGCGAGCCGTTGCCGGCCCCGAAGCCGGCCAGCGCGGTGGAGACGCCGAGCATCCGCAGGGCTCCGAGCCGGCGGCCGAGCTCGTCCGCCAGGGTGTCCGGCCCCATCCGGGCCACCTCGATGACCAGCTGGCCGCCGGGCAGCCCGCTGTCGCGCAGCGCCGCGACCACCGCCTCGTACAGGCCCGGCGCGCAGAGCCGCTCGGCGGAGAGCCGGATCGAGACCGGGACGGGCGGCGGCGCCGGGCGACCCCTGAGCGGCAGGCCGCGGCGCAGTGCGGCGGCGGTGACCGCCTCGCGGATCAGCCAGCGGGAGAACCGGGTCGCGGCGTCGCCGTGCTCGGTGGAGCGCAGGAACTCGGCGGGGGTGAGCAGCAGACCCTGGGCGGAGCGCCAGCGGGCCTGCGCCTCGACCCCGGTGACCACACCGTTGGCGAGGTCCACCACCGGCTGGTGGAGCAGGGTGAAGCCGCCCTCCCGGACAGCCGCCCGGAGCCGTTCGTCGAGTTCGGTGCGGCGCTCCAGGTCGGCGCGCATGGCGGGGGTGTAGAGCACCACCCGGCCCTTGCCCTCGGACTTGGCCCGGTACATCGCGAGGTCGGCGTTGCGCATCAGCTCGTCGGTGGCGGCGCGCGGGTCGGCGGCCGGGCCGCGTTCGGGGGTGCCGAAGGCGATGCCGATGCTGGCGGCCACGCTGAGTTCGACGCCGCCGATCCAGTACGGCTCGGAGAGCGCCGTCCGCAGCCGGTCGGCGAGCTCCTGGACCTGGAGGCGGCCGAGCGGGCCGCAGACCAGCGCGGCGAACTCGTCGCCGCCGAACCGGGCGACGGTGTCCCCGCAGCGGACGGCGGACTGCAGCCGGCGGGCGGCCCGGACGAGCAGCTCGTCGCCGACCTGGTGGCCGGCGGTGTCGTTGACGGCCTTGAAGCCGTCCAGGTCGAGGAAGAGCACCGCGACCCCGGCGCCCGCCTCGTCCTGCTGGCTGCGGGTGGCGAGGGCGGCGCGCAGGCGCTGGGTGAACAGCGCCCGGTTGGGCAGGTCGGTGAGCGGGTCGTGGAAGGCGTTGTGCTGCAACTGGGCCTGGAGTATCACGCGTTCGGTGACGTCCCGGCTGTTGAGGATCAGACCGTCGCGGTACCGGTCGACGGTCGACTCGACGTGCAGCCACTCGCCGTCGCCGGAGCTGATCCGGCACTCCACCCGGGCGGCGGCCGGTTCGGCGCCGCCGGGGTCGCGGTGGGCGGCGAGCCTGCCGCGGGCCAGGAAGCGGCGGACCTCCAGCAGCACCCGGTCGACGTCCTCGGGGTGGATCAGGTCGAGCAGGTTGCCGCCGACCAGCTCCTCCGGGTCGCGCCCGTAGACGCCGAGCGCGGCCGGGGAGACGTAGGAGAGCACGCCGTTGGCGCCGGCGATCATGATGACGTCGCTGGAGCCCTGCACCAGGGAGCGGAAGTGCGCCTCCTTGTGGGCGAGTTCCTGGGCCAGTGAGAGGTTGTCGAGCAGCATGATGCCCTGCCGCAGGATCAGCGCCAGGCCGACGGTGCAGGCGGCCGAGGCCACCACCCGGTCCAGCGACCGCCCGCCGAGGGCGTTGTAGAGGATTCCGGCGGTGCAGACGGCGGCGGCCGCGTACGGGGTGAGCGCGCTGAAGGTGGTGGCGACCCGGCGCCGGGGCAGTCCACCGAGCGCCGGGTGCTCGCGCAGCGGGCGGCGCCACCGCGGGGACCACGGCGCCCAGGCGAGCAGCAGGCTGCCGGCGAACCAGCCGGCGTCCAGCAGTTCGCCGGAGTGGTAGCTGCTGCGCAGCTCGGGCGAGGTGAACAGGGCGTCGCAGAGCACCGTGACGGCGAGGCCGACCATGGCGGTGTGGACGGCGGCCCGGTTGCCGTCCCGGCCGCCGAAGCGCAGCCCGACGACCAGCGAGACCAGCAGGATGTCCAGGACGGGGTAGGCCAGGTTGAGGGCCAGCCGGAGCGGGGAGCCGTCCTCGCCGGCGGCGGTGCGGCCGAGTGCGAGGCTCCAGCTGAGGGTGAACAGCGAGCCGGCCACCAGCCAGCCGTCCAGCAGCAGGCAGAGCCAGCCGGCGGCGGTGCGGGGGCGTTGGGCGAGCACCAGGACGCCGGTGATGGCGAGCGGGGCGAACAGCAGGAAGGCGTACTCGGCGAGCGAGTTCGGCGGCAGCGGGGTCCGCTCGACCAGCTCGTACCAGCCCCAGGTGCCGTTGCCGAAGGCGACCATGAGCGAGGAGAGGCCGAACAGCAGCCAGGCCGGGCGGGCGTGGCCACCGACCGTGCAGCTGTACGCGAGGCAGGAGAGCGCGGCGGCGAGGGCCGCCGCGGCCAGACCGAAGTCGCCCATGAAGACGGCGATCTGGTGCGAGCCCCAGCCGAGCGCCGCACCCAGGGCGTAGGCGAGGCAGAGCACGCCGAGGGCGGCGCCGGGCAGGTTGCGGCTGTGGAGCGCGCGGCGGGCCGGCCCGAACCGGCCGGCCGCGCCCGGAACGGCGGGGCGGGCGGCGGCGGCGGCCCGGTCGGCGGCCGGGCGGTCGACGGCGGCGTGGTCAACGGCCGGGCGGTCGCGGGCGGGCCGGTCGGCGGCGGGGAAGCGGTCCCGTTCCGGCCGGCCGGCGGTGGGCGGCCCGGTCGCGGGCAGGTCGGTGTCCGGCACCTCCGGCCGTCCGGCTCCGGGCAGCACCGCGTCGGTGGGGCTCACTCGGCCTCTCCCCCTCCGGCCCGGGGCCTGGCGCCCCGGCCACGGACCACCGGCCGCACGCCTGGTGGCCGTACGCGGTGACCTGGCGCCCCGTCAGGGCGGTGGCCCAGGGGGTGGGCGGCCTGCAGGCCGGCCCGCCGCACCGATGTTCCCGGTCGGGACCCTACACCACTTCGGTCACTCAATGACACGCACACTCAACGTAGAGTAATGGCGCGGAGGTGGGGAAATACACTCGATTCCGACGAAACCGGCCGGTTGGCGGGGGCGCGCGGGCAGGGGCTCACGCGGCGCGCACGGGAGCACACGACAGTGCCCGACCGGCCACCGCCGGAAGGCGGCGGTACCGGTCGGGCATCTGCGGGGTCGGGCGGTCAGCGGCCGGCCGGGACCAGGTCCTCCGGAAAGAGCCGCAACCGGTGCGCCAGCGCGGCCGCTTCGCCCCGACCGGCCACCGCGAGCTTGCCGAGGATGTTGGACACGTGCACGCTCGCGGTCTTCGGCGAGATGTACAGTTCCTCGGCGATCTGCCGGTTGGTGCAGCCCCGCGCGAGCAGACGGAGCACGTCCCGCTCACGGGGGGTGAGGCTGAAGGAGTCGCCGATCGGGGCCGCCGGAGCCGGGGCGGGACGGCGCACGGTGAGCGCCAGACCGGCCCGCTCGGCCAGCGCACAGACCTCCGCGCCGAGTCCGGCGTCGGACCGGGCGATCGACAGTTCCCTTGCCTCGCGCAGCAGTTCGACCGCAGCCTCGCGGCGGCCGGCCAGCACCTCCGCCTCGCCGGCCCGCAGCAGCGCGAGCGCCAGCGGGTACGGCAGCCCGGTCGGGCGCAGCGCCTCGATCGCGGCGGCCCAGTGCGCCGGGGCGTCCGCCCCTTCCGCGCGGGCCAGCTCGCCCGCCAGCAGCCGGGCCCAGCCGCGGTGCAGCGGCGCGGTCGGGGTCAGCCCGGCGGCGACGGCGGTGATCCGGGCCAGCACCGCGGCCCGGCCGGGGCCGGCCTCCGGTAGGCCCCGGGTGTCCGCCTCGGCGGCGGCGCCGTCGACCAGCAGCGGGTAGAGGTCGGCGAGGTAGCCGCACCGGAGGTCCTCGTCCAGGGCGGCGAGCAGCTCGGCGCGGGCGTCCAGCGGGCGGCCGGCCCCGACCGCGATCCGCAGCGCCAGCCGCGCGATCGGGACGGAGTGCTGGAGCTGACCGACCCGGTTGGCCGCCCTGGCCTGCGCCAGCATCGCGGCGGCGCCGGACAGGTCACCGCGGAGCAGGGCGAGTTCGCCGCGCATCCGGTCCAGGAACTCGGCGTGGGTGCCGGTCGAGCCGAGCAGGTCGCACTCGGCGAGCACCCGCTCGGCCTCGTCGATCCGCCCGAGGTCCATCAGCGCCTCGACGAGGTTGCCGGTCAGGATGGCGCCGATGTTGCGCTGCAGGCCGTTGCCGCGCGCCGACTCCAGGCCCTCGCGGGCCAGCGCCACCGCCTCCTCGGCCCGGCCGAGCCCGCGCTGCATGGAGGAGAGGTTGTTGATGCCGCGCAGCAGGACGTCCGGTGCGCCGATCCGCCGGGTGGCCTCCACCGCGGCGGTGAGCTGGGCGACCGCGGCGTCCGGGTCGGAGTCGAGGTCGTTGCGCAGTCCGCTGAGCGTCATCACGGCGTGCTGCTCGACGGCGTGCGCGCCCACCTGGCGGGCGATCCGGACGGCCCGCTCGGCGAGCTCGACCAGCTCGGGCCGGGGGTTGGAGAGCATCCCGCTGCCGGCGCCGAGCGCGAACACCTCCGCCTGGACGGCGGACGCCGGCAGGTGCTCGACCAGCCGGTGCGCGTACGCGATCTCCTCCTCGTCGCCGGAGCGGCGCAGGTGGCCGAGCATCCGGGCCCGGTTGATCCGGAACCAGGCGGCGCGGGCCGGGTGTTCGACCTCGTCGACCAGCTTGAGCGCCCGTCGGGCCAGGCTCAGCCCGCGCTCGCGGTCGCCGGTGCGGCGGGCCGCGACGACCGCCTCGGCCAGCACGTCGATCAGGTTCAGCCGGTCGCAGCTCTCGTCGTGGGCGTCGGCGTCGCAGGAGCACGGCGGGTAGGTCTCGGCCCAGTCGTACGGCCGCAGCGTGCCGCCGAGCACCTCCTCGGAGACCTCGTCCCAGAGTTCGAGGGCCCGCTCCAGCATCCGCAGCTGTTCGGCGAAGGCGTTGCGCCGCCGGGCGGCCCGGGCGGCGTCCAGGGCCGTCGGCAGGGCCCGGGCCGGGTCGTGCGCGTGGTACCAGTAGTTGGCCAGCCGGGCCGGCCGGGTGTCGCTGCCGACCAGGTGCGGCTCGGCCTCCAGGGCCTCGGCGAACCGGCGGTTGATCCGGTGCCGTTCACCCGGCAGCAGGTCGTCCGAGACGGCCTCGCGGACCAGCGCGTGCCGGAACCGGTAGCCGTCGCCGTCGGTGTCCGGGCGCAGGATGTTGGCGCCCACCGCCTCGCGCAGCGAGTCGATCAGCTCCTCCTCGTCGTCCAGGACGGCGGCGAGCAGGGCGTGTTCGACGTAGGAGCCGCCCTCGGCGGCGATCCGCAGGACCCGCTGGGTCTGCTCGTCCAGGGCCTCCACCCGGACCAGCAGGATGTCCCGCAGCGAGTCGGTGAGCCCGGCCGAGCAGCCCTCCCGGACGGAGGTGGCGAGCTCCTCGACGAAGAACGGGTTGCCCTCCGAGCGGCGGTGGATCCGGTCGACGAGCTGACGGTCGGGCGCGGCGGTGCCGAGGATGCCGGCCAGCTGCGCGGCCACCTCGCCCGGCCCGAACCGCTCCAGCTCCATGCGCTGCACGGTGCGCAGCCGCTCCAGTTCGGCCAGGAAGGGCCGCAGCGGGTGGCGGCGGTGCAGGTCGTCGCTGCGGTAGGTGGCGACCAGCAGGACGCGGGCCCGGTGCAGGGTGCGGACCAGGTAGGAGAACAGCTCGCGGGTGGACCGGTCGGACCAGTGCAGGTCCTCCACGGCGAGCACGAGAGTACGGTCCGTGCCGAGTCGTTCGAACAGCCTCGCGGTGTGCTCGAACAGCCGGGCTCGTCCGTACTCGTTGTTGGGTTCGCCGTCAGCCTCGCCGAAGTCGGGCAGCAGCCGGGCGAGATGGCCCTCCATCCCCGAGGCGGCGCCCTCGAAGTCGGCCCCCATGCCGCGGTGGAGCCGGCGCAGCGCGGTGGCCAGCGGTGCGTACGGCAGGCCCTCGGCGCCGATCTCCAGGCAGCCGCCGACGGTGGTCAGCACGTCGTCGTCGCAGGCCTGTCGCAGGAACTCCTCCAGCAGCCGGGTCTTGCCGACGCCCGCCTCGCCGCCGATCAGCACGGCCTGCGGCTGTCCCGAGCCGGCCCGTCGCAGCGCGGCCGTCAGGGCGGTGAGCTCCGGATCGCGGCCGACGAAGACGGGACTCACCGATATCTGCTGCATGGCTGCGAGCATGCCATAGAGGTCCTGCACCGGCCGAGCGGTTATCCCGTCCTCCGGACGCCCGGAAGGGGAGGCGCACCCCCGTGTCGCCTCCCCCTCCGGATTCCCTGCGGCACCGGGCTGGTGCCGGTCCGTCAGCATTCGCCGGGACGCACGGCGCGGCGCACGGAGCGGAAGGCGACGTTCGGCCGCCATCCGGTGCGCTTGGCGCCCTTCGCCTGGCGTACCAGCCGCTCGTGCTCGGCCAGGGCCTGGAGTTCCTGCTCGTGCTGCTTGATGAGCTCGTACTCGATCACGGTGTTCCCCTTGTGGGTTTCGGTGTGTCTCTCTCGTTCTGGGGTAAACACTCCTCTCCCAGGGGGGTGGGGCGCATCGGCAGCCTGCCGGATCTTCCGGGCCGTCCGGGCCTTAGGTGCCGGGCCCGGGCGCCCGGCCCGGACACGGCAAAGGCCCGGCCTACCCCTTATGAGGGGTAAGACCGGGCCTGAGGCGTCTAAGTAGACCTTAGAAGGTCTAAGACACCTTAGAAACTCAGGCAGAAGCGCCCAGCTTCTCCAGAATCAGATCCTTCACACGGGCCGCGTCGGCCTGGCCACGGGTGGCCTTCATGACCGCGCCGACCAGGGCGCCGACGGCCGCGACCTTGCCGTCACGGATCTTGGCGGCGATCGCCTCGTTCTCGGCGATGGCCTGGTCGACGGCGGCACCGAGCGCGGAGTCGTCCGAGACGACGGCCAGGCCGCGCTTCTCGACGACCTCGTCCGGCTCGCCCTCACCGGCCAGCACGGCCTCGATGACCTGGCGGGCCAGCTTGTCGTTCAGCTTGCCCTCGGCGACCAGCGCGGCGACCCGGGCGACCTGCGCCGGGGTGATCGGCTGCTCGCTCAGCTCGGTGCCGGTCTCGTTGGCCCGGCGGGCCAGCTCGCCCATCCACCACTTGCGGGCCTGGTCGGCCGGGGCGCCGGCGGCGATGGTCTCCTGGATCGACTCGACGGCGCCCGCGTTCAGCACCGACTGCATGTCCTTGTCGGTCAGGCCCCACTCGGCCTGGAGACGGGCCCGGCGCACCCGCGGCAGCTCGGGGAGACCGCCCCGCAGCTCCTCGACCCACGCGCGGGACGGCGCGATCGGGACCAGGTCCGGCTCCGGGAAGTAGCGGTAGTCCTCGGCGTTGTCCTTGATCCGGCCGGCCGTGGTGCTGCCGTCCTCCTCGTGGAAGTGCCGGGTCTCCTGGACGATCGTGCCGCCGTCGGAGAGCACCGTCGCGTGCCGCTGGATCTCGAACCGGGCGGCCCGCTCGACGCTGCGCAGCGAGTTGACGTTCTTGGTCTCCGAACGGGTGCCGAAGGTCTCGGTGCCGTTCGGGCGCAGCGACAGGTTGACGTCGCAGCGCATCTGGCCCTTGTCCATCCGGGCCTCGGAGACGCCCAGCGCCTTGATCAGCTCGCGCAGCTCGGCGACGTACGCCTTGGCGACCTCGGGGGCGCGCTCGCCGGCGCCGACGATCGGCCTGGTGACGATCTCGATCAGCGGGATGCCGGCCCGGTTGTAGTCGAGCAGCGAGTGCGTGGCGCCGTGGATGCGGCCGGTCGCGCCACCGACGTGGCTGGACTTGCCGGTGTCCTCCTCCATGTGGGCGCGCTCGATCTCCACCCGGAAGGTCGAGCCGTCCTCCAGCTGCACGTCGAGGTAGCCGTCGAAGGCGATCGGCTCGTCGTACTGCGAGGTCTGGAAGTTCTTCGGCATGTCCGGGTAGAAGTAGTTCTTCCGCGCGAACCGGCACCACTCGGCGATCTCGCAGTTCAGCGCCAGGCCGATCTTGACGGCCGACTCCACGCCGATCGCGTTGACCACCGGCAGCGAGCCCGGCAGGCCCAGACAGGTCGGGCAGACCTGGCTGTTCGGCTCGGCACCCAGCTCGGTCGAGCAACCGCAGAACATCTTGGTCTTGGTGCCCAGCTCGACGTGGACCTCAAGGCCCATCACCGGGTCGTACGACGCGAGAGCGTCCTCGTAGGAGACCAGGTTCTTGACGCTCACAGCGTCCCCTTCACTAAAAGTCTTGGAGGTGCCGGCCCGGCCTGTACGGCGGGTACAGGCCGGGCCTCGCGGGCTCGGTCAGCCCAGCAGGACGTCGTCGTCGCCCAGCCGGCGCAGCTCGCGCACCAGCAGGGCGGTGCCGGTGACCAGCGCGGCGGCACCGACCAGGGCGTTGACCAGCTTCAGGGTGTCGTTCTCGCCCCGGGCCTTGCGGACGTCCTTCACCACGGTGATCACGCTGAACGCGCTCGTGCCGATGGACAGCCAGATGCCTGGCTTCGAGTGCTTGAAGCCCTTGGCCTTCTCGATCTTGCTCACAGTGCCGGTGCCTCCTCCAGCAGGGTGTGCCCCCACTTGTCGTTGAGTGCGGCCTCCACGGCGCCGCCCACGCGGTACAGGCGGTCGTCCGCCATCGCGGGTGCGATGATCTGCAGGCCGACCGGGAGATTGTCCTCCGGGGCCAGCCCGCACGGCAGCGACATGGCCGCATTGCCCGCCAGGTTGGACGGAATCGTGCACAGGTCGGCCAGATACATCGCCATCGGGTCGTCGGCGCGCTCGCCGATCGGGAAGGCGGTGGTCGGGGTGGTCGGCGAGACCAGGACGTCCACGCCGGCGAAGGCCGCGTCGAAGTCGCGCGAGATCAGCGTGCGCACCTTCTGGGCCGAGCCGTAGTAGGCGTCGTAGTAGCCCGAGGAGAGCGCGTAGGTGCCGAGGATGATGCGGCGCTTGACCTCGGCGCCGAAGCCGGCCTCGCGGGTGAGCGCGGTGACGTCCTCGGCCGAGCGGGTGCCGTCGTCGCCGACCCGCAGGCCGTAGCGCATCGCGTCGAAACGGGCCAGGTTGGACGAGGCCTCGCTGGGCGCGATCAGGTAGTACGCGGGCAGCGCCAGGGTGAACGACGGGCAGGAGACCTCGACGACCTCGGCGCCCAGCTCGCGCAGCAGCTCCACGGACTCGTTGAAGCGCTGCATCACGCCGGCCTGGTAGCCCTCGCCGGCGAACTCCTTCACGACGCCGATCCGCATGCCGCGGACGTCACGCCGCCTGGCGGCCTCGACCACGGCCGGGACCGGCGCGTCGATCGAGGTGGAGTCCAGCGGGTCGTGGCCGGCGATGGCCTCGTGCAGCAGCGCCGCGTCCAGCACGGTGCGGGCGCACGGGCCGCCCTGGTCCAGGGAGGACGAGAACGCGACCAGGCCGTAGCGGGAGACCGAGCCGTAGGTGGGCTTCACGCCGACGGTGCCGGTGACGGCGCCGGGCTGGCGGATCGAGCCGCCGGTGTCGGTGCCGATCGCCAGCGGGGCCTCGAAGGCGGCCAGCGCGGCGGCCGAACCGCCGCCGGAGCCGCCGGGGATCTTGGAGAGGTCCCACGGGTTGCCGGTCGGGCCGTAGGCGGAGTTCTCGGTGGAGGATCCCATCGCGAACTCGTCCATGTTGGTCTTGCCGAGGATCACCACGCCGGCGTCCCTGAGACGCGTGGTCAGAGTGGCGTCGTACGGCGGGATCCAGCCTTCGAGGATCTTGGAGCCGCAGGTGGTCGGGACGCCCTTGGTGGTGAAGACGTCCTTCAGCGCCAGCGGGACGCCGGCCAGCGGGCCCAGCTCCTCGCCCCTGGCGCGCTTCTCGTCGACGGCCCGGGCGGCGCTCAGCGCGCCCTCGGTGTCGACGTGCAGGAAGGCGTTGACCTTCTTGTCGACGGCGTCGATGCGGTCCAGGTGCGCCTGGGCGACCTCGACGGCGGAGACCTCGCCGGTGGCGACGGCGTTCGCCGTCTCGGCCGCGGTGTAACGGATCAGGTCGGTCATCTCGGTCAGTCCTCCCCGAGGATCTGCGGCACACGGAAACGCTGCTCCTCGGCGGCGGGGGCACCGGCCAGCGCCTGCTCCGGGGTGAGCGACGGCCGCACCTCGTCCGCGCGCATGACGTTGGTCAGCGGCAGCGGGTGGGAGGTCGGCGGGACGTCCTGTCCGGCGACCTCGGAAACGCGGGCGACCGCGCCGATGATCACGTCGAGCTGCTCGGCGAAGTGGTCCAGCTCTTCGGCCTGCAACTCAAGACGCGACAGCCGAGCGAGGTGGGCAACCTCCTCGCGCGTGATGCCAGGCATGCAGCGATCCTCAGGGTGAGTTCTGGTGAGGCCCGGTACCGCCTTCCGGCGGCGCCGGGCCCGGGCAGGAGCGGCCTGTCCGGCGCTCCCGTCCTCTTGGTCTGTGGCCCCCATCCTATGGGGCACGGCCCGGCCACCGGCCAACGAGCGAGGGCGGGCCCGGGTCACCCGGGTGAGCGGGGCGGCTCACTGGGGGCGGGTCGGCGCCCAACTCTGCTGCCCGGGCGCCTGGATCTCCAGTTTCGCGGCCTGGACCGCCTGGATCACCGGCGGCAGAACGTGGGGCACCGGCGGGAGCACCGGGGGCCGCACCGGGTGGATCACCGACGGCAGCTGGACGGCGGGGGCGGTGGTGAGCCGCTCCACCGGCGGCGCGCCGGTGCGGTGCACCCGCAGCCAGGCGGTGGCCTGCTCGGCCGGCAGCGCCGCCGAGACCAGCCAGCCCTGCACGGCGTCCACGCCCATGCGGTTCAGCCGCTCCCAGGTCTCGTCGTCCTCGACGCCCTCGGCGACCACGGTCAGGCCGAGCGAGTGCGCCAGCTCCACCGAGCAGCGGACCACCGCCGCGTCGTGGTCGTCGGCGACCATCCGGGAGACGAAGGAGCGGTCGATCTTCAGCTCGCCGACCGGCAGGCTGCGCAGCCGCACCAGCGAGGAGTGGCCGGTGCCGAAGTCGTCCAGGGACATCCCGACGCCGTAGCCGCGCAGCTCGGCGAGGGTGTCGGCGGCCCGCCGGGAGTCGTCCAGCAGCAGCCGTTCGGTGATCTCCAGCTGGAGCGCGTGGGCCGGGACCTGGTGGCGGACCAGGTGGCCGGCGACCCGCTGGGCGAAGCCCGGGTTGAGCACGTCGCGCGGGGAGACGTTCACCGCGACCTGCACCTGGAGGCCCTGCTCGCGCCAGGTGGCGAGCTGGCCGACGGCGGCCTCCAGCACGTAGTCGGTCAGCCGGGGCATCAGGCCGCTGGACTCGGCCAGCCCGACGAACTCGTCCGGCGAGACCTTCCCCTGGCCGGGCCGCTCCCATCGGAGCAGCGCCTCCAGCCCGACCACCCGGCCGTCGAAGGCCACCTTGGGCTGGTAGTGCAGCTGCACCTCGCCGGTCTCCAGGGCCCGCCGCAGGTCGCCCAGCAGCCCGATCCGGTACGGCGTGTCGGCGTCCTGCGCCTCGTCGTACTGCTCGACCGAGGTACGGCCGCGCTGGGCGTGGCCCATCGCGACGTCGGCCCGGCGCAGCAGCGACTCGGCGTCCTGCGCGTGCTGCGGGTAGACGCAGACGCCGGCGCTGGCCTCCAGGACGAGCAGCAGGCCGTCCAGCCGGATCGGCGCGGCGAGTTCGGCGATCAGCGCCTTGGCGACCTTCTCCAGCGAGTCCGGACAGCCGATGCCGGGCAGCAGGACGGCGAACTCGTCGCCGCCCATCCGGGCCACCATCGGGCGGCCGCGGTAGTGCCGGGGCAGCCCGGCGAAGACGTCGTCGATCGACTCCCGGGTGGCGCTGCCGGCCGCACCGCCGGAGCGCAGCGCCCGGTGCAGGCGGCGGGCGATGTGGACCAGCAGCCGGTCACCGGCGGTATGACCGAGGGTGTCGTTGAGCGACCGGAAGCGGTCGAGGTCGAGCAGGATCAGACCGACGCTGTATCCCTCGGCGTGCTCGGCGATCGCCTCCTGGGCCGCGATCAATAACGCCTGGCGGTTGGGCAGGTCGGTCAGCGGGTCGGTGAGCTGGTCCCGGGCACGGTCCCGGGCGATCCGCCAGGCGGCGACCAGCACGGCCAGCGGAACCGCGAACAGCGGCAGCAGCTCGGGTTCGTAGCGGTAGACCAGGACGGCCAGCGGGATGAGCGGTGCGGCGCCGGCCAGCAGGACTCCGAGCAGCAGGACCGCACCCGCCACCCCCTGCGGCGGGCGTGTGGGCGCACCGCCGGTCGTATGATCCATAAGCCCTGTCCTCCGTCGGGCCCGCCCCGTCAGGCCGCCTAGCGGTGAGGCACCGTACCGGTGCCGGCAGCCTGCCGGGCATGGAGCGGCCCCGCGGAGTCCGGCTCAGCCGGTACCCCCACCCCTGCTGACACTCTGTTGCGCTCCAGGGTATGCGCGGGTCCACCCGACGGGCAGACTTTCGGACAACCGGAAATGCGCCACCGCGCTCCGGTGTCGCACGGTGACACGATGCCCGCTCCCACCGTGCGACACCCGATGACGTTGCATCAGGACGATAACAAGACGGATCCCCGGCCTCCGCGCGCGGGTCAGCCCTCAGAGGGCTCCTCCGCCCCCGGCTCCGGCGCCGACGGATCCTGCCCGGCGGCCTCCGACGCGGGCGCCTCGGCGGGCTCCCCCGCCGCGCTCTCCCCCGCGTCCGCCGCGCCCTCGGCGCCCTCGGCGGCCTCCGCGACCGCTCCCGCGGCGGCCTTCGCCGCACGCTTCTTCGCGGGCGCCTTCTTCACCGGCTCCTCGGCCTCGGGCTCCGGCGGCAGGCCCAGGTGGACCCGCGCCGCGGCCGAGCCCTGCGCCAGCAGGACGTCGAAGCCGGCGTCGTCGAGGACCGGCAGTCCGAGCTGGACGGCCTTGTCGTACTTGGACCCCGGGTTGTCCCCGGCGACCACGAAGTGGGTCTTCTTCGACACCGATCCGGTCGCCTTCGCGCCGCGCGAGGTCAGCGCCTCCTTGGCGCCGTCCCGGGTGTGCCCGGCCAGCGTCCCGGTGACGACGACGGTCAGGCCCTCCAGCGGACGCTCGGCCTCCTCCTCGGGGGCCTCCTCGATGAACCGGACGCCGGCCGCACGCCACTTCTCCAGGATCTCGCGGTGCCAGTCCACCTGGTACCACTCGATGATCGACCGCGCGGTGCCCGTGCCGACGCCGTCGGTCGCGGCCAGCCGCTCCTCGCTCGCCGCGAAGATCGCGTCCAGGTCGCGGAACTCCCGGGCCAGGTCCTGGGCCGCGACCGGGCCCACGTGCCGGATCGAGAGGCCGTTGAGGAAGCGCCAGAGCGGGCGGTCCCGGGCCTTCTCGATGTTGTCGAGCATCACCCCGGTGTTCTTCTTCGGCGCCCCGGCGGTGGTCGCGAAGAAGAACACCTCCTTCTCCTCGCCGGTCTCGTCGTCGAGCTTCGGCATGCCGGTCTTCTGGTCGCGCACCAGGACCTTGATCGGCAGCAGCTGCTCCACCGTCAGGCCGAAGATGTCGCCCTCGTTGCGCACCGGCGCCTCGGCCGGCGTCAGCGGCTGGGTCAGCGCGGTGGCCGCGACGTAGCCCAGACCCTCGATGTCCAGCGCCGAGCGCCCGCCGAGGAAGGCGATCCGCTCGCGGATCTGGGCCGGGCAGAACCGGGCGTCGGGGCAGCGCAGGTCGATGTCCCCCTCGGCCATCGGCCGCAGCTCGGCACCGCACTCGGGGCAGTGCGAGGGCATCACGAACGGCACCTCGCTGCCGTCCCGCACGTCGTAGACCGGGCCGAGGATCTCCGGGATGACGTCGCCGGCCTTGCGCAGCACCACGGTGTCGCCCAGCAGGACGTCCTTGGCCTTCACCACGTCCTGGTTGTGCAGCGTCGCGTACTGGACCATCGAGCCGGCCACCTTGACCGGCTCGGCCAGCACCGCGTACGGGGTGGCCCGGCCGGTGCGCCCGATGCCGATCTTGATCTCGGCCAGCTTGCCGGTGACCTCCTCCGGCGGGTACTTCCAGGCGATCGCCCAGCGCGGGGACTTGGAGGTGGAGCCGAGCCGGCCCTGCAGGGCGATCTCGTCGACCTTGACGACCACGCCGTCGATCTCGTGCTCGACCGAGTGCCGCTGCTCGCCGAAGCGCCGGATGAAGGCGCGGACCTCGTCGAGGGTCCCCACCACCTCGTTGTGCCGCGCGGTGGGCAGGCCCCAGTCGTGCAGCAGCCGGTAGGCGTGCGACTGGTCGTCGATGTCGAAGCCGACCCGGGCACCGATGCCGTGCACCACCATCTGCAGCGGACGGGAGGCGGTGACCAGCGGGTCCTTCTGACGGAGCGAGCCGGCGGCGGCGTTGCGCGGGTTCATGAAGAGCCGGATCATCGCCCGGGGCCGCTTGCCCTCCTTGGCGCGCTCCTCGTTCTCCAGCCGGCGGCGCTCGTTCTCCTCCGCGAAGGAGGCGTTGAGCGCCTCGAAGGCGTCGGTCGGGAAGTAGACCTCGCCGCGGATCTCCACCAGCTCGGGGATGTTCTCGCCCTTGAGCCGGTGCGGGATCTCCTTGATGGTGCGGACGTTGGCGGTGATGTCCTCGCCGACCCGGCCGTCGCCGCGGGTCGCCGCCTGCACCAACTGGCCGTTCTCGTAGGTGAGGTTGACGGCCAGGCCGTCCACCTTGAGTTCGCAGAGGTAGTGGTAGTCGATGCCGGCCAGCTCGGCGGCGACGCGCTCGGCCCAGGCGGCCAGCTCGTCGTCGTCCATCGCGTTGTCCAGGCTGAGCAGGCGCTCCCGGTGCTCGACGGGGGCGAACAGCCCGGTCGGCGCGCCGCCGACCCGCTGGGTCGGCGACTCCGGCGTGACCAGCGCCGGGTGCTCGGCCTCCAGCCCTTCCAGCTCGCGCATCAGCGCGTCGAACTCGGCGTCGCTGACGACCGGAGCGTCCTGCTCGTAGTAGCGGGCCCGGTGGTCCTCGATCTCGGTGGCCAGCTCGGCGTGCCGCCTGCGAACCTCCGCCGGAACGTCCTCCCAGCCCTCGACAGCCACCACCGCAAGCCCTCCGTTAACTTCTCATTCCGGGTTGTCCACCAGGCTCTGGCCCGCCTTCACGCTGAGTGACAGCGCCGTGCGCGCGTAGGCCGGTGAGGCCCCGGCCAGCCCGCAGGTGGGCGTCACCAGCACACGGCGGCCCAGCAGCTCCGGGGCGAACCCGAGCCTGCGCCACAACGTCCTGACACCCTGGACACTACCGGCCGCGTCCGACACTCCCTGGTCAGTGAAGGGGACGACACCGGCGAGGATCACGGTGCCCGCGTCGATCGCCTCGCCCAGCTCCTCGTCCTCACGCTCGGTCAGCAGCGAGAAGTCCAGCGAGACCCCGACCACCCCGGCGCGGCGCAGCAGCGGCAGCGGCACCTGCGGCGCGCAGCAGTGCACCACGACCGGCGCGTCCAGCCCGAGGACCACCTCGCGCAGGACCTCCTCGGCGACCTGCCGGTCGACCGAGCGCAGCCGCTGGAAGCCGCTGGCGGTCTTCACGGAGCCGGCCAGCACGGCGGGCAGCGAGGGCTCGTCGAGCTGGAGGACGACCTCGGCGCCGGGGACGCGACGGCGGACGTCGGCGAGGTGGCGGCGGAGGCCCTCGGTGAGCGAGGCGGCGATGTCGCGGCAGGCGCCGCGGTCGGCGAGCGCCTTCTCGCCGTGCTTGAGCTCGATCGACGCGGCCAGCGTCCACGGGCCGACCGCCTGGACCTTGAGCGGTCCCCGGTAGCCCTGGGTGTACTCCTCCAGCGCGTCCAGGTCCTCGCCGAGCCAGGAGTGGGCGCGGCGGGTGTCCCGGCCGGGGCGGTCGGCGAACCGCCAGCCGCTCGGCTCGGTCTGCGTGAACAGCTCGACCAGCATCCCGGCGGAGCGTCCGATCATGTCCGCGCCCGGCCCGCGCGCGGGCAGTTCGGGGAGGAACGGCAGGTGCTCCAGCGCACCGGTGGAGGTCCTGGCGGCCTCCCGGGCGTCGGTGCCGGGCAGCGATCCGACGCCGGTGGCGGCGCCGACCAGGTCGGGGAAGGGGTGTCCGTTGCTCACCCGCCCGAGCCTAGTGCGCCGGGGCGGGAGGTCGGACCGGCCGACCTCCCGCCCCGCCGGTCGCGGCTCAGCGGCCGGGGCGGACGGTGATGTCGGTGATCTCGGCGTCGCGCGGGACGTCGAGGGCGGTCAGGATCGCCTTCACCACCGACTCCGGCTCGATCCACTGCCCGGCGTCGTACTCCTTGCCCTCCTGCTGGTGCACCTTGACCTGCATCGCCGTGGCGGTGCGGCCGGGGTAGACCGAGGTGACCCGGACGCCGTGCCCGTGCTCCTCCGCGCGCAGCGAGTCGGCGAGCGCCTTCAGGCCGTGCTTGCTCGCCGCGTACGCCGACCAGTCGGCACTGGCCCGCAGACCGGCACCGGAGTTCACGAAGACGACGTGGCCCTTGACCAGCCGCAGCGAGGGCAGCAGCAGACGGGTCAGCTCGGCGGGCGCGACCAGGTTGACGTTCAGGGTGTCCTGCCAGGCCTTGACCGGCAGTTCGCCGACCGGGCCCAGCTCGACGATGCCCGCGACGTGCAGCAGCGAGTCGAGTTCGATCGGCGGTGCCTGGTGCCCCAGGGCCCAGGAGAGCTTCGCCGGGGTGCCGAGGTCGCCGACCAGGGTCTGCGCCCCGGGGAAGCGTTCGCGCAGCTCGGCGGCGCGGCGGGCGTCGCGGGCCAGCAGCCAGAGGTCGTCCCCGCGTTCCGCGAGGCGTTCGGCGAGGACGGCGCCGATGCCGGAGCCGGCGCCGGTGATCAGATGTGCAGCCATGGGGCCGATCCTCTCAGGCGCCGGACTTGAGCTGTTCGAAAACCTCGGCCGGAGTACCGGCGAAGGTGATCAGGTCGCCCAGCGGGCGGGGCAGGAAGCCCTCGGCGTCCATCCGCTCCAGCTGGGTGCGCAGGCCCGCGTAGAAACCTTCGGTGTCCAGGACGACCACCGGCTTGTCGTGCAGCGCGTGCTTCTTCAGCTCCAGCACCTCGGTGACCTCGTCCAGCGTGCCGAGGCCGCCGACGAGCACCACCACGGCATCGGCCCGCATCAGCAGCTGGGCCTTGCGCTCGGCGAGGTCGGCGGTGGTGATCAGCTCGTCGGCCCCGTCGTACGCCTTGTGCCTCAGGAACTCGACGGAGACCCCGACCAGCCGGCCCCCGGCGGCCTTCACCCCGTCCGCGAGCAGACCCATCAGCCCGGCGTTCGAACCGCCCCAGACCAGCGTGTGCCCGCCCTCCCCCAGCAGCCGGGCGAACTCGGCGGCCGGAGCCGAGTAGCGGTCGTCGAGCGAGTACGCGGAGCAGAAGACAGTGATGTTCATAGTGCTCCCCGGTGTATCACGACGGCTGATTCGCCCACTACCTGATCGGCGGGAGCGGCTGGACGGGCCCGACCGCCGTGTGCTCAGGCGTTGACGGCCGGGCGCTCCGTCGTGGCGATGGTGGCGGAGCCGACCACGCGGGTGCCGTCGTAGAGCACGACCGCCTGGCCCGGGGCGATGCCGCGGGCCGGGGTGTCGAGGCGGACGCGGAGTTCGCCGTCGGCGACCGAGGCGGCGACCGGGACCTCCTCGCCGTGGGCGCGCAGCTGGGCGGTGTAGCGCCCCTCGACGGGTGCCTCGTCGCCGCACCAGCGCGGACGGATCGCGGTCAGCGCGGTGACGTCCAGGCCCTCGACCGGGCCGACGGTGACGGTGTTGTTCACCGGCGAGATGTCGAGGACGTAGCGCGGCTTGCCGTCTGCGGCCGGGCGGCCGATCCGCAGGCCCTTGCGCTGGCCGATGGTGAAGCCGTACGCGCCGTCGTGCTCGCCGAGCTTGGTGCCGTCGGCGTCGAGGATGTCGCCGGTCGCGGTGCCGAGGTGCCGGGCGAGGAAGCCCTGGGTGTCGCCGTCCGCGATGAAGCAGATGTCGTGGCTGTCGGGCTTCTTGGCGACGGCCAGGCCGCGCCGTTCGGCCTCCTCGCGGATGACGTCCTTGGTGGTGTCGCCGAGCGGGAAGAGCGAGTGGGCGAGCTGGTCGGCGTCGAGCACGCCGAGCACGTAGGACTGGTCCTTGGCGCCGTCCACCGCGCGGTGCAGCTCGCGGCGGCCGTCCGGCAGGTCGACGATCCGGGCGTAGTGGCCGGTGCAGACGGCGTCGAAGCCGAGCGCGACCGCCTTGTCCAGCAGCGCGGCGAACTTGATCTTCTCGTTGCAGCGCAGGCAGGGGTTGGGGGTGCGCCCGGCCGCGTACTCGGCGACGAAGTCGTCGATCACGTCCTCGCGGAACCGCTCGGCGAGGTCCCAGACGTAGAACGGGATGCCGATCACGTCGGCGGCCCGGCGGGCGTCCCGGGAGTCCTCGATGGTGCAGCAGCCGCGGGCGCCGGTACGGAAGGACTGCGGGTTGCTGGAGAGCGCCAGGTGCACGCCGGTCACCTCGTGTCCGGCCTCGGCGGCGCGGGCCGCGGCGACGGCGGAGTCCACCCCGCCGGACATCGCCGCGAGCACGCGCAGGCGGCCGGTGGGGGACGGAGCGGTCGGAGCACCCGGGAAGTCAGTCATGATGAGTCCAAGCGTACGTGGTGCCGTCCGGCATTCCGCCGGGGTTTTCCTCAGCGCCGGACGGCCGCGAGACCGGCGTTGCGGGCGCGGTGGACGGCCGGGCCGATGGCCCCGGTGAGGGCGGCGACGTCCTCCCGGGTGGAGGTGTGGCCGAGCGAGAAGCGGAGCGAGGCCCGGGCGAGCAGCGGGTCGACGCCCATCGCCAGCAGGACGTGGCTGGGCTGCGGGACGCCGGCCGAGCAGGCCGAGCCGGTGGAGCACTCGATGCCCTGGGCGTCGAGCAGCATCAGCAGTGCGTCGCCCTCGCAGCCGGGGAAGGAGAAGTGCGCGTTGGCGGGCAGCCGTCCGTCCGCCGCCGGGTCGCCGTTGAGCACCGCGTCCGGGACCCCGGCCAGCACCTCGGCGACCAGGTCGTCCCGCAGTGCGCCGAGCGTGCCGGCGTGCTCGGCGCGGCGTTCGACGGCGATCGCCGCGGCGGCCGCGAAGCCGGCGGCGGCGGGTGCGTCGAGGGTGCCGGAGCGGACGTCGCGTTCCTGGCCGCCGCCGTGCAGCAGCGGGACGGGCGTCGCGCCGCGGGAGAGCAGCAGGGCGCCGATGCCGAACGGTCCGCCGATCTTGTGGCCGGTGACGGTGAGCGCGGTGAGCCCCGAGTCCGCGAAGGACACCGGGACCTGACCGAGCGCCTGGACCGCGTCGGCGTGCATCGGGACGCCGTACTCGGCGGCCACGGCGGCGAGTTCGGCGACCGGCTGGACGGTGCCGACCTCGTTGTTGGCCCACATGACGGTGACGAGCGCGACCGAGGCCGGGTCGCGTTCGACCGCCTCGCGCAGCGCCGCCGGGTGCACCCGGCCGAGGCCGTCCACCGGCAGGTAGTCGACGGTGGCGCCCTCGTGCTCGGCGAGCCAGTGCACGGCGTCCAGCACCGCGTGGTGCTCGACGGGGCTGCAGAGCACCCGGGTGCGGGCCGGGTCGGCCCCCCGGCGGGCCCAGTACAGGCCCTTGACGGCCAGGTTGTCGGACTCGGTGCCGCCGGCGGTGAGGACGATCTCACTGGGCCGGGCGCCGAGCGAGTCGGCCAGCGACTCGCGGGACTCCTCGACGACGCGGCGGGCCCGGCGGCCGGCCGCGTGCAGGGAGGAGGCGTTGCCGACGACCCCCAGGTGCGCCGTCATCGCGGCGATCGCCTCGGGCAGCATCGGCGTGGTCGCCGCATGGTCCAGGTATGGCATAACCATCCGATTGTAGAGGGCCCCCGGTGTGCGGTCCGGCGGCCGATCCGCCCACCGTACCGATCCGGCCACCGACCGCCGCTCCCGGGCGGTCGGTGACCCGCCGTGCCCGGGCGGGCAGTCGGGCGGGCGGGTCCGGCGGCGGGCGGAGGGGCGGACCCGGACGGCGGGGGTGCCGGGCGACCGGGGCCCGGTAGGGGGCACCCGCCTCGAACGGTTAGCCTGACGGCCACCGCAATGCGGCCGGACGGAACAGGACGGGGCGGAATGTCGCAGTCTGTCGATCGTGCGCTGACCCTGCTCGGGTCGCTCGGCGACGGCCCGGTCTCCCTCGAACAGGCCGCCACCTCGATCGGGGTGCACAAGTCGACCGCGCTGCGGCTGCTGCGCACGCTGGAGGAGCACGGCTTCGTCCACCGGCAGTCCGACCGTCGCTACCGGCTGGGCGGCAAGGTGCTGTCGCTGGCGAACCGGGCCCTGGAGGAGATCGACGTCCGCCAGGTGGCCGCGCCGTACCTGGCGGCCCTCGCCGAGCGCTCCGGCTGCACCGTGCAGTTGGCGGTGCTGCAGGACGGCGAGGTGCTGTACCTGGACGAGTTGGCGGGCCGGTGGGACGGCGAGGCCGGGCGGCCGACCAGGATCGGGCGGCGCGCCCCGGCGGCCGGGACGGCGATCGGCCGGGTGCTGCTGGCCGGGCTGCCCGGGGACGGCCTGCCCGAGGCGGAGCTCTCCGCCGACCTGGCCGCGGTCCGCCACCGGGGCTGGGCCGCCGAGTCGGCCGAGCACCGGGAGGCGGTCACCTGCGTCGCCGCGCCGGTGGCCGGCAGCGACCGGCGGGCCGTGGCGGCCTGCGCGGTCTCGGCGCCGACCGACCGGGTGTCGCCCGCCGAGCTGGTGCGGCTGGTGCCGGAGCTGCTCTGCACGGTCGAGGCGATCTCGCTGGCGTACGGCGGTTCGCCTACTCCTCGCTGGTGCGAGAACCGTTGCGGTGCCAGGCCCGCGGTGCGCGCCAGCCGTACTTGAGGGCGAGCATCCGGAGCAGGAAGGCGGTCAGGGCGGCGGCGGTGCCGGTGAGGGCGGTCAGCCGGTCGAGGGCGATGAGCACGGCGACCAGCGCCGAGCCGACCAGGGCGGGCACGGCGTAGATCTCCCGGTCCCAGCGGAGCAGGGAGGGGATCTCCCCGGCGAGCAGGTCGCGCATGACGCCGCCGCCCGCCGCGGTCACCATGCCGAGCGCGACGGCCGCGACGGCTCCGAGCCCGTAGTCGTGCGCCTTGGCGGTCCCGGTGACGCAGAACAGGCCGAGGCCGAGCGCGTCGAGGGTCTGCACGGCGCGGTTGATCCGTTCGACCTCGGGGTGCAGGAAGAAGACGACCAGCCCGGCGGCCAGCGGGGTGACGAAGTAGCCGAGGTTGCTGAAGGCGGCGACCGGGGTGGCGCCGATCACGAGGTCGCGCATCACCCCGCCGCCCAGTGCGGTGACCTCGGCCAGCACACAGATGCCGAAGATGTCCATGTTCTTGCGGACGGCGAGCAGCCCTCCGGAGAGGGCGAAGACGAAGATGCCGACGAGGTCCAGCGACTGCTGCACGTCGGAGGGGAAGATCTGCGAGGTCACCGGACCACTATGGACCCGATGGTCCGGACCTCCGCGCACCGTCCGTCCGGAGCCCGGAGCTCCGGACGGACGGTGCGGGACGGCCTGCGCCGTTCGGCGGGCGGCCCGGGCCTCACCCGGAGACGGGCACCGGTCCGCCCGACGGGGCGGTCCCGGGGGCGGCCGCGGCGGACCCGGGAGCGTTCTCGGGGAAGTGGCAGGCCACCTGGTGCCCGGACTCCAGCGCGACGAGCGGCGGCTCCTGGCTCGCGCAGACGTCCTGGGCCTTCCAGCAGCGGGTGCGGAACCGGCAGCCGCTGGGCGGGTTGATCGGGGACGGCACGTCGCCCTTGAGCAGGATCCGCTCACGCCCGGCCCGCTGCTTGCGGCGCGGGTCGGGCACCGGCACCGCGGACATCAGGGCGTTGGTGTAGGGGTGCATCGGGCGGCTGTAGAGCGAGTCCCGGTCGGCGATCTCGACGATCTTGCCGAGGTACATGACCGCGACCCGGTCGGAGACGTGCCGGACCACCGAGAGGTCGTGCGCGATGATCAGGTAGGTCAGGCCGAGTTCCTGCTGGAGGTCGTCCAGCAGGTTGACCACCTGCGCCTGGATGGAGACGTCCAGGGCGGAGACCGGTTCGTCCGCGACGATCATCTTGGGCCGCAGGGCGAGCGCCCGGGCGATGCCGATGCGCTGGCGCTGGCCGCCGGAGAACTCGTGCGGGTAGCGGTTGTAGTGCTCGGGGCTGAGTCCGCAGAGCTCCAGCAGGTCCTGGACGGCCTGCTTCACCCCGCCGGCCGGCTCGGCCTTCTGCAGCCGGAACGGCGCGCTGACGATGGTGCCGACGGTGTGCCGGGGGTTCAGCGAGGAGTACGGGTCCTGGAAGATCATCTGGATGTCACGGCGGAGCGGCCGCATCGCGCCGACGCCCAGGTGGGTGATGTCGGTGCCCTCGAACTCGATCGTCCCGCCGGTGGGTTCGTCGAGCCGGGTGACCAGCCGGCCCATCGTGGACTTGCCGCAGCCGGACTCGCCGACGACGCCCAGGGTCTCACCGGCGTTGACCGTGAAGTCGATGCCGTCGACCGCGCGGACGGCGCCGGTCTGGCGCCGCAGCAGGCCGCCGTGGATCGGGAAGTGCCGGGTCAGGCCGGCCACCCGGAGCAGCGGCTCCCGGTCGGGGGCGGGTGCGGGAGAAGGGATGGCCGCCGCCTGAGTGTCCGTCATCGGTTCTCTCCAGAGAGGTGGTACGGGGCGGGGCTCACAGTCGGGGCGCGATCTCTTCGGTGAAGATGCGGTGCCGGTCGGCGGTCGCGAGGTGGCAGGCGGCGTGGTGTCCGGCCGCGGCCTCGGTGAGCACCGGGACCTCGCCGGCCGAGCGCCCGCCGGTCAGCTCGGCGTACGGGCAGCGCGGGTGGAAGGCGCAGCCGGACGGCACGTTGATGAGGCTGGGCGGGGTGCCCCTGACCGGGACGAGCCGGTCCTGGAGCTCCCGGTCGAGGCGCGGCATCGAGCCCAACAGGCCCCAGGTGTAGGGGTGTTCGGGCGCGTCGAAGAGGGTCTCGGCCGGGCCGCGTTCGACGCACTTGCCGCCGTACATGACGAGGATGTCGTCGGCGAGCTCGGCGACCACCCCGAGGTCGTGGGTGATGATGATGACGGCGGAGCCGAACTCCTCCTGGAGGTCGCGGATGAGGTCCAGGATCTGCGCCTGGACGGTGACGTCCAGGGCGGTGGTGGGCTCGTCGGCGATCAGCAGCGAGGGGTCGTTGACCAGGGCCATGGCGATCATCGCGCGCTGGCGCATGCCGCCGGAGAACTGGTGCGGGTAGTCGTCGACCCGGCGGTCGGGCTGCGGGATGCCGACCCGGTCGAGCATCTCGACCGCGCGGGCCCGCGCCTGCCTCTTGGTGGCCCGCGGGTGGTGCACCCGGTAGGCCTCGACGATCTGCTGCCCGACCGTGTAGTACGGGTGCATCGCGGTGAGCGGGTCCTGGAAGATCATCGCCATCTGGCGGCCTCGCAGCTGGCGGACCCGGTCCGGGCCGGCCGCGACCAGTTCCTCGCCGTCCAGCCAGATCTCGCCGCCGATCCGGGCCCGCTTGGAGCGGTGCAGGCCCATGATGCCGAGCGAGGTGACGGACTTGCCGGAGCCGGACTCGCCGACGATGCCGAGGGTCCGCCCCTTGCTGAGGTCGAAGCTGACCCCGTCGACCGAGCGGACCAGGCCGTCGTCGGTGTCGAAGTGGATCCGCAGGTCCCGGACGGAGAGGAAGGCGTCCCCCGTCGGGGCGGACCCGGTCGGGGCGGCCTCGGGTGCCGCGGTCTTCTGGAGCTCGGTCACGACAGCCTCACCCGGGGGTCGACAAGGGCGTACAGGAGGTCAACCACGAGGTTGCACAGGACGATGAAGAACGCGGCGAGCAGGGTGACGCCGAGGATCTTCGGCAGGTCGTTGTCCTTGATCGCGGAGACCGCGAAGAAGCCGACGCCCTGGAGCGAGAAGACCTGCTCGGTGATGAGCGCGCCACCGAGGAGCAGGCCGAGGTCCATGCCGAAGATGGTGACGACCGGGGTGAGCGCGGCCCGCAGGCCGTGCCGGACGACCACCTTCCGCTCGGCCAGGCCCTTGGCCCGGGCGGTGCGGATGTAGTCCTCGCTCATCGTCTCCAGCATGCCCGCGCGGGTGAGCCGGGCGTAGAGCGCGGAGTACAGGAAGGCGAGGGAGATCCACGGCAGGATCAGGTTGCGCGCCCACATCAGCGGGTCGTCGGTGAAGTTGGTGTACTGGAGGTTGTCCAGGATCGGCCACTCGTAGCTGAAGAGCGTGAGCAGCAGCGCACCGGTGAAGAAGACCGGCAGCGAGACGCCCGCCAGGGCGACGCCCATGGAGAGCCGGTCGAAGATCGACTTGGGCTTGAGCGCGGAGATCACGCCGGTGGTGACGCCGGAGACGAGCCAGATGACGGCGGCGCCGATGGCCAGGGAGATGGTGACCGGGATGCGCTTGGTGAGCTCCGGCCAGACCTCCAGGTGGTTCTTGAACGAGTAGCCGAAGCACGGCACGTGGCAGGTGGCGGGGTCAGGGCCGAAGTTGTACTCGGCACCGGCGACCAGCGCCTTCAGGAAGTTCCAGTACTGGGTGTACAGCGGCTGGTCGAAACCGAGGTTCTTCTTGACCGCCGCGATCGCCTCGGGGGACGGGTTCTTCCCGATGTACTGGGCGGCGAGCTGGTCGGTGGTCTCGCCGGCCAGGCGCGGGAGCAGGAAGAAGATCGCGAAGGTGACCGCGCTGACCACCAGCAGCAGCACCGCGGCGGCCAGCGTCCTGCGGATGATGTAGGCAAACACAGTTGGGCGGCTCCGGCGGCCCGCCGCCGTCCGGGATCCTCCGGACGACGGCGGGCGCCGCTGCCTTCACCTGCCTTCAGGGATGCGGAGCCAGGCTCTTACTTGGTGGTGCCGATGTTCAGGTAGTCGTACTCACCCGAGAAGGCCGGCGTGGAGACGAGGTTGGTCGCGCTGTCCGGGCGGTACAGGAAGACCTTGAAGTAGGTCAGCGGGACGTAGACGGCCGCGTCCATGACCTTCTTGTCGATCTGGGCGTAGATCTTCTCGCGGGCCGCCTTGTCGGTGTTGACCGCGGCGTCGTCGATCAGCTTGTTGACCTCGGGGTCGTTCAGCTCGGCGAGGTTGCTGTTGCCGGAGGCCTTGATCGAGCGGCCGTCGACGATCTGCTGCAGGAAGCCGTAGCCGGTCGGCCAGTCGGAGCCCCACTGCATCATCATCAGGCCGACGTTCTTCTCCTTGTTGAACGCCGGGACACCGACGTGGTCGGAGAGGTACTTGCCCTGCGGGTACTGCTGGATCTCGGCGTTGATCCCGACCTTCTTCAGCGCGGCCTGGATCGAGGTCGCGGCGGCGATCTCCGGGCCGCGCTCGGTGCGCGCGGTGATGACGGTGTCGAAGCCGCCGGGCTTGCCGCAGGCCTTCAGGGCGTCCTTGGCCTTGGCCTCGTCGCCCTTGTTGTCCTTGGTCTGGTAGGTGTTGAAGTCCTCGTGACCCGGGATGTCCGGCGGCAGCACGGTGTTGGCGACCGCGCCGCGGATCGGGCCGCCGATCGCGGTCTGCACCGAGACCTTGTCGATGGCGTACTGGACGGCCTTGCGGCACTCGACGTTGTCGAACGGCGCGACCTTGGAGTTGATCGCGGTGTAGACCAGACGGCCGCCGTAGGCGTTGTCGGTGGAGGCCTTGAGCTTCGGGTCCTGGAGGATCTTCGCCTGGGTCTGCTGGTCGACGCCGGCGCCGACCAGGTCGACCTGGGCGTTCCCGGCGAGCAGGTCCTTGTCGATCGTGGACTGCTCGATGTTCATCTTGAGCACGATCTTGTCCGGCAGCTGCTTGCGGATCGGGTCGGTGCTCTTGTCCCAGTTGGTGTTCGGGACCAGGACCGCCTGCTTGCCGTCCTCGTAGCTCTCGAACTTGTAGGTGCCCGAGGAGATGACGTGCTTCACGTAGTTGGAGCCGGTGTCCTTGTCCTTCGGGACCGGCACCGTCTGCGGGGCGGAGACGAGGTAGTCGAAGTCCGCGAAGGCGTGCTTCAGGTGGAAGACGATGGTCTGGTCGTCCGGCGTCTCGATGGACTTGAGGTCGCCTTCCTTGTCCTTGTACGGACCCTGGTACGGCGTCTCGTTGTCGACCAGCATCTCCTTGAAGTACGTCGGGCCGTTGGAGTTGACCTCCGGCGCGTAGTTGGAGCGCAGCACCGCGTACTTGACGTCCTTGGACGTGATCGGCGTGCCGTCCTCGTACTTCAGGCCCGCGCGCAGCTTGTACGTCCAGGACAGGCCGTCCGCGCTGGCCTGGCCGAGCGACTCGGCCAGGTCCGGGACGAGCTTCTGGCCGTCCGGCTGGAAGGTGGTGAGCGGACGCCCGTACAGGCGGGAGAAGTTGTAGATGTACGCGTAGTACGTGTTGCCCGGGTCCAGCGAGTCCGGCGTGCCACGCATCTCGTACGTGACGGTGCCGCCCTTCTTGTCCGAGGCGTTGACGATGCCCTTGGTGGCCGCGTCGGCGCCGGAGGCACCGCCGGCCGCGGAGCTACCGGTGGCGGTGGACTTGGCGTCGTCGCTCTTGGAGCTCGACGAACAGCCGGTGACGACCAGGACCGCGGCGGCAGCTGCGGCGGTCAGTGCGACGGTACGGGACCTGCGCATGGGTGGGATCAACCCCTTGAGGAAGTGGTGGCCGAACGGAGGGTCCTGACGCTGGGTCAGTTGCTCTTGGGATCGAGGGCGTCACGGAGCCCGTCGCCGAGCAGGTTGAAGGCGAGCACCGTCAGGAAGATCGCCATACCGGGGACCACCATGTACTGGGGGTCCACCTGGTAGTACTGGATCGCGTCGTTGAGCATCCCGCCCCAGGAGGCCTGGGGTGCCTGGATGCCGACGCCGAGGAAGCTGAGGCCCGCCTCGAAGAGGATGTTGGTCGGGATCAGCAGGGTCGAGTAGACCAGGATCGGACCGACCAGGTTCGGCAGGAGCTCCTTGAACAGGATGAACGGACCCCGCGCGCCGAGGCTGCGGGCCGCGTAGACGAACTCGCGCTCGCGCAGCGAGAGGGTCTGGCCGCGCACGATCCGGCCCATGTAGGGCCAGTTGAAGAAGCCGATCACGAAGATCAGCACGGCGATGTGCAGCGGGAGGCCGTGCAGGCCGAACGCGCCGCCCTGGAGCGAGGCGGAGATCGCGATGGCGAAGAGCAGCAGCGGGAAGGCGAGGAAGACGTCCATCACCCGGCTGATCAGGGTGTCCACCCACCCGCCGTAGTAGCCGGCCATCACGCCGAGCACGGTGCCGATGGTGTTGGACAGGAGGGTCGCGCCGAAGGCGACCAGCAGGGAGACCCAGGAGCCCTCGATGACGCGGGAGAGCAGGTCACGGCCCTGCAGGGGGTCGACACCGAGCGGGTGGTCCCAGCTCATCCCGCCCCAGTCGCCCAGCGGCAGGCCGCCGAGGTTGGCGTCCAGCAGGTCCTGGTTGAGCGCGTCGGGGTCGAGGCCGAAGACCGATTCGATCGGCTTGGCCAGCACGGCGAGCAGGATCAGCAGGATCACGACGACGCCGCCTGCGACGGCGGCCTTGTCCCGCTTGAAGCGGGTCCAGGCGATCCGGCCGAGCGAGCGGCCCTCGATCTTGTTGGCCGGGCTCGCGGCGGCTGCTGCCTCCGGAGCGTTGCCGGCGGTCTTGACGGGTGCGGTCATGGTCAGTTCGGTCCCCTCGCCGACGGTGGCCGGCCCACGGGTGCCGGACGCCGGGATCGGCGGTACGGCTGGTGCGGACGTGCGGGCATGCGGAGTGCGGTGTTCCCAGCGGTACGGCGTGCTCAGTACTGCTGCCACGCGGCATGGGCATCACGTGGATATTGCGGTCCGTCAGCGCGTTCGCCTTTGTGAGGCGCCAACCACGCGCGGCGGCTGTTGCAGAACTCTCTGCCATCCGAACTGGCTTGCGCCAGCCCTGACAACCGACAGATGCCCAACTGTGATCTGCGCCCATGCACCTCCCTGATCCCCGGTATATCCCTCTTCACACAGCTGTAACAGCCATGTCAAGATGATGGCCACCGACTTCGGGAAGTTCGTCCGGAAAACGTCGGAACCGGCCTGACTTGTCGTCAGACCGGTTCCGGAAAAGGAACGTTGCTATTGCGTTTGGCGGCTCAGCGCCCGGGGTAGCCGGGCCACGGCTGCTGGGGCGGCGGCTGCTGCCCCGGCCAGCCCGGCGCGGGCGGGTGCGTGCCGTAGCCGTAGCCGGGCCCCTGCTGCGAGGCGTAGGGCGGCGGTGGCACCGGCGGGTAAGGCCCCTGCGGGCGGCCCGTCCCGGCCGCCTCCCGGTCGTAGAACGGGCGCGCGTTGGCCCGCATCCAGAGCGCCACCGGGTCGAACTCGTCCGCCATCGCCACCGTCGAGACGGCCAGGCCCTCCGGCGCGACCGCGATCGCCCGCTGCATCAGCGCCCGCACGGCCTCCACCGTGGGCGGCGAACTCTCGTACAGCTCAAGGCCGATGGCCAGGTACGGCTCGCCCACCGTGGGGCGCACCCAGGCCCGGCGCAGCGCCCGCACCGCCCGCACCTCGACCGCCTGGCGCTCCAGCAGCGCGAAGAACTGCTGCGCCGGCACCTGCGGCTCGCTCAGCTTCAACGGACCGGCCGGCAGCCGGTCCAGCCCCGCCGCGACCCGGCGCAGGTCCGCCCAGGGCACCCCGACACCGCCACCCGGCGCGTGCGGGTTCAGCCAGAGCCCCCAGCGGGTCCGGAACAGCGAGGCGGCGATCTCCCGGCCGGAGATCACCTCGTGCGCCCGGGCCCAGCCGGACGCCGTCAACTGCTCGGGCGAGGTCACGGCCGGCGCGTAGCCGTGGCCGCTGATCTCCATGTTCCCGTACTGGGCGTCCGCGCTGCCCGGCGTACCGTGCCAGAGGAGCATCCAGACCTGCCCCTCGGCCAGCGCGTGCAGCAGCGTCTCGTACGCCTCGTAGCGCTCCGGCGCCACCTCGCGCAGGGCGCGCTCCAGCGCGCCCTGATCCGGACGTCCGGTGGGTGCCTGGCCCCAGGGCCCCGGTGCACCGCCCGCTACCGCTCCCGCACTCATGCGCCCACCTCGCTGCGCCTCTTCGTTCCTCGTCTGCCACCGGCGGCCCCGCGGCCGCCAGGACGCACCCTATGGGGCGCCGCCGACCACCGCCACGCCGACGTGCCAGGGTGCGCACCGCTCCCCCGCCCGACCGCGGCCGGGGGCCGGATCAACCCCGTACGTAGAAAGGGGCGACCCGGTTCAGCATCCAGTCGACCACCGGGTCGTCCGCGAGGTCGAGCAGTACGAGGTGGACGCCGCCGGGCAGCGGCGCGGTTCCCAGCGCGCGCCCCAGCGCCTCGTTGACCGCCCCCGGGTCGGCCGGGGCCGACGGATCGAGCTGGACGCCCACGAACATCACGGTGGGCTCGCCCTCCACACTGGCCAGTGCCCGCCGTGCGGTCAACACCCCCGGCAGGGCGAACAGCTCGTTCCGGCAGGCGGCCAGGAACGGCTCCGGGTCCTCGCCCGGCACCGGCTCGCGCAGCGCCACCCGGCCGCCGGACGGCGCGTCCCCGGCCTCCCAGCGGTCCTCGCGCGGCCCGCGGCGCAGTTCGGCCACGCCCTCCGGCGGCACCGGGATGCCCACCGCCGCCTCCGGGTTGACCGCGACCCCCACGCCCAGCGGCAGGCCCCGGGCGAACTCCCACATCGGCGCGACCGCGAAGGCCATCCCCGGCGCCTGCTGGACGAACACCTCCTGCGAGGAGAACACCGGCACGTACGGGTCGCCGGCCAGCTCGACGACCGGGAGGTCCAGCGACTGCCCCTGCGGGTCGCCGCCGGCCGGCAGCGGGATCCACACCTGGCTGCGGGCCAGCACCTCGATCACCCGGGGGGTCGCCCCCGGATCACCGAGCGCGGCGGTGAGCACCTGCTCCAGCTCGTTGGCCGGCCATCCGCCGCCCGGCGGCACCGGCTCCTGGCCGCCCCACCCCTGCTGCTGCTCCACCGGGTTCCCCATGCGCCGCTGTACCGCCCTCCGCTCGCCGACGCCCGCAGCCTAGCGGGCACCGCCCCGGCCCTGCTCCGGAGCGCCCCGGCGCCGGGCTCCCCGGTGGCCGGATCCCCCGGCCCGGCCCCTCCCCCTCTCCCCTCATCCGGGCGGACGTGCCATGATGTCCGCGTCTCGGGTGTATTCCCACCGAGGCCCCTAACTCCATACCGGCCGCTCGAACCCGCGCGGGAGAGTCCGGAGTGCCCCGTCTGGTGGCACAGCCGGCGCCGAAGGAGCAAGTCCTCCCCGGAATCTCTCAGGCACCCCTACCGCACGGGTTAGGCACATCTGGAAAGCGGCGCACGGCCCTGCCGTACGCCCACCCACGGTGCAAGCCGCCATGCTGTTCCCGTAGGACAGCGCGCGGTGAAGCTCTCAGGTTCGACGACAGATGGGGAGGCCCAGCCGCCGCATGCCCGCGCGCAGGGTCGGTCCCGAGCAGGGCCGGCTCCGGCGCGTGCACCCCTGAGTGCCCCGACCGAGGAGTTCCTGGCCATGTCCCTCCGCCTGACCGCGCTCGACGCGCTGCACCGCGCCCTCGGCGCGACCATGACCGACTTCGCCGGCTGGGACATGCCGCTGCGCTACGGGAGCGAGCGCGAGGAGCACCTCGCCGTCCGCACCAGGGCCGGCCTCTTCGACCTCTCCCACATGGGCGAGATCACCGTCACCGGCCCGCAGGCCGGCGAGATGCTGGACCACGCGCTGGTCGGCTTCGTCTCCGCGCTCGGCGTGCTGCGCGCCCGCTACACCATGATCTGTGCCGAGGACGGCGGCATCCTGGACGACCTGATCGTCTACCGCCTGCGCGAGGACGCGTTCCTGGTCGTCGCCAACGCCTCCAACGCCCAGCTGGTGCTGGACGAGCTGATCGCCCGCGCCAAGGGCTTCGACGCCGTCGTCACCGACGACCGCGACACCTACGCGCTGATCGCCGTGCAGGGCCCGGAGGCCACCGGCATCCTGGCCGACACCACCGACGCCGACCTGCCCGGCCTGAAGTACTACGCGATCCTCCCGGCCCAGGTGGCCGGCCGCGACGTGCTGCTCGCCCGCACGGGCTACACCGGTGAGGACGGCTTCGAGATCTTCTGCCACCCCGGCGACGCCGAGCAGATCTGGCAGTCGCTGACCGCGGCCGGCGCCGACCGCGGCCTGGTCCCGTGCGGTCTCTCCTGCCGCGACACGCTGCGCCTGGAGGCCGGCATGCCGCTGTACGGCCACGAGCTGTCCACCGAGCTGACCCCGTTCGACGCCGGCCTGGGCCGGGTCGTCCGCTTCGACAAGACCACCAACGAGGGCGCGTTCATCGGCCGCAAGGCGCTGGAGAAGGCCGCCGCCGCGGCCGAGGCCAACCCGCCGCGGGTGCTGGTCGGCCTGGTCTCCGAGGGCAAGCGCGTCCCGCGCGCCGAGTACAGCGTGGTCTCCGCCGACGGCGAGCCGATCGGCCGGATCACCTCCGGCGCCCCCTCCCCCACCCTGGGCAAGCCGATCGCGATCGCCTACGTGGACGCGGCGCACGCCGCCCCCGGCACCACCGTCGCGGTGGACGTGCGCGGCAAGCACGAGCCCGTCCAGGTCGTGGCGCTGCCGTTCTACAAGCGCGCCCGCTGACCCCTTCCCTTCCCGAGGCATGCCCGCCCACCGGGCCGCTTCGTCGTACCCGCTTCCCATCCTGGAGAATGACGTCATGAGCAACCCCCAGCACCTGCAGTACACCAAGGAGCACGAGTGGCTGACCGTCGCCGAGGACGGCGTCTCCACGGTCGGCATCACCAAGCACGCGGCCGACGCCCTCGGTGACATCGTCTACGTGCAGCTGCCCGAGGTCGGCGACACCGTGACCGCCGGTGAGACCTGCGGTGAGCTGGAGTCCACCAAGTCGGTGAGCGACCTCTACTCGCCGGTGACCGGCGAGATCACCGAGGTCAACCAGGCCGTCCTGGACGACAACGCCCTGGTGAACGGCGAGCCCTTCGACGGCGGCTGGCTGTTCAAGGTGCGCGTCGAGTCCACCGACGAGCTGCTGAGCGCGGACGAGTACACCGCGCTCACCAACCCCTCGGCCTGAGCCACCCGTCGGGGCGGGCCGCAGCGCGGCGGCCCGCCCCGCGCCCACCGGCTTCGCCCTCCCGTCGCCCGTCGCCGCCCCCGCGGGGGCGCCGCGCGCGGCTCTCCTTCTCTCCTCCCGGGAAGACCCCACCATGACGGTTCTGAACCAGTCCCTGCACGCCCTCGACCCGGAGATCGCCGCCGCGGTCGACGCCGAGCTGCACCGCCAGCAGACCACCCTGGAGATGATCGCCTCCGAGAACTTCGCCCCGGTGGCGGTCATGGAGGCCCAGGGTTCGGTCCTGACCAACAAGTACGCCGAGGGCTACCCCGGCCGCCGCTACTACGGTGGCTGCGAGCACGTCGACGTGGTCGAGCAGATCGCGATCGACCGGATCAAGGCCCTGTTCGGCGCCGAGCACGCCAACGTCCAGCCGCACTCCGGCGCGCAGGCCAACGCCGCCGCGATGTTCGCGCTGATCCAGCCGGGCGACACCATCCTGGGCCTGTCCCTGGCCCACGGCGGTCACCTGACCCACGGCATGAAGATCAACTTCTCCGGCAAGCTCTACAACGTGGCCGCCTACCACGTCGACGACAAGACCGGCCGGGTCGACATGGCCGAGGTCGAGCGCCTCGCCAAGGAGCACCAGCCGAAGCTGATCATCGCCGGCTGGTCCGCCTACCCGCGCCAGCTCGACTTCGCCGCGTTCCGCCGGGTCGCCGACGAGGTCGGCGCGCTGCTCATGGTCGACATGGCGCACTTCGCCGGCCTGGTCGCCGCCGGTCTGCACCCCAACCCGGTGCCGTACGCGGACGTGGTCACCACCACCACCCACAAGACCCTGGGCGGCCCGCGCGGCGGCGTCATCCTCTCCAAGGCCGAGTGGGCCAAGAAGATCAACTCCGCGGTCTTCCCCGGCCAGCAGGGCGGCCCGCTGGAGCACGTCATCGCCGGCAAGGCCGTCGCCTTCAAGGTCGCCGCCTCGGAGGAGTTCAAGGAGCGCCAGCAGCGCACCCTCGACGGCGCCAGGATCCTCGCCGAGCGCCTGCTCCGGGACGACGTCGCCGAGGCCGGTGCGTCCGTGCTCTCCGGCGGCACCGAGGTCCACCTCGTCCTGGTCGACCTGCGCAACAGCCAGCTCGACGGCCAGCAGGCCGAGGACCGTCTGCACGAGGTCGGCATCACCGTCAACCGCAACGCCGTCCCGAACGACCCGCGCCCGCCGATGGTGACCTCCGGCCTGCGGATCGGCACCCCGGCTCTCGCCACCCGCGGCTTCCAGGCCGAGGACTTCCGCGAGGTCGCCGACATCATCGCCGAGGCCCTGAAGCCGGCCTACGACGAGACCGTCGCCGCCTCGCTGAAGGCCCGCGTCACCGCGCTGGCCGACAAGTACCCGCTCTACCCGAACCTGTAGTTCGGGTGCAGGTGACCGGCCTCACCCCGCCGGTCCACCAGGGATTCCGGGGCACCGCGCACACTGGAGAGTGCGCGCGGTGCCCCGTCCCGTGTCAGCACCCGCCCGCCTGCTCATCCCACGAGACCAGACAAGGACGTCCCTCCGTGGCCATCAGCGTCTTCGACCTCTTCTCCATCGGCATCGGCCCGTCCAGCTCCCACACCGTCGGCCCGATGCGCGCCGCCCGGATGTTCGCCCGCCGCCTGAAGTCGGAGGGCCTGCTGACCGAGGTGGCGGCCGTCCGCGCCGAGCTGTACGGGTCGCTCGGCGCGACCGGTCACGGCCACGGCACCCCGAAGGCCGTCCTGCTCGGCCTGGAGAACAACTCCCCCCGCACCGTCGACGTCGACCAGGCGGACCGGGACGTCGAGCGGATCAAGGCCGAGAAGCGGCTCAACCTGCTCGGCACCCACGCCATCGACTTCGACCCCGACAGCCAGCTGGTCCTGCACCGCCGCCGCTCGCTGCCCTACCACGCCAACGGCATGACCGTCTGGGCCTTCCGCGCGGACGGTTCCACCCTGCTGGAGAAGACCTACTACTCGGTCGGCGGCGGCTTCGTCGTCGACGAGGACGCGATCGGCGCGGAGCGGGTCAAGCCCGACGACACCGCGCTGAAGTACCCCTTCCGCACCGGCGACGAGCTGCTCCGGCTCAGCCGGGAGACCGGCCTGTCCATCTCCGGCCTGATGCTGGAGAACGAGAAGGCCTGGCGGACCGAGGAGGAGATCCGCTCCGGGCTGCTGGAGATCTGGCGCGTCATGCAGGAGTCCGTCCGGGCCGGCATGTCCCGCGAGGGGATACTCCCCGGCGGCCTCAAGGTCCGCCGGCGGGCCGCCTCCGGGGCCCGCGCGCTGCGCGCCGAGGGCATCGGCCCGGCCAACGCGATGGAGTGGGTGACGCTGTACGCGATGGCGGTCAACGAGGAGAACGCCTCCGGCCGCCGCGTCGTCACCGCCCCCACCAACGGTGCGGCCGGCATCATCCCCGCCGTCCTGCACTACTACCTGAACTTCATCCCGGGCGCCGACGAGGACGGCATCGTCCGCTTCCTGCTCGCGGCCGGCGCCATCGGCATGCTCTTCAAGGAGAACGCCTCCATCTCCGGCGCCGAGGTCGGCTGCCAGGGCGAGGTCGGCTCCGCCTGCTCGATGGCCGCGGGCGGCCTCGCCGAGGTCCTCGGCGGCTCCCCCGAGCAGGTCGAGAACGCCGCCGAGATCGGCATCGAGCACAACCTCGGGCTCACCTGCGACCCGGTCGGCGGCCTGGTCCAGATCCCCTGCATCGAGCGCAACGGCATGGCGTCGGTCAAGGCCGTCACCGCCGCCCGGATGGCACTGCGCGGCGACGGCCGCCACCACGTCTCCCTCGACAAGGCGATCAAGACCATGAAGGAGACCGGGGCCGACATGAAGATCAAGTACAAGGAGACCTCGCGCGGCGGCCTCGCCGTCAACGTCATCGAGTGCTGACGGCCGCCGGCGCCGGCCCCCGCCGGCCCTGAGGTCCCGGACGCTCCACGAGGCCCGGTGGCCCGGACCTGACCGCTGACCGGACGCTGTTGGCCAATTCGGGCCTCGCCGTGACGTCGGTTCCCAAGACCTGGTTGTGGTCTTGGGAACCGACGTTGTCGTATGGGGAGGGTGTCGATGTCGATGCGTCCAAAGGGGCCTGGGGAGATCCCGGCGGAGACAGTACGGGTGGCGCGGGCCGCGTTCCCGAAAGGGAGTCTGGCGATCCGGGTCAGGGACGAGCTGGGAGTGTTGTTCCGCGATGAGGAGTTCGCGGACCTGTTCCCGTCGCGTGGGAAGCCGGCTTGGTCACCGGGCCGGTTGGTGCTCGTGCTGGTGTTGCAGTTCGTGGAAGGGCTCACCGACCGGCAAGCCGCGGAGGCGGTGCGGGCGAGGATTGACTTCAAGTACGCCCTCGGGCTGGAACTCGATGATCCCGGGTTCGACTTCTCGGTGCTGTCGGAGTTCCGGGACCGGCTGGTCGGGGCGGAGGCCGGGCGGCGTGTGCTGGACGGTGTCCTGGTCGCGTCCCGGGAGAAGGGGCTGCTCAAGACTGTCGGCCGGGCACGATCGACTGGGACCACCAGAAGGTCACGTGTCCTGGCGGCAAGACCAACGTCAACTGGAGCACCCGTCGCTCCCAGCAGGGACTGCCGGTGCTCCGTGTGCTGTTCTCCAAGACAGACTGCAGTCCCTGCCCCTTGCGGAGTGAGTGCACCAACTCGCCCATCGCTCCACGTCGTGAACTACGCCTGCGTCATCGCGAGGAACACCATGCCCTCCACGCGGCGAGGGCCGAGCAGCAGACCGAGGAATGGAAGGAGCGCTACCAGGTCCGCGCAGGGGTCGAAGGGACCATCTCCCAAGGCGTGGGGCGCTGCGGCCTGCGCAGATCCCGCTACCGGGGCTTGGCCAAGACCAGCCTCCAACACCAACTCACCGGAGCCGCCATCAACCTCGCCCGCATCGACGCCCACCTCACCGGCCAGCGCCGAGCCTCCACCCGCACCAGCCACTTCGCAGCACTCCGCCCCGCTGGATGAGATCCAGCGGGGCGGAATTAGCCAACAGCGTCCTGACCGGTCCGGGCCACCGGGCCTCGTCGTGCGCGCGGGTCCGCGCCGTGCGCTCAGCCCAGGTCGGCGGGCGCCGGCTCCGGGGCCCGGTCCCCCGCCGGAGCCGGGGCGGCCCGGCGGGCCAGGGCCGCGACGACGACCGCGGCGGCGGCGATCGCGGCGGCCCCGAGGAGGGTGCCGTGCAGGCCGGTGGTGACGGCGGTGCGGACGGCCTCCGCGGCCTGCGCCGGGAGGTGGTCCACGGCGGCGGGAGTCAGACCGTCGGCGGTCGGACCGGCGGCGTCCGCGCCGGGCCCGCCGGAGAGGGAGGACGACAGCCGGGCGGTGTAGACCGCACCGAGGGCGGCCATGCCCAGCGAGCCGCCGATCGTCCGGAACAGCATCACCGAGCCCATCGCGGCCCCCATGTCGCGCGGCGGCACCGCCGCCATGGTGGCCAGCAGGGTGCTCTGCATGACCAGCCCGATCCCGGCCCCGGCGACGACGGTGAGCGCCGAGGCGAGCAGCTGCGGGGTGTCCGTGCCGAGGGTGAGCAGCAGCAGGGTGCCGGCCAGCGCGACGGCGCTGCCGAGCAGCGGGTGGTGACGCCCGCTGCCGCCCCGGGCCGTCAGCCGGGCGGTGACGAGCTGGGCGCCGATCATCCCGAGCATCAGCGGCACCAGCAGCAGCCCGCCGGTGGTCGGGGAGGCGCCCTGGACGAACTGCAGGTACTGGGGCAGGTAGCCGACCAGGACGAGCATCAGCCCGCCGAGCAGGAAGCCGAGCACCAGGGCCTCGGTGACGGCGCGGTGGCGGAACAGCGCGGGCGGGATCAGCGGTTCGACGGCCCGCCGCTCGACCCGGACGAACCGGGCCAGCGCCACCACCGCGACCGCGGCGGCGCCGAGCACCTGCGGCGAGGTCCAGCCGTACGCGGTGCCGCCCCAGCTGCCGACCAGGGTGAGCGCCAGGACCCCGCCGGTCAGCAGGCCGACGCCGGCCCAGTCGATCCGCGCCCCGGTCCGGCGGTCGGTGTCCGGCAGCCGGACACCGACCGCGACTGCGGCGAGGGCGAACACCCCGACCGGCACGTTGACGTAGAAGGCCCAGCGCCAGCTGAGGTGGTCGGTGAGGAACCCTCCGAGCAGGGGCCCGCCGACGAACGCGACCGGCATCAGCACACCGATCACCGACTGCACCCGCCCCCGCCCCTCGGCCGGCACCAGCACCCCGACGACCGCCAGCGCGCCGACCATCAGTCCGCCCGCGCCCACCCCCTGGAGGGCCCGGAAGGCGATCAGCTGCTCCATCGACCGGGCGAGCCCGACGAGCACCGAGCCGGCCAGGAACAGCACCACCGCCCCCTGGTACGCGCCCTTCCGCCCGTACAGGTCGCCGAGCTTGCCCCAGAGCGGGGTGGCGGCGGCGGAGGTGAGCAGGTACGCGGTCACCGCCCAGGAGAGATGGTCGAGCCCGCCGAGATCGCCCACCATCGTGGGCAGCGCGGTCGAGACGATCTGGCCGTCCAGCGCGCCGAGGAAGATCCCGAGCATCAGCCCGATCACTCCCAGCCAGGGAAACCGCTCCATGGTTCCGCCCCCTCGTCCTCGTCCTCGTCCCCTCCTCGTCCCGGCCCTCAGCCGGTGAACGGCCGGACGCGCTTGGCGTCGCGCAGCGCCTGGGCCCACCAGGTCAGCTGGTCGAGCAGGGTCTTGGCGGCGGCGTCGGCGGCCGGGTCGACGGCCTTGCCGTCGGTGTCGAACCGCTCCCAGGCACCGTGGAAGCTGACGGTGTTGCGGATGGTCACGGCGTTCAGCTCGGCCAGGACGATGCGCAGCGCCTCGACGGCGCGCAGGCCGCCGGAGATCCCGCCGTACGACACGAACGCGACCGGCTTGGCGTGGAACTCGTGGTTGTGCCAGTCGAGGGCGTTCTTCAGCGGCGCGGGGTAGCTGTGGTTGTACTCGGGCGTGACGATCACGAAGGCGTCGGCGGCGGCCAGCCGGGGGGAGACGGCGGCGAGCAGTTCCTCCGTCCCGGGCGCGGCCTGGCCCCCGAAATCCGGCAGCTCGGCGGGCAGCGGGGTTTCGAGCAGGTCGACGACGTCGACCTCCAGATCGCCCCGGGCGTCGAGGTGCTCGCGCAGCCAGCCGGTGACGACCGGCGCGAAGCGTCCGCCCCGGGTGGAGCCGACGATGACGGCGACGCGGAGCTGTTCGACGGTGGTGGACGGGCTCGCGGACATGGGGATCCCCCTCGATGTGTACAACGTATCGCTGATGGATACAACGTACACATCGACGCGTACAACGTCTACTGCTGATACGTTGTACACATCGGCCGCCGTCACCCGGATCCCCCGGCCCCCGGCCCCCGGCCCCCGGCGGCCGACCCCACCGGAAGGAGCCGCCCATGACCCCGCCCGAGACCCCTCCCGAGGACGCCGCCGCGGAGCAGCCCCCCGCCTCACTCTGGGAACGCCTCGACCGCCCGGCCCCCACCCCCCGGAACGCGCTCACCCCGCACCGGATCGCCGCGGCCGCGGTCGCCCTCGCCGACAGCGAGGGCCTGGACGCCGTCACCATGCGCCGCCTCGCCACCACACTGGGCGTCGCCCCGATGGCCGCCTACCGGTACGTCTCCGGCAAGGACGAACTCCTGGAGCTGATGGTCGACTCCGTCTACGCCGAGCTCCCCCTGGACCGCTCCGGCACGGACTGGCGCGCCACCATGCGCGCCCTCGCCCTCGCCCTCCGCGCGATGAACCTCGCCCACCCGTGGACCTCCCGGGCCGGCACCTTCGCCCTCACCCCGCACCAGCTCGCCGTCCCCGAGCACGCCTTCGCCGCCCTCGCCGAACACGGCCTGGACGCCGACACCACGATGGCCGTCTTCCGCACCGTGACCGACTACGTGCGCGGCTCGGTCGCCACCGAGGTCGCCCTGCAGACCCTGCACCACGAGAAGGGCTGGCCGGACGGCGACGCGGCCCGCGCCGCCCTCGCCCCCCGGATGACCTGGCTGATGGCCACCGGCCGCTACCCCGCCTACCACCGCTACCTCGCCGAGGCCACCCGCAAGGACGACCGCGACTGGCAGTTCGAGACCGGCCTCGACTGCGTCCTGGACGGCGTCGCGGCCCGCCTCGGCATCTGACCCGCACGCCGGCCCGCTCAGCGCCGAGCCCGGGCCCGCCGGTCCGCCGGGCCCGGACGGGGGGCCCGAGCCCGCTCCCGTCCGGGCCCGGTGGCCCCGAGGCCCCGTCTACTTCAGGATCGACCGGGGCACGTCGGTGGCCCGGGTGAACACCGAGACCGGGATCTGGGTGTCGCAGTACTTGTTGCCGGTCGAGACGACGCCGATCACCACGCCGTCCACGACGAGCGGCCCGCCGGAGTCGCCCTTGCAGATGCTGTCGGTCGTCCCGGGACCGGGCATGCCGCAGACCTTCAGCAGCGGCGAGGTCTCCGCGTCGGCGTACGGGAAGCAGTCGACCGGCGCCGCGAGCCTGAGCACCGCCTGCTTCAGGTGCGTGCCCGGCTGCCCGTCACCGGTGCGGCCGTAGCCGTACACGGTGGCCGTGCGGCCGTACCGGTAGAGCTTCTCGTCGCCCTTGCCCGCCACCCGGACCGTCCGCTGCCGGAGCGGCCGGTCGAGGGTGAGCACCGCCGAGTCGTGGGCCAGGGCGGAGGTGAAGCGGGGGTCGACCTTGAAGCTCTTCACCCTCCGCTCCTGGCCGCCGGTGCCGGTGAGGTCGGTCCGGCCCGCGATCACCCGCAGGGTGGTCGGGTCGTCGGCCTCGGTGACGCAGTGGCCGGCCGTGAGGACCTTGGTCGGGGCGATCAGGGCGCCGGTGCACCACTGCTGACCGTCGGCCGTCTCCAGGGCGATCACGAACGGGTGCGCCCTGGTCGTCGTGTCCGACCCGCCGTGGACGGCGGCGGCGGGCGTGGCGGCCACCGCCAGGAGCCCGGCGGCGGCCAGCAGGACGGCGAGCGGGCGCCGACCGGTGCGGGCGGGGGCGTCGGTGCGGTGGGGGGTGGCGGTGCGGTGCGGGCGGCGGTTCGGGATGCGCATGCGGGGTGCTCCTCTTTCGTTCGGGTTCACGGGGTGGGACGCCGGGCGGTTCGCCCGGGTCGGTTCGCTTCGGCGGGGCGGCGTCGCCGCCCGCCCGGTCACTGCCGGAGGGCCTCGGCCTCGGTCGACCGCCACAGGCCGGACGAGGGGGCGTGGACGAAGGACGTGGTGCGGACGGTCACCGTGGCGCCGTCGTCGAGCGCGACGGTGAGCGCCGTCGAGGTGGCGCCGCTGCCCGGGGCGCCCTCACCGACCAGCGTGACCGCTTCGTATCCCGCCTGTCCGGGCATCAGGACATTCGGCCCGCCGCCGATGCCGCCGGGAACGGCGGCCTTGATCCCGCCCGCGAAGGTGACGACCCCGACCAGGCCCAGATCGCACGGGGCGGTCCCGGTGTTGCGGGCGGTGAGCAGCAGGCGCCCGGCCGGGCGGGAGACGGGCTTCGCCGTGACGGCGAGCTGCCCGGGCTTGCAGCTCGGTGCCCGGTCGGGCACGGCTGCGGGGGTGGCGGGTCGGGCCGCCGGGGGCGCGGGTCGCGGCACGGCGGGTGCGGTCTTGCCCGGCGTGGAGGGGGACGGACGGGGCGCGCCGCCCTGTGCGCCCGCCCCTCCACTGCCGGCCCCGGCGGGAGCAGCGGGCACGGCGGGCACTGCGGAAGCGGCGGGAGCAGCGGCCGACGCCGGAGGGGCGGGCGGGGCCGAGGCGGCCGGGGGCGCCGGGACGGCGGCCGGTGCGTCCACAGCTCCCGCCGTGGCCGTGGCGTTCGGCGTGACCGCGGAGTGCGGGGCGGTCGCCGCGGCGGTCGTCCCGCCGGCCGGTCGACCGCCGGAGCACCCGGTGAGGGCGACCGCGCCGAGGACGGCCAGGGTGCACGGGATCAGGATGCGGTGGACGGTCACGGGTGGGTCCTCTTCTCCGCCGGAGGGCGTCGACCGGTCGGGCGGATCCGCTCGGCCGGGGCGTCGGTCTGCCGCCGGACCGCAGACTCGCCCGGGTCCTGTCCCGGCCGCCAGAGCTTCCGGGCGATTCGGGACGCCGGAACGCCTACGGGTACCGTGAGCTGCGCGTTCGGCGGGGCCTGGAACGCCGTCACGGGACAAGGGGGGCACCGGATGAGTGTCGAGACGGAGCGGTTCGCGGAGCTGCTGAGGGAGCTGAAGGACCGTTCGGGGCGCAGCTACGGCACGCTCGCCGCCCGGCTGCACGTCAGCACCTCCACCCTGCACCGCTACTGCAACGGCGCGGCCGTACCCAACGAGTACGCGCCGGTGGAGCGGCTGGCCCGGCTCTGCGGGGCGAGCACCGACGAGCTCGTCGAGCTGCACCGCCGGTGGATCCTGGCGGACGCGTCCCGCCGCCGGGATCCCGTAGCCCCGGCCGCCCGGCCGGTGCCCGCGCCGGTGCCGCAGCCGCTGCCTGAACCGCAGCCGCAGCCCGAGCCGGAGACCGGGCAGGCGGCTCTGCCGGAGTCGCCGTCCGCGCCCGGGCCCGGCGGAGGCCCGCGGCCTCCGGCGGTCCGACCGGCCTCCGCGCCGAGCAGCCAGGAGGCTCCGAGTCAGAAGGCTCCGGTCCCGGACGAGCGGGCCCCGGACGAGCGGGCCCCGGACGAGCGGGCCCCGGACGAGCGGGCCGGGGACGACAGGGCCGGGGACGGGCCCCCACAGGAGCCCCGACGCCGCCGGCGCGTCGCCCGGATCCTGCTGAGCGCAGCCGCCGTGGCCGTCGTGGCCGCGCTGGTCCCGGTGGTCGTCCTGTCCGGACGGTCCGGGACCCCTGCGGCGGGCCCCGGACCGTCGGCAGCCGCCGTCCCTCCGGCCGACCCGGCGGGGACGCCCCCGCCCACCACGGCCCCGCCGTCCACACCCGCGCCCGCGCAGACGCCCACGCCCACGCCGACGCCCACCGAGGACGACGCGCCGCCCTTCCACGTGAACGTGCTGACCGACAACTGGGGCAGCCCCTGCGGCCAGTGGTTCCTGTCCGCCCAGCCGCCCGGCACGACGCCCGCGCCGCCGGGAGGCCGGCGGACGGACTCCTGGGCAGCCTCCCAGCACGCCGTCCCCGGCGGGCACCTGCGGCTGCAGCTGACCGCGCAGGGTTCCGAGGACAAGCCCGTCGTCCTGCACGCCCTCTACGTGCAGGTGGTCGGCACCCGCCCGGCGCCCAGGTGGAACGCCTACACCATGGGCTCGGGCTGCGGCGGCGGCCTCACCCCGGCGGCCTTCGCCGTCGACCTGGACGCGGCCGCGCCCCGGCCCGTGCCCGTCCCGGCGACGGAGGGCAACACGAGGGGAAAGTCCTCCGACTTCCCGTTCCGGGTCTCGTCCACCGACCCGCAGGTGCTGAACGTCGACGCCTCGACGGCCGGCCAGGACGTCAGCTGGTACCTGGAGGTGGTGTGGAGCAGCGGCGACCGCCAGGGCACCCTCACCGTCAACGACCACGGCAAGCCCTTCCGCACGGTCGGCCTGCGCGGTGCCCCCGGCTACTTCTGGGCCGACGGCACCCGTGGCTGGACCCGCACGCCCACCGACGACTGAGCCCGCCGGGAGCAGGACGCCGGACGGGACCGGCCTGCCACCCCCCGTCCCCGCTCCCCCTCCGTTCCCTCCACCCTCTTTGCTCCGTCAGCCGCCTCCGCTCCGTCAACCCCCTCCGCTCCGTCCGTGACTGTCGGACCTCCCTGGTTGAGTGCCGCCATGACCACCGGTGCACGACCGCTCCCCGCCATGCCGCTCGACGACTTCTGGGCGATCGTCGAGACCGCCGCCGCCCGGGCCTCGGCGGAGCGGCCGTTCGCCGGCCGGCTCGCCGCGCTGCTCGCCTCCCGGCCCCGCCCGGAGATCGCCGCGTTCGAGCGGCGGTTCGGCGAGCTGCACGGGGCGCTGTACCGGTGGGACGTGTGGGGCGCCGCCTACGTCATCGGCGGCGGCTGCTCCGACGACGCGTTCACGGACTTCCGCGCCGGGGTGATCTCGCTCGGCCGGGACTGGTACGAGCGCGTGCTCGCCTCCCCCGACAGCCTCGCCGGGCACCCGGTGGCGCGCGGCAGCGACCCGGAGGAGCTGGAGGAGCTGCTCTTCGACGAGGAGGCCAACTACGCGGCGCACCGCGCGTTCGAGCGGACCCCCGGCGAGGAGGACCGGGACGCGCTGACCGCCGGCGGACCGCCCTCCGGGCGCACCGCACCCGACATGGGCGAGGGGTTCGACTTCGACGACGAGGACGAGGTCGGCCGCAGGCTCCCCGGCCTGGCCGCACTGTTCCTGGCCTAGGGTCCGCCCTCGGACCGCCGCCGTCCGCCGTCCGCCGTCCGCCCGCCCACCGGCCGTTCCCTGCGGCGATCGAACGATCGCCGGGAAGCGGCCTAACGGTGCGCGGGGCTGGGCAGGCTCGGTCGGACGTCGGGTCGACGACGGTCGCAGAACGAGCTGAGGAGCCGGCGATGGCCGCAGTGCACGAATCCGTACTCGACGCGATCGGCGGGACACCGCTGATCCGTCTCGCCCGACTCGGCGCCGGACTCGCCGCGCCGGTCTACGCGAAGGTCGAGTTCCTCGGCATCGGCGGCAGCGTCAAGGACCGCGCCGCGCTGTCCATGGTGCTGGCCGCCGAGCGGGAGGGCCTGCTGAAGCCCGGCGGGACGATCGTCGAGGCGACCTCCGGCAACACCGGCATCGGCCTGGCGCTCATCGGGCAACAGCGCGGGTACCGGGTGATCGTGGGGGTGGCCGACAAGGCCGCGCCGGAGAAGTCGGACATCCTGCGGGCGTACGGCGCGGAGGTGGTGCTCGCGCCGACCGTCCTGCCGCTGGAGGACCCGGCGCACCTGTTCAACGTCGTCCGGCGGCTCGCCGAGGAGATTCCCGGAGCCTGGTTCGCCAACCAGTACGACAACCCGGCGAATCCCGGCGCCCATGTGCGGACCACCGGGCCGGAGGTCTGGGAGCAGACCGGCGGCCGGGTGACCCACTTCGTCGCGGGGGTCGGCACCGGCGGCACCATCACCGGTACCGGGGAGTACCTCAAGGAGGTCTCGGGCGGCGCGGTGACCGTCGTCGGCGCCGACCCCGAGTCCTCGGTCTACGGAGGCGGGGACGGCAGCCCGTACTTCGTCGAGAGCATCGGCCACTTCGTCCACCCCGCCACCGCCGAGGACCGCTGGCCGGAGGCCTACCGGCCGGACGTCGCGGACTCCTTCGAACGCGTCCCGGACCGCGAGTCGCTGCTGACGGTGCGCAGACTCGCCCGCGAGGAGGGCATCCTGGCCGGGCCGTCGTCCGGCACGGCGGTGGCGGCGGCCCTGCGGGTGGCGCGGCGGCTGGGCCCGGACGACCTGGTCGTGGTGCTGCTGCCGGACTCGGGCCGCTCGTACCTGTCCAAGGTGCACAGCGACGCGTGGATGCGGGAGTGGGGCTTCCTGGAGGAGCCGGACGGCCTGCGGCCGCTCCTGGCCGGTGCCGGGCCGCTGGTCACGGTCGACGCCGCGGCGACGGTCGGCGAGGCGGCGCGGGCGCTGCGCGCGGTGCCGGACGGCGTGGCCCCGGCCGTCCTGGCGCGGGCGACGCGCCCGTACGGGGTGAGCGTGATGGAGGTGGTCGGCTCGGTGTCCCGGGAGGTGCTGGCGGCGGCGCTCGCGGACGGCACCGCCAAGCCGGACGCCCCCTTGGGCGCACTGATCGGGCCGGCGCTGCCGACGGTGGGCGTCGGGCAGTCGGCGGCCGAGGCCCGCGCGGCGCTGGGGGAGGCGCATCCGGGCGTGCTGGTCCTGGTGGACGGCCGGGCGGCCGGGGTGCTGCCGAGGTCGGCCCTCGGCAGCGGATAGGACGGGCCCGGCGCGGACCGCCCGGTCGTGGCCGGGTCCCCGGTCAGCGGACGACGTCGAACACGTTCTTCTGCAGGCCGTTGGCGTAGACCTCGTGCTCGACCAGCTTCAGCTTCTGGACGTCCTTGTCGGTGGCGCTGAACAGCCGCTTCCCGGCGCCGAGCAGGAGCGGGAAGACCAGCAGGTGGTAGCGGTCGATCAGACCGGCGTCGGAGAGGCTCCGGGTCAGGGAGGCACTGCCGTGGATGATGATCGGTCCACCCTCGGTCTCCTTGAGCGCGGCCACGTCGTCGACCGAACGCAGGATCGTGGTCTCGCCCCAGCCGGTGACCAGGCCGTCCTCGGTGAGCGTGGTCGAGACGACGTACTTCGGCATCACCTTGTACTCGGCGAAGTCCGCCATGTCCGGCCACACCGCGCTGAACGCCTCGTAGCTGGTCCGGCCCAGCAGCATCGCGGCGGCCTCCTGCTGCTCCCGGCCCTTGATCTCGAAGGCGTCGGGGAGGAACTCGACGTCCTTGAAGGTCCAGCCGGAGTTCCGGTATCCGGGCTCGCCGCCCGGAGCCTCGACGACGCCGTCGAGCGAGATGAAGGCGGTGCTGATCAGGGTTCGCATCTGAAGGTCCTCGGTGACTCGTGTCCGCTTCCCGGCATGTCCGACCGGTGCGCCCCGACGGCGTCGGCGGCCGTCGGCTTACCGGTCATGATCTATGACTGCCGATCAGGGACGAAGTCATCGGTCCGCACGGTGTTTCTTCGCCGGGAGCCTTCGCCGGGAGTCTTCGCCGGATTCGCGGACCGGCGCAGGGCGGTCCGCCCGTACCGGCGTGCCGGACGCGCCCGGACGCGCCCGGGCGCGTCCGGGCCGCCCTCAACCGGGAACCGGCGCACAGACGTTGATCGGCCCGCCGCCTAGACTGCCCGGAAGGGCGGACGGAGGGGGTGGGGCGGGGTGTCGACGGCACGGGACTGGGCGTTCTACCAAGGCGTCGACGGATCGGCGCCGGTGCAGAAGGAACTGCAGAAGGCCGATCTCGCCCCGCACGAGCGCGCCCGGCTGTTCGTCCTGCTGAACCGCGTCAAGGAGCGGCAGACGCTGCCGGGCGACGTCAAGGACCTGGGCGACGACCTGCTGGAGGTGCGCCTCACCGGCGACCACCGCACCTTCCGCCTGCTCTACGCGGAGGAGTCGGGGGGCCTCGTCCTGCTCGCCCTGTCGTTCTTCCAGAAGAAGTCCCAGAAGACCCCGTCGAACGAGCGCGGCACCGCCTCGAAACGACTCCGGGAGTGGCGGCGGAGGTCACCGAACGGATGAGTTCCCGGTTCTCGGTATCGGTTTTGGGCGATACTGTGGGAGCACTCGGAGGGGAGGCGGCCATGGCATCGACACTGCATGATCTTCTCGGCATCGACCCGGACGATCCCCGCACCGCAGCCGCGCTGGACGACGCGACGGCCTACGCCGAGCTGATCGAGACCCTGGTGGTGGCCCGCCGGAAGTGCGGGCTGACCCAGCGCGACGTGGCGGAGCTGATGGGCACCTCCCAGTCGACGGTCTCCGAGTTCGAGCGCGCCGGCGGCGACGCCCGCTACTCGACGCTCCAGCGCTACGCCCGGGCCGTCGGCGCCCGGCTCCACACGCTGGTCGACCACACCTCCGCCGACCTGACGCCGGTCTGGACGCCCGCGCCCGTCGAGGTGCGGGTGCAGGTCCGGGTGGCGACCCGCGAGGGCGCTCGACGGCCCCGGACGACGGTCTGGACGGACGGCGACGCCCGGTCGGTGACCGTCTGATGACGCCGCCCGCCGCCCGCCGCCCGGTCCGGCGGTTCGGGAGCTTCCAGGAGCTCGCCGAGGCCGCCCAGCTGGACGACGTCGTCTTCCTGGAGGTGGGCGGGAGGCGGCTGTTCGACCGGCCGGAGCCCCGGCCGGAGGAGGAGCTGCGCACCGCGCTGTCGGTCTGGCTCCGGCAGGGCGACGACGGCGCCACCCTGGAGGTGCGCTGCCGGCTGGAGCTGGCCGCCGCCCAGGCGGACTTCGTCGTCGACGCGGTGGCGGCGTTCTCGCTCGGCGGGCCGTTCGAGCTGGGGGCCGAGGCGCAGCAGTGGTTCGTCGACCAGATCGGCGTGACGGTGCTCTACCCGTACCTCCGGGAGTCGGTGCACAGCACGGCCGCCAAGCTGGGAATCGACACCCCGTTGCTCTCGGTGCGCAGCACGTGGCCGTCGGCACATCCCGCACACGCCGCACACACGGGTCACTCCGGCCGTGAATAGCTCCGATCGTGAATAATCTCAGGCGCCAGCGTGAACCTATGCAAATTCCCAAGGTGAACTAAGTTACAAACCTTGCAATCGAAGCCACTCGGTTTGCCCACATGCTGAGATCCGTGCGATAGTCGACATGTCCGACGGCGGGCGACGACAACTCGCCGCGGGCACACCGAGACCACGGCTGGCCCGACCTGGCGCAGCCGTCGCCCATCGCGCGGCACGCACCCCCTTGGCCGGCGCGATGACCTGCACGGGCCCCCAGCCACCGGACCACGGTGAATCGGGGGCCCTGCGTGTTTCCCGGGCCCGTTCGAGCCGCAGGGGCCGTTCGAGCCCCCGGTCCGTTCGAACCCCGGCCCTCAGTGCCGCTCGCGCACCTTCAGCTCGAACCAGACGCCCTTGCCGCGCGGCATCAGGTCGGCACCCCAGCGGTCCGCCAGGTCGTCGACCACCTTGAGTCCGCGCCCGCGCTCGTTGATCGGCAGCGGCTCGGCCAGGATCATGCACGGCAACGCCCGCGACGAGTCCCGCACCTCGACCCGGAGCCAGCCGGGTTTCCGCGACACCTGGAGTCCGATGGTGCGCCCGGCGGCATGCCGCACCGCGTTGGCCACCAGCTCGCTGGTCAGTAACTCGCCGACCTCCAGCTGCTGGTGCAGCTCCCAGGTCTCCAGCACCGAGAGCACCAGCCGGCGCGCCACCGGGCCGGACTCCGGCCGGGAAGGCAACCGCACCTCACCGGACGCCGACTGGTCGCACAGCCTGCCGACGTACATCCGCTCCAGCTCCTCCGAGCTGAGCCGCTCCAGGGCCGCCAGCGCGTCCTGGAAGCACGCCCACGACGCGTCAGCAATCAAGCTGGACGCGAGAAGTGATGACTGATCTGTTTCGCCCCAACCCGCCATGCGGTCCATCATTGCGGAACGCAAGCGGCCGCGTACGGACAATGACCAAACGATCACTACCCGCCGGGCATATGCCGCGAGCAACCCGGGTCCGGCGGACGTCAAGCCCGGGTTGCCGCGTACCGCCTCCTACCAGGCACTCCAGTCCAGGTTCCAGCCGCTGAGGCCGTTGTCCGGGGCGACCTGACCGCGCGAGGAATTCTTCACCGACACGACGTCCCCGATCAGCGAGCCGTCGTAGAACGTGCCCGCCGAGGTGCCCGCACCGCCGCCCTTGACGTCCTTCAGGCCCACGCAACCGTGGCTGACGTTGTCGGCGCCGAAGGCGTTGCTCCAGTAGTTCCCGTGCACGTACGTACCGGAGTCGGTGAGCCGCATGGAGTGCGGCACCTGCAGGTCGTAGGGGTCGCCGGTCATACCGGGCATGCTGCTGGACTGCATCCGCACCACGCCCTCCTTCGACATGACGACCATGGTGCCGTTCCAGGTCGGGTGCTCGGGCGAGCCGGAGGTGATGTCGACGACCGAGCTCTGACCGTCCTGGACCACCGTCATCCGGTGGGACTTGGCGTCAACCGTCGAGACGCGGGATCGCCCGATAGTGAAGGGCTCGTCCCGGTCGACGCCCCCGTAGACGCCCGCGGCGATCTCCACGCTCTTCAGCCGGTACTGGACCGTGACCTTGGTCCCCGGCGTCCAGTACTTCTCCGGACGGAAGTCCAGCCGGCGGTTGCCGAACCAGTGGCCCTTCACCACGGTGCCGTTGTCGGTCTTGAAGGTGATGCCCTTCGCGACCGCCTCCTTGTTCTTGACGTCCTTGTCGAAGGTCACCGAGACGATCATGCCGACGCCGTAGGTGGCGTCGTCGACGATGTTGTCGCCGGCCTTCGCCTCGCGCTCCGGCGTCAACGTGCTGAAGCTGCTGTCCGCCGACGCGACCACGCCGCCGGCGTCCACCGCGAGCGCGCTGACCTGGTACGCGGTGCCGACCGCCAGCGGACCGGACGGGCTCCAGCTCGACCCGTCGGCGGCGATGACACCGGCCACCTCCTTGCCGGTCCGGTCGTTCACCTTCACGGTGGTGAGCCTCCCGCCGGCCACCGCGACCTTGAGCGCGCCGTCCGGGGCGACGTCCACGGACCCGCTCCTCGGCTGGACGTCCACCACCGCCTGCGAGACCTTCGGCGCGGCGCTCGGCGTCCCGGTGCCCGGCGCAGCCGCACCCGGCGTCCCCGTGCCCGCCGGGGCGGCCCCGGCGTCCGGACCGCCCGAGGCCGGAGCCGCCGCCGACGAGGCCCCCGCGGCCCCGCCGACACCCAGCTCGGCCCTGGCCGCGCTCCCGTTCCCCCCGCCGCCACAGGCGCTGGTCAGCACCAGCGCACCGCCGACCAGACCGGCGGCCACCATCCTGCGTATCGACCTCACCGTCGCTCCCTCCCTCGGTCCCGCGCGCGCGACCCCGCCCCGGTGCCGGGGTGTCGGGGGACCCGACAGATACACGCGGCAGCCACCGGAAAGGTTGCGCCGTTCGGGGGGCGATCGGCCCGGAAAACACGACCGGCCCGACCCCAACGAGTGAGGATCGGGCCGGTCGGTTGCCGAACCGGGACTGCACCGGTCTACCGGCGGGTAGGAGCTACCAGTTGGGCCAGAGGATGTTCCAGCCGCTCAGCCCGTTGTCGGGGGCGACGGTCTTCTCCTTGGAGTTCTTCACGGTGATGACGTCACCGATGATCGAGTCGTTGAAGAACTTGCCGGCCACCGAGGTGTCGCTGCCGCCCTTCTCGTCCTGCATCGAGATGCAGCCGTGACTGGCGTTGCTCTTCCCGAACGGGTTGGCCCAGTAGTTGCCGTGCACGAAGGTGCCGGAGGTGGTGAGCCGCATCGCGTGCGGCACGTCCGGGATGTCGTACTCGCCGCCGAGACCGACGGTCTGCGAGTTCATCCGGGTGACCTTCTCCTTGCTGGAGACCACCATGGTGCCGTTCCAGGACGGGTTCTTCTCGTCCCCGAGGGTCACCGGCACGGTGTGGCTCACGCCGTCCCGGGTCACCGTCATCTGGTGCGAGGCCGAGTCCGCCACGGAGACCTGCGCGCGGCCGATGACGAACGGCTCGTCCTTCTCGACGTCGCCGTAGACGCCGGGGGCCACCTCGACGTTCTTCAGCCGGTACTTGATGGTCACCTTGGTGCCCGGCGTCCAGTACTTCTCGGGGCGGAAGTCCACCCGGCGGCTGCCGAACCAGTGGCCCTTCACCTCGGTGCCGTTGTTGGTCTCGAAGGAGATGCCCTTGAGGACCTCGGCCTTGTTCTTGATGTCCTTGTTGAAGACCACCGAGACGATCATGCCGACGCCGTAGGTGGCGTTGTCGGCGATGTTGTCGTTGGTGGAGACCTTCTTGTCCGGCGTCAGTGTGGTGAACGAGGTGGTGGACGCGGCCACCAGGCCCTCGGCGTCCGCGGCCTGCGCGTTCACCTTGTACGCCATGCCGACGGCCAGCGCGCCGGCCGGCTTCCAGCCCAGGCCGTCCGGGGTGATGGCGCCCGCGACGGGCTTGCCCTCCTTGTCGGTCACCTCGACCGTGGTGAGCTTGCCGTTGGCCACCGACACCTGGAGCGCGTTGGTCGGCGCGACGTCCTGGGCGCCGTCCTTGGGCTCGACGGTCAGCACCGCCGTCGAGGTCTTCGGCGCCGTCGAGGTCTGCGCGGGAGACGGCGTCCCGCCGTTGCCGCCGGCCCCGCCGTCGGCGCCGGCCGTCGCGGCAGCGTCGCCTCCCCCGGTCGCCTTGTCACCGCCGCTCTTGTCGTCGTTGCAGGCCGCAGTGAGCAGCAGTACCCCGCCCATCGCCAGCGCCACCGCACTGCGACGCAGACGGCGGCTGGTGGTGGTGGTACGTATCGCGGCGTCGGCCGCCCTAACCGGCTTCACGGTTTCTCCCCTCCCGGTGTCCACCCTGATGGACGCGCTTCCGCCCGGGTGGGTTGCACCGGACCGGTGATCTTCCGCGCCGGGCTTCGGCGCGGCAAGCAGGATAGCTCGGCCGAACGGGTGAACCCCGGGGAGGATCCCGGTGAATGCGGGTGAATGCGGGTGAAGATCCCCTGCACAGGATCGCCACACGTGGCCGGGCGCCGTCGACGGCCTTCGGCCCGACGGCCCGCGGGTCCGTGACCTACGGGTCGGTGACCGGCTCCCCGGACAGCGAGGGCCCCGCGGACCGGCTCGCCGGACGGCTCGCGGCGGGAGACGCGAAGGGGCTCACGGACGGGCTCGTCGACGGGCTCGTGGACGGGCCGGCCGCCGGGGCCGACGACGGACCGGTCGGCGCACCGGTCACCCCGGCCGCACCGGTCGGCGCGCCTGCGGCAGGGGACGGCCCGACGGAAGGGGCGGCCGCGGCACCGGAGGGGCTCGCGGAGGACTGGAGGGCGCTTCCCGCCACCCACTGCGCCCAGGGCAGGTTCCAGCCGTTCAGTCCGTTGCTCGGCGGGACGGTGTCCCCCGTCGAGGCCTTCACCTCCAGCACGTCCCCCGGGACGGTGTGCTCGAACAGCCAGCCCGCCGGGCTCTCCTTGCTGGCACCGCCCTTCACGTCCGCCAGCCCGATACAGCCGTGGCTGGTGTTCGCGGTACCGAACACCCCCGGGTTCGCCCAGTAGTTGCCGTGCACGAACGTGCCCGAGTTGGTCAGCCGCATCGCGTGCGGCACGTCCTTGATGTCGTACTCGTCGCCCATCCCGACCGTCTGCGAGTTCATCCTCGTCACCCGGTACTTCTCCGACACCACCAGCACGCCCCGGTAGGTCGTGTGCTTGGCGTCGCCGCCGGACACCTTGAGCGTGCGCACCACCTTGCCGCCCTGGCCGGCCCGGACGGTGAGGGTGTGGGCGTCCAGGTCCACGGTGGAGACCTGCGCGCGGCCGATCGTGAACCGGACGTCCTTCGTCTGGGTGCCGAACTCGCCCGGCGCGCCCTGCACGTCCTTCAACCGCAGCGCCACCGACACCCTGGTCCCCGCCGACCAGTAGGCCTTGGGCCGGAAGTCCAGGCGCTGGCCGCCGAACCAGTGCGCGGCCACCTCCACCGGCGGGTCCGCGGTCACCACCACCGCGCGCTCCACCGCCGCCCGGTCGGTGATCGTCCTGCTGAACCGCAGCGAGACCGGCATGCCGACGCCCACCGTCGAACCGTCCTCGGGCGTGAAGAACGCCACGAAGGTGTGCGCCCGGGCCATCGTCGAGAAGTCGGAGTGCTGGGCGGCCTTCTGGCCCTGGTCGTCCTCGGCCACCGCGTCCAGGGTGAAGGCGGTGGCCAGCGGGAGCGGGCCGGACGGCGCCCAGCTCGTGCCGTCCTCGGCGATCGCGCCCGCCACCTCGTTGCCCCGGGTGTCCGCCAGCCGGACGGAGACCAGCCGGCCCTGGGCGACGGTCACCCGGGCCGGGCCCTCCGGCGGGACGTTCTGGGCGTTGTCGGCGGGCAGCGCGGTGATCACCGCGCGGGACACGGGCGGCGGACCCCCCGCGCCCGGCGGGGCGGCGTCGCCGCTCGGGGTCCTCGGTGCACCGCCGCCCGAGCAACCGGCCAGCACGACCAGGCAGCACCACGACGCCGCCGCCCGCCGCGCCCACATCAGTCCTCGGGGCCGCATACCCGGGGCCTCCCGCCGTTTCCGTCCGATACCTCCCACAACGAGGGCAGTCCCGGCGGGACACGCGGACACGCCGGAGAATCCCACCCCGGTGGCCGAGAGCACACCGAGCCTTGACGCCGGGCACGTGGAACGACCGACGTGTCTGCCTCCTCCCCGCGCCTCCCGGTGAGGGCCGACCCGCTTCCCCGCACGGGAAGTCGGCCTCGCCGACCTCCCGGTCCGCTGTCGTGGGCGGATGCCGGGATTCCGTGCTCCGGTTCCTACGCCTCCTCCTCTTCGGGGACGCGGCGTTCGACGCCGATCTTCGCGTGCTCGAACCCGTCCTCCTCGACGAGGACCGGGCGGCCTCCGAGAGGGGTCCCGACGCATACGCGCGCAGGGCCCGTGGACGCGGGCCGGGCCCCTTCCCGCCGGTCCCCGCCCGCCGGTCACGGCGGGTCGGCCGGTCCGCTCGCACCGCGGAGGCGGCCGACGCGGGTGGCTGCTGCGGGGGAAGTCGGACCCGCCGACTTTCCGTGCGCCCGCCCGCCATCCGCCGGTAAGAAACCGTTCAGCCGCATCCACCCGGTGCGATCAGGGAAAGAGACCCCTCACGGGGTACGGGACACCCCGGCCAGGGAGGGCACCGCCATGGCGTCAGGGCAGGAGCTGGAAACCGCCGCGCGCGCACACGGCACGGCGCGCGGAGCGGCACACGGCGCGGCGCACGGCGACGGGCCGCCGTGGCCGGGCAGCTGGCAACCGCTCGGCGCCCGGTTCCGCACCGAGCCGGACGGCCTCCGCGGCACCAACTTCGCGCTCTGGGCGGCCGGCGCCGAGGCCGTGGAGCTCTGCCTCTTCGACGAGGACGACCGGGAGACCCGGCACCGGCTCACCGAGCAGGACTTCCAGGTCTGGCACGGCTTCGTCCCGGGCGTGCTCCCCGGCACCCGGTACGGCTTCCGCGTGCACGGCCGCTGGGACCCGTGGACCGGCGCCCGCTGGAATCCGGCCAAGCTGCTGCTCGACCCGTACGCCCGCGCGGTCGACGGCTGTTACACCTCCCACGACGCGGCCTGCGCCGCCGCCCGCGGCTGGCCCGAGGCGGAGGTCGCCGACACCGTCCGGGACAACCGCGACTCGGCCCCGTACGTGCCCAGATCCGTCGTGGTCCAGGACGACGACGACTGGTACGACGACCACCGCCCGAAGACCCCGTGGGCCGAGACCGTCCTCTACGAGGTGCACGTGCGGGGCTTCACCCTCCGCCACCCCGGGGTCCCGCCCGAACTGCGCGGCACCTACGCCGGTCTGGCGCACCCGGCCGCCGTCGCCCACCTCACCGGCCTGGGCGTCACCGCGGTCGAACTGCTGCCCGTCCACCAGCACGTCAGCGAGGACCACCTCCAGGCCCGCGGGCTGGTGAACTACTGGGGCTACAACACCGCCGCCTACTTCGCCCCGCACGCCGGCTACTCCGCCGCAGGCTCGCGCGGCGGCCAGGTGGGCGAGTTCAAACGGATGGTGCGCGCGCTGCACGCGGCCGGGATCGAGGTGATCCTCGACGTGGTCTACAACCACACCGCGGAGGGCGCCGAGCTCGGCCCCTCGCTCTCGCTGCGCGGGATCGACAACTCGGGCTACTACCGCCTGCCGCCCAACCGCCCGCGCGGCTACGCCGACTACACCGGCTGCGGGAACACCCTCGACACCCGCCGACCGCAGGTGATCCGGCTGATCACCGACTCGCTGCGGTACTGGGTCACCGAGATGGGCGTGGACGGCTTCCGATTCGACCTGGCGGCCGCGCTGGCCCGGGGCGGCGACGCCGTCGACATGGACCACCCCTTCCTCGCCGCCGTCGCCCAGGACCCGGTCCTGAGCCGGGTGAAGCTGATCGCCGAGCCCTGGGACGTCGGCCCCGGCGGCTACCAGGTCGGCGGTTTCCCGCCGCTGTGGGCCGAGTGGAACGACCGCTACCGGGACACCGTGCGGGACTTCTGGCGCGGCGCCCGCCCGGACGTCCGGGAGCTGGGCTACCGGCTCACCGGCTCCTCCGACCTCTACCAGCGCGGCGGGCGGCGGCCCTACGCCTCGGTCAACTTCGTGACGGCCCACGACGGCTTCACCCTGCGCGACCTCGTCTCGTACGACCGCAAGCACAACGAGGCCAACGGCGAGGCCAACCGGGACGGCACCGACGACAACCGGTCCTGGAACCACGGCGCCGAGGGCGAGACCGCCGACCCGGCCGTCAACTCCCTGCGGCAACGCCAGCTGCGCAACCTGACGGCCACCCTGCTGCTCTCGGCCGGCGTCCCGATGCTCACCGCCGGCGACGAGTTCGGCCGCACCCAGGGCGGCAACAACAACGCCTACTGCCAGGACAACGAGGTCGGCTGGGTGGACTGGTCGCTGCTGGCCGACCCGGCCTGGCGCGGGCTGTACGAGTTCACCGCGCGCCTCGTCCGGCTGCGGCGCGCCCACCCGGTGCTGCGGCAGCGGGCGTTCTTCTCCGGCCGCGCCCCCGCCCCCGGCGGCCAGCCGGACCTGGCCTGGTTCACCGCGCTCGGCAAGGAGATGACCGAGGCCGACTGGTTCACCCCGACCGCCGGTCTGGGCATGCTGCTCTCGGGCGCGGCGATGTCCGAGCGGGACCGGTACGGCCGGCCCCTGCGCGACGACAGCTTCCTCCTGCTGCTCAACTCCGGGCCCGAACCGGTCACCTTCACCCTGCCCGGGGAGCCCTGGGCGGCGCCCGGCGCACGGTACGAGACGGTCGTGGAGACGGCGGCGGACGACACCGGCACGCACCTCCCGCAGGACGCGGTCGTCCTGGCCGGGCGCTCGCTGCGGCTGTTGCGGACACCGGACGGAGGCGGCCGCCCGGCCGGGCCGTCCGGCGGCGCCTGACCCCGGACGCCCCGCCGCCCCCGGAGGCCACGGAGAGCCGCGGAGAGCCGGGGAGGGCCGGGGAGAGCCGGGGAGGCCCACCGAGGGTCACCCGTCACCCCGTCACCGGAGCCGCCGGAGCACCACGGCCGGTACACCGCCGCCGCCGGGTCCGTGGCCGGTATTCGACGACAGGTCCGAAAAACCGGATGAGAAATGACGGCCACCCGGCCTACCCTCACGGCGATGGCCGAGAACCAGACTCCCGACTCCGCGCCCGCCCACCGGTCGACGGTGCGCTCACTGCTGCGCCTGTGGCCCTACGTCCGCCCGATCCGCGCCCGGCTGGCCATCTCGGTCAGTGCCGCACTGCTCGCCGCGTTCAGCGTGCTCCTCGTCCCGATCGTGCTCGGACGGATCGTCGACGGGCCGATCGCCGAGCACGACCTCGGCGGGCTCTGGCCGCTGGTCGGCCTGCTGCTCGTGCTGGGCCTCGCCGAAGCGGCCCTCTTCTACACGCGCCGGGTGGTGCTGGCCAGACCGCTGTCCAGGGTGGAGACGGCGATGCGCGGCGACCTCTTCGCCAAGCTCCAGCGGCTGCCGGTCTCCTTCCACGACCGCTGGGGCTCCGGCCAGCTGCTCTCCCGCGCCACCTCCGACATGTACACCATGCGGCTGTTCCTGGCGTTCCCGCTGGTCTTCCTGATCGTCAACTCGGTCACCTTCCTCGCCGGCACCGGCCTGATGTTCACCCAGGACTGGCGGCTCGCCCTGATCGCGCTCGTCCCCGTGGTGCCGCTGTTCCTGCTCACCCGCCGCTTCGAGTCCGGCTACTCCGGTGCCGCCCGCCTCGCGCAGGACCAGAACGGCGACCTCGCGACCGTCGTCGAGGAGTCCGTCCTCGGCATCCGCATCCTCAAGGCCTTCGGCCGCCACCGCTCGATGGCCGAGCGCTTCCGCGACCACTCGCGGGACCTGCGCCGCACCGAGCTGAAGAAGGCCGGACTGCTCGCCAACCTCTGGGCGCTCATCGTCGGGCTGCCCGAGCTGGCCCTCGGCTGCGCCCTCGCCGCCGGCGCCTACCTCGTCGCCCACGACGAGCTGAGCGCCGGCACCCTGGTCGCCTTCCTCTCGACCGCGCTCGCGCTGCGCTGGCCGGTCGAGTCGCTGGGCTGGCTGCTCGCGTACGCTAACGAGGCCGCGACCGCCACCGACCGGTTCTTCGAGGTCATGGACGAACCCGAGACCGAGGCCGGCGCCCCCGGGGCCGACCTCGCCGCAGCCACCACGGCCGCCGCCACGGCCGCCGGACTCGACGGCATCCGGCTCACCGGCGTCCGCTTCCGCTACCCCGACGCCCCCGCCGACACCCCCGACCTGCTCCGCGGCATCGACCTGCACATCCGCAGCGGCGAGACGATGGCCCTGGTCGGCGCCACCGGCAGCGGGAAGACCACGCTCACCGCCCTCCTCCCCCGGCTGTACGAGGCCACCGGCGGCACCATCACCCTGGACGGCCGGGACATCCGCGAGCTCGACCGGACCCGGCTGCGCGAGCTGGTCGCGGTGGCCTTCGAGGAACCCACCCTGTTCTCCGCCACCGTCCGGGAGAACGTGCTGATGGGTGCTCCGGGCGCCGGGGACGACCGGCTGCACGCCGCGCTCGCCACCGCCCAGGCCGGCTTCGTCGAGAAGCTGCCGGAGGGCGTCGGCACCGAGGTCGGCGAGCAGGGCCTGAGCCTCTCCGGCGGCCAGCGCCAGCGGCTCGCCCTGGCCCGCGCGGTGGTCGGCGATCCGGCCTTCCTCGTCCTGGACGACCCGCTCTCCGCGTTGGACGTGCACACCGAGGCGCTGGTCGAACGCGCGCTGCGCCAGGTCCTCGGCTCCGCGACCGCCCTGGTGGTCGCCCACAGGCCGAGCACCGTCATGCTCGCCGACCGGGTGGCGGTGCTCGTCGACGGCCGGATCGAGGCGGTCGGCACCCACCAGGAGCTGCTGCACGGCTCCCCGCACTACCGCGAACTGATGTCGGGCGAGGCCGCCCTCGTCCCCGAGGGGAGCACCGCCCGATGACCACCACCGTCGAACCCGCCGGCCGGAAGGCGGGCGATACCGGGACGGCCGATCCGAAGGCCGCCGACCCGAACCCGACCGACGCCGAGGCCCCCGGCAGGACGTCGGTGGACGCGAAGTCGGTGGACGTGAAGTCCGCCGGCACGAAGTCCGCCGGTCCGGGCGCCCCGGGCGACGAGGAGGAGCTGCCGCCCCCACCGGCCGACGAGGAGGACATCCCCGTCCCGCCGGGCGCACCCGGGGTGCTGCTCCGCTCGCTGCTCGGCCCGCACCGGGGCCGGGTCGTCGCCGCCATGGCGGTGATCCTGCTCCAGCAGGCCGCCCTCCAGGCCGGACCGCTGCTCGTCGCGGTCGCGATGGACCGCGGCATCCCCGCGCTGCGCGACGACGACGCCGGACCGCTGACCGCGGTGATCGGCGCGTACCTGGGCTGCGCGCTCCTGGGCACCGTGCTCCAGTGGACGTTCATCAAGATCAGCGCCCGGGTCAACCAGGACATCCTGCTGGAGCTGCGCGGCCGGATCTTCCGGCACGCCCAGCGGCTCAGCCTCGACTTCCACGAGCGCTACACCTCGGGGCGGATCATCTCCCGGGCCACCAGCGACGTGGACGCGCTGCGCGAGCTGCTCTCCGAGGGGCTCCAGGAGCTGCTCACCGTCTTCCTCTCGGTCTGCTCGATCTCGGTCATCCTGCTGGTGCTCGACTGGCGGCTCGGCCTGGTCACGCTGGCCTCGTTCCTGCCGCTCTGGCTGGTCGCCCGGTCGTTCCGGCGCCGTTCGCGCCGGGTCTACCGCCGCTCGCGCACCTCGGCGGCCTCACTGATCGTCCGCTTCACCGAGACGATGAACGGCATCCGCCCGGTGAAGGCGTTCCGCCGCGAGCGGGCCAACGACGCCGCCTTCGGCGTGGTGAACCGCCAGTCGGCGACCGCCACCGCGGACGGCCTCCTGGAGATCGCCCGGTACGTCGGCCTCTCCCGCGGTACCGCCAACGTCTGGACCGCCGGGACGGTGCTGCTCGGCGCCTACCTGGTGACCGACGGCAGTGTGGCGCTGGGCGTGCTGACCGCGTTCGTGATCTACCTGCGCCGGCTGTACGACCCGATCGACCAGCTGGCGATGTTCCTGAACAGCTACCAGTCGGCCGCCGCCGCGCTGGAGAAGATCGCCGGACTGCTGGCCCACGAGCCGACCGTCGCGGAGCCGACCGAGCCGAAGGAGCTGCCCGCGACGTCCTCCCTGGGCCGCGAGGTGCACTTCGAGAAGACCCGGTTCGCGTACCGCACCGGCAAGGAGGTGCTGCCGCCCTTCGACCTGGTGCTGCCCGCCGGCCGGACCGTCGCCGTGGTCGGCGCGACCGGGGCCGGCAAGTCGACGGTGGCCAAACTGCTCGCGCGGTTCTACGACCCGACCGAAGGCCGGATCACCCTGGACGGGGTGGACCTGCGCGACCTGGCCGGCCCCGAGCTGCGGCGCGGGGTGGTGATGGTGACCCAGGAGTCCTTCCTGTTCTCCGGCACGGTCGCGGAGAACATCGCGATCGGCCGGCCCGGCGCCACCCGGGACGAGGTCGAGGAGGCCGCCCGGGCGATCGGCGCGCACGCCTTCATCGCCGAGCTGCCGGACGGCTACGACACCGACGTGCGCAAGCGCGGCGGGCGAATCTCGGCCGGCCAGCGCCAGCTGGTCGCCTTCGCCCGCGCCCTGCTCGCCGACCCGGCGGTGCTGATCCTGGACGAGGCGACCAGTTCGCTGGACGTGCCGGGCGAGCAGGCGGTGCAGCGGGCGATGCGCACCGTGCTGGCGGGCCGGACGGCCGTGATCATCGCGCACCGCCTCTCCACCGTGGAGATCGCCGACCGGGTCCTGGTGATGGATCAGGGCCGGATCGTCGAGGACGGCACGCCGCGCGAACTGATCGACGGCGCCGGCCGCTTCGCGGAGCTCCACCAGGCCTGGCGGGACAGCCTGGTCTGACTCCGACCTGCCGCCCCCTTCGAAGCCCGTAAGAGACTCTGGACCCTTTCATCCATTACCGAAAGGGTCTAGAGTCTTTTCCGGGCCTTACCGATCCGTGTTCGGGACCGAAGGAGCGACCATGGTCGACCGACAGCACTGGGAGCAGTGGCAGCGCAGCTGGGACCGCCAGCAGGAGTGGTACCTGCCCGACCGCGAGGAGCGGTTCCGGGTGATGCTCGACGTCGTCGAGGCGGTGACCGGGCCCGAGCCCCGCGTCCTCGACCTAGCCTGCGGGACCGGCAGCATCACCGAGCGGCTGTTCGCCCGGCTGCCCGGCGCCGTCAGCGTCGGCGTCGACCAGGACCCGGCGCTGATGACCATCGCCCGCGGTGTCCTCGGCGACGACCGGCGGTTCACCCTCGTGACCGCCGACCTCAAGGACCCGGAGTGGGCCCGGGCGCTGCCGCCCGGGTCGTTCGACGCCGTGGTGACCGCGACCGCCCTACACTGGCTGCCCACCGACGACCTGGTCCGGCTCTACGGCGATCTCGCCGGGCTGGTCCGGCCCGGCGGCGTCTTCCTCAACGCCGACCACACCCCCGAGGCGTCGATCCCGCTGCTCAGCGCCGCCGACGCGGCCCTCCGGCACCGGCGCCAGGAGCGCGAGACGGCCGAGGGCGTCCTCGACTGGGAGGGCTGGTGGATCGCCGCCGCGGCCGACCCGCTGCTCGCCGAGCAGGTGGCCGCGCGGAACGCGATGTACGGGTCGCACGCCGACGGCGCGTCGCATCCGGCCGGCTGGCACACCGGGCGGCTGGTCGAGGCCGGGTTCCGCGAGGCCGGGGTGGCGTGGCGCTCCGTCAGTGACGCCCTGGTCGCGGCGGTCCGCTGACGCCGCGAACGGCGGGTCCCCGGCCACCGGGGGCCGTCGGCCACGGCCCCCGGCCCGGCGGTGAGCCACCGCGGACGGGGCGGCGGGGCGGCGCGCGACACCCGGCGGGGCGGGGAGCCGGACCGCCCGGCTCCCCGCCCCGCCGGCGGGTTCAGCGCAGCAGCCCGGCGTCCATCCCGGACGCCTCCGGGGGCAGCGCGACCAGTCCCAGCTCGGCCGGCGAGGCCAGCCTCGGATGGGCCGGCAGCACCCGGACGGTGTAGCCGAACGGACCGGTGCGGCAGAGCTCCAGGGAACCCTCGTACCTCGTCCGCCCGTCGAGGTCGGGCCCGCCGACCGGTTTGAGGGCGAGCAGGCAGCCGTCCGAGATCCGGTCCGACTCGTCGACCCGGCCGGAGACGGCCTGCACCTCGACGTCCGCGGGTTCCAGCGGACCGAGCGCGACCTGCACCCGCAACGCCAGCGAACTCCCCAGTTCCTGCGCCTCGTCCGGGCAGTCCGCCTCGACGTGCTCCACCCGGACGGCCGGCCAGCCCTCCCGGACCCTGGCCTTCCAGGCGGCCAGTTCACGCGCTCCGGCGTGCGGGACGGCGGTCGGCCCGGTCTCCAAGCCCCCCGCCTCACCGACGACGCCCGTCTCCGCCGCCGCCCCGACGACCCCTGCCGTCCCGACGATCCCTGCCGTCCCGACGGCCGGGCCGGCCGCCGCCAGCTCGCGCTGGGCGACCGCCGCCGGGGCGTAGAGCCGCTCCACGTACTCGCGGACCATCCGGCCGGCCAGCACCTTGGGACCGAGGGTCACCAGGGTGTGCCGGACCATCGCGATCCACCGGTGCGGCAGCCCGTCGCCGCCCCGGTCGTAGAAGCGGGCGGCCACCTGCTCCTCGATCAGGTCGTACAGCGCGGCGGCCTCGATGTCGTCCCGCCGCTCGGCCTCCCGGCTCTCCGGGTCGAGCACCCCGTCGCCGGTGTCGGCCGTGGGGATCGCCCAGCCGTTCTGGCCGTCGAACCACTCGTCCCACCAGCCGTCCAGCACGGACAGGTTGAGGCAGCCGTTGAGCGCCGCCTTCATCCCCGAGGTGCCGCAGGCCTCCAGCGGGCGGAGCGGGTTGTTGAGCCAGACGTCGCAGCCCGGGTAGAGGTGCCGGGCCATCGCCATGTCGTAGTCGGGCAGGAAGACGATCCGGTGCCGGACGGCCGGGTCGTCGGCGAAGGCCACCATCTGCTGGATCAGCCGCTTGCCGCCGTCGTCGGCCGGGTGGGCCTTGCCGGCGACCACGATCTGGACCGGCCGGGTCGGGTGCAGCAGCAGGGCGCGCAGGCGCTCCGGGTCGCGGAGCATCAGGGTGAGCCGCTTGTACGAGGGCACCCGGCGGGCGAACCCGATGGTGAGGACGTCCGGGTCGAGCACCGAGGCGACCCAGCCGAGTTCGGCCTCACCGGCGCCGCGCTGGCGCCAGGAGGCGCGCAGCCGGCGGCGGGCCTCGTCGACCAGCTGGGCGCGCAGGGTGCGGCGCAGCTCCCAGATCTCGGTGTTGCCGATCCGCTCCAGGCCGGTCCAGCGCTGGGTGTCGCCGGTGGTCATGGCCGCCTCGGCGCGGTCGGCGCCGATCTCGGCGGCGCCGAGCCGGACCACCGCCGGGTCGATCCAGGTCGCCGCGTGGACGCCGTTGGTGACGGAGGTGATCGGGACGTCGGCGGTGTCGAACCCTGGCCAGAGGCCGCTGAACATGGACCGGCTGACCTCGCCGTGCAGGGTGGAGACGCCGTTGGCGCGCTGGGCGAGCCGCAGACCCATGGCAGCCATGTTGAACAGCTTGGGGTCGCCGCCGCGCCAGCTCTCGGCGCCGAGTGCGAGGACCTGCTCGACCGGGACGCCGGGCAGGGCGGTGTCCCCGCCGAAGTGCCGGGCGACCAGGTCGCGGTCGAACCGGTCGATGCCGGCCGGGACGGGCGTGTGGGTGGTGAAGAGGGTGCCGGCCCGGACCGATTCCAGGGCCGCCGCGAAGTCGAGTCCGGCGTCGGCGACGAGCTCGCGGATCCGCTCGACGCCGAGGAAGCCGGCATGGCCCTCGTTGGTGTGGAAGACCTCGGGGGCGGGGTGGCCGGTGAGCCGGCCGTAGGCGCGGACGGCGCGGACACCGCCGATCCCGAGCAGCATCTCCTGAAGGAGCCGGTGCTCGCTCCCGCCGCCGTAGAGGCGGTCGGTGACGTCGCGCTCGGCGGGCGAGTTGGCCTCGATGTCGGAGTCGAGCAGCAGCAGCGGGACGCGCCCGACCTGGGCCTTCCAGACGTGCGCGGCCAGGGTGCGGCCGCCGGGCAGCGCGAGGTCGATCCGGCAGGGGGTGCCGTCGGTCTCGCGGAGCAGGGTGACGGCCAGCTCGTCCGGGTCGAGCAGCGGGTAGCGCTCCTGCTGCCAGCCGTCCCGGTCGAGGGACTGCCGGAAGTAGCCGTGCCGGTAGAAGAGCCCGACGCCGATGATCGGGACGCCGAGGTCGCTCGCGGCCTTGAGGTGGTCCCCGGCGAGGATGCCGAGGCCGCCGGAGTACTGGGGCAGCGCGGCGGCGATGCCGTACTCGGGCGAGAAGTAGGCGACGGCGGCGGGCAGCGGGACGTCGGCCGCCTGCCCGGCCGACTGGTACCAGCGCGGGCCGGCCAGGTACTCCCGGAGGTCGTCGGCGAGGTCTCCGAGTCTGCGCAGGAAGCGCCGGTCGGTGGCGAGCGCGGCGAGCCGGGCGGCCGGGACCTCCCCGAGCAGTCGCACCGGGTCCTCGCCGGTCGCGGCCCAGACCTCCGGGTCCACGGACCGGAAGAGGTCCCTGGTCTCGGGGTGCCAGGACCAGCGCAGGTTGAGGGCCAGCTCGTGCAACGGCTGGAGTTGTTCGGGCAGGACGGTGCGGACGGTGAATCTGCGGATTGCCTTCACGGCGTGAAGCGTAGCCGCGGCCACTGGCATGATGGTGCGTCAGTTGGTCTATTCGACCTCCGTTCGGCCTATTGATGAGATCGCATTCGGCGCATTGGGCTGCACGGGGGGCGCACGAGGCGCACTTTTCCGGGGGCCGCGCCACCAATACGTGAACACGGCGGAAAAGATCCTTTTCCGGTGACGGTTCCGACCCCGATCACGCCCGAAACTACTGTCATACCGCTGCGAAAGTCGTGTCGCCGATGCGACGATGAGCCAAGGTCGTTGATGCTTCGGGGTGTGCGGAGACGGGTGGCGCTCCCCCGAGAAGCAGCACGTCCGAATCCTTTTCGCGTTGACCGTTCCCCTTCTTCCTTGGTCCATTCGGCGCTCACCGCGCACCGACGCGTGTCCTCGGACTCGGCCTGCTCGTTCACGGGTGGGTTGGGTCACCCAGGGGTGTGCCCCGAGAGGCGTGCGCCGGGACGCGCGCGGGCTCTCGGGGGTCCCGCCACGGGCTCGGCGGGAGCGGGGCAGGTTGCCGGGGACGGCGGCGCGGGCAGGCTTCCGGTCGCACGTCCTCCCCACCCAGCAGTCCTCCCGGTACTCCCCTGGCCCCGCCGGCCCGCGGGAGCTGCCGCCGATCTCGGGCAGGAGTTTGGCATGCACGGCGACACGCGGGACCAGTCCACACCGGTGGCCGACAGCCCCGACGCAGCGGTCGCGGAATCGTCCGGACGGATGGATTCTGACATCCGGACAGACGCGTCGATGCCGGGTCCCCGGGGAGCCGGGGCTATCCGTACGGAGCGAGCGGACGAACCGGCCCGACAACCCGGGGCCGAGGAGAGCCGACCCGCGGCACCGCGCAAGCGCACCACCACCACACGGCGCAGCGCGACCGCCGCCGAGCCCGCCACCGCGAAGGCCGGGACCGGCACCGAGCCGGTCGGCCGCGGCGCCGCGACACGCAAGCCCCCCGCCGGCAAACCCGTCACGAGCAAACCCGCCGCCCGCAAGCCCGCCGCCCGCAAGACGACAGAGAGCGACACCGTGATCGGCCGCATCCCCGTCCTGGACGTCAGCCCCCTCGTAGACGCCGGCCGCCGCCCGGCCAAGGCGGTGGCCGGCGAGACCTTCCTGGTCACCGCGACCGTCTTCCGCGAGGGCCACGACGCGGTCAACGCCAACGTGGTCCTGCGCGACCCGCGCGGCCGCAGCGGCCCGTGGACGCCGATGCGCGAGCTGGCCGAGGGCACCGACCGCTGGGGCGCGCACGTCACCCCGACCGCGCCGGGCCGCTGGTCGTACCTGGTGGAGGCGTGGTCCGACCCGGTCGCCACCTGGCGCCGGACGGCGTCGATCAAGCTGCCGGCCGGGATCGACACCGCGCTGGTCCTGGAGGAGGGCGCCCAGCTGCTGGAGCGGGCCGCCTCCGGGGTGCCGAAGAAGGACGGCCGGGCCCAGGTGCTGGCCGCGGTCGACGCGCTGCGCGACCCGGGTCTGCCGCCGCTCTCCCGGCTGGCCGCCGCGCTCGCCCCGGACGTCCAGGAGCTGCTGGCCCGGTTCCCGCTGCGCGAGCTGCTGAGCGCCTCCCGCCCGCTCCCGCTCCAGGTGGACCGGGAGCGGGCGCTGTTCGGCTCCTGGTACGAGTTCTTCCCCCGCTCGGAGGGGGCGGTGGTCGACCCGTCGGGCGTCGAGCCGCCGCGGTCCGGCAGTCTCCGGACGGCGGCCGAGCGGCTTCCGGCGGTCGCCGCGATGGGCTTCGACGTGGTCTACCTGCCGCCGGTCCACCCGATCGGGCGAGCCTTCCGCAAGGGGCCGGACAACACCCTGACGGCCGGTCCGCACGACGTCGGCTCGCCGTGGGCGATCGGCTCGCCGGAGGGCGGCCACGACGCCGTCCACCCGGACCTCGGCACCATCGAGGACTTCGACCACTTCGTGGCCGAGGCGGCGGCGCTGCACCTGGAGGTGGCGCTGGACTTCGCGCTGCAGTGCTCGCCGGACCACCCGTGGGTGAACAAGCACCCGGAATGGTTCAGCCACCGCACCGACGGCACCATCGCCCATGCCGAGAACCCGCCGAAAAAGTATCAGGATATTTATCCGATCAACTTCGACCAGGACATGGACGGAATCGTCAAGGAGACGATCCGGGTGCTCCGGTTCTGGATGGCCCACGGCGTGCGGATCTTCCGGGTCGACAACCCGCACACCAAACCGGTGGCGTTCTGGGAGAAGGTGCTCGCCGACATCGCCCGCACCGACCCGGACGTGATGTTCCTGGCCGAGGCGTTCACCCGCCCCGCGATGATGCACACCCTGGGGAAGATCGGTTTCCACCAGTCGTACACGTACTTCACCTGGCGCAACACCAAGCAGGAACTCATCGAGTACCTCACCGAACTCTCCGGTGACGCGGCCGCCTACATGCGGCCCAACTTCTTCCCCAACACGCCGGACATCCTGCACGACTTCCTCCAGCACGGTGGTCCGGCCGCGTTCGCGGTGCGCGCCGTACTGGCCGCCACCCTCTCCCCCAGCTACGGCGTGTACGCCGGCTACGAGCTGTACGAGAACGAGCCGACACACCCCGGCTCCGAGGAGTACCTGCACTCGGAGAAGTACGAACTGCGCCCCCGGGACTGGAGCCGCACCGACACCCTCGCCCCGCTGCTCACCGTCCTGAACCGGCTGCGCCGCCGTCACCCGGCCCTCCAGCAGCTGCGTTCCCTGCGCTTCCACCCCACCGACAACGACCAGGTGCTCGCCTACTCCAAGACCGCCCTGACGCCCGACGGCCTCACCGACCACGTCATCACCGTGGTGAACCTGGACCCGCACCACGCCCAGGAGGCCACCGTCACCCTCGACGGGGAGGGGCCGTACGCGGTCCACGACGAGCTCACCGGCGCCGCCTACACCTGGGGCCGGCACAACTACGTCCGGCTCGATCCCTCAACCGAGCCGGCTCACCTCCTCACGGTTCGGAGGAACCCAGCGTGACAGTGAACGAGCCCGTTCCCGACACCTTCCCCGAGACCTCGAAGAAGAACCTGGACCCGGAATGGTTCAAGCGTGCGGTCTTCTACGAGGTGCTGGTGCGGTCCTTCCAGGACAGCAACGGCGACGGGGTCGGGGACCTCCGGGGGCTCACGTCCAAACTCGACTACCTGCAGTGGCTCGGGGTCGACTGCCTCTGGCTGCCGCCGTTCTTCGCCTCACCGCTGCGCGACGGCGGGTACGACGTGGCGGACTACAAGTCGGTCCTGCCCGAGTTCGGGGACCTCGCCGACTTCATGGAGTTCGTCGACGCCGCCCACCTGCGCGGCATGCGCGTGGTCATCGACTTCGTCATGAACCACACCAGCGACCAGCACCCGTGGTTCCAGGCCTCCCGGGAGGACCCGGACGGCCCGTACGGCGACTTCTACATGTGGGCCGACGACGACAAGCAGTACCCCGACGCCCGGATCATCTTCGTCGACACCGAGACCTCCAACTGGACCTACGACCCGGTGCGCAAGCAGTACTACTGGCACCGGTTCTTCTCGCACCAGCCGGACCTCAACTACGACAACCCGCGCGTCCAGGACGAGATGATCGCCGGGCTCCGGTTCTGGCTCGACCTCGGCATCGACGGCTTCCGGCTGGACGCGGTGCCGTACCTGTTCGCCCGCGAGGGCACCAACTGCGAGAACCTGCCGGAGACCCACGAGTTCCTCCAGCGGGTCCGCAAGGAGATCGACGCCAACTACCCGGACACCGTGCTGCTCGCCGAGGCCAACCAGTGGCCGGAGGACGTCGTCGACTACTTCGGCGACTTCGCCTCCGGCGGCGACGAGTGCCACATGGCGTTCCACTTCCCGGTGATGCCGCGGATCTTCATGGCGGTCCGCCGGGAGTCCCGGTACCCGGTCTCGGAGATCCTCGCCAAGACGCCGAGCATCCCGCGCGGCTGCCAGTGGGGCATCTTCCTGCGCAACCACGACGAGCTGACCCTGGAGATGGTCACCGACGAGGAGCGCGACTACATGTACGCGGAGTACGCCAAGGACCCGCGGATGCGCGCCAACGTGGGCATCCGCCGCCGGCTCGCCCCGCTGCTGGAGAACGACCGCAACCAGATCGAGCTGTTCACCGCGCTGCTGCTCTCCCTCCCCGGCTCGCCGGTGCTCTACTACGGGGACGAGATCGGCATGGGGGACAACATCTGGCTCGGCGACCGGGACGGCGTCCGGACCCCGATGCAGTGGACCCCGGACCGCAACGCGGGTTTCTCGTCCGCCGACCCGGGCAGGCTCAGTCTGCCGCCCATCATGGATCCGGTGTACGGCTACCAGGTGACCAACGTCGAAGCACAGCAGAGCAGTTCGAGTTCACTGCTGCACTGGACGCGTCGCATGATCGAGATCCGCAAGCTCAACCCGGCCTTCGGCCTCGGGACGTACACCGAACTGCCCTCCAGCAACCCCGCGGTGCTGGCCTTCGTCCGTGAGCACGAAGGGGACCTGGTCATGTGCGTGAACAACTTCTCGCGGTTCGCACAGCCGACCGAACTGGACCTGAGGCAGTTCGGAGGACGCTACCCGGTCGAGCTGATCGGCGGAGTGCGCTTCCCCTCGATCGGCGAGTGGCCGTACCTGCTCACCCTCGCCGGGCACGGCTTCTACTGGTTCCAGCTCCGCCGGCCCCCCCGGTTGAGCGGAACCAGGCATCCGAAGTAACGATCCGGCAGCCGCCGGAAGCTCATCGAACCCTCCGGGGGCGCGAGTTCGAACCCGCGCCCCCGGAGTTCTCTGCACCACCGCGTACGGAGAACAGCCCAACGGCCACCCACACGAAGGCGTGACACCCGGGCGCAACGCTCGCGTGCCGTCGCCGCCGCGCCGCCGCAATCCGGAAGACTGACGGACCCGGCCAGACCCGTCGGGCAGTCCGCCCGCCTCTTCCGGGGAAAGGGAGTCATGTCCGAAACCTCCCGTTCTCAAGCTCCACTGCACCGTGACACCCCCGCCGGCTCCGCCGTGCCGGTCGGCACGCGAGGCACCGGGGCCCGGAGAACCGCCCTGGGGGTCAGCGAACTCGTCCAGGCGGCTCTGCCCCTGATCGCCGAGTGGCTCCCCACCCAGCGCTGGTACGCCGGCAAGGGACGGCCGATCACCGGCCTCACCCCCCTCGTCGGCACCCCCCTCCAGGTCGGCGACCCCGCCCTGCTGCACCTGCTGCTCCGGGTCGAGCACGCCACCACCGCCGGCGCGCCGCACGGCGACCTGTACCAGCTGCTGCTCGGCATCCGCTCGCAGGGCCCGGCCGGCATCGAGCCGACCGCCGTCCTCGGCCGGCTCACCCAGGGCCCGTACGACGGTGCGGCCCTCTACGACGCCGTGCACGACCCCGAACTCACCGGTCGGCTGCTCGAACACCTCGCCACCGGCGACCGGTTCGGCTCGCTGTCGTTCCGCCGCACCCCCGGCTCCGGGCTTCCCACCAACCTCCCGGGCCGCGCCTCCACCGCCGAGCAGTCCAACAGCTCGGTCATCTACGGCACCTCCTACATCCTCAAGCTGTTCCGGCGCATCCACCCCGGCACCAACCCCGACCTCGAACTCTCGCTGGCGCTCTCCCGGGCCGGCTCGACCCGCATCCCCCGGGTCGCCGCCTGGTTCGAGAGCCGTCTGGAGCGCGCCGAGCCGGCCACCCTCGGGCTGCTCCAGCGCTACCTGCCCGAGGCCGAGGACGGCTGGGAGCTCGCGCTCGACCAGGTCGGCCGCCTCAAGGGCGACCCGTCCCCCGGCAACTTCGCCATCGAGGCCCACCGGCTCGGCCGGGCCACCGCCGAGGTCCACCGGGTACTGGCCCGCTCGATGCCCGTCGCCCGCCTCGACCGCGCGCAGACCCGACGGCTGGCCTCCGCGATGACCGACCGCCTCGACAGCGCGGTCGCCGCCGTCCCCGGGCTGATGCGCTACCGGGCCGCGCTGCGCTCCGCCTTCCAGCAGATGGCCGACGCCCACCCCGACGGCCTGCCGGTCCAGCGGATCCACGGCGACCTGCACCTCGGCCAGGCCATGCGCACCCCGCACGGCTGGGTGCTGCTCGACTTCGAGGGCGAACCCGCCAAGTCGGTGACCGAGCGGCGCGAACCGCAGACGGCGCTGCGGGACGTGGCAGCGATGCTCCGTTCCTTCGACTACGCCGCCGCCCACCTGCTCGCCGGCGGACCGTCCGACCCGGAACTGGCCCACCTCGCGGCCGCCTGGGCGCAGCGCAACCGCACCGCCTACAGCGCCGGCTACACCGCCGGCGGCGGCACCGACCCGGCCGCCTCCCCCGAACTGATGCGCGCCCTGGAGATCGACAAGGCGGTGTACGAGGTCGTGTACGAGGCCCGGCACCGGCCGAGCTGGCTGCCGATCCCGCTCGCCGCCATCAACCGCCTGGCGCTCACCGTCTGATCCCGCTCCGTCCGGCTCCGTCCGGCTCCACCTGTCGCCACCCGCTGTCCCCCGCTCCACCCGAGTCCACCCTCATCCGCCGGAACCAGCCGCCGGCGAGTTCACCGACGCCCCTCCGAACCCGCCGGCCCCGATCCAGGAGGTCCTCGCAGTGACGCCGCTCGACCCGCCAGGCCGCACCACCCGCACCGTGCCGGCCACCTTCCTGGCCGGCCCGGACTCCCCGCAGCGCGAGCCCGCGACCGCCCGGCGGGCCGAGCCGCGGCCGCCGGCCGTACCGGCCCCGGCCAACGCCGCCCCGACCAACGCCGCCCCGGCCCCGGTCGGGGCCCCGGTCGCCGGCCCCGAGGCCCGCGACGCCCCCGCCGGCACCAGGACCGCGGCAGCCGGGGTCTCGGCCGGGCGCCCGGCCGACACCGGGACCACCGACCGGGCGGGTGCCGCCGCCGAGGCCGCCGCACCGTCCGGGGCACTGCGGCTGCCCGAGGCGCCGCTGCCGCCCGCCGAGGTCGACCGGCTGGTCGGCGGACAGCACCACGACCCGCACTCCCTGCTCGGCGCCCACCCCGTGCACGGCGGCACCGCCATCCGGGTGCTCCGCCCGTTCGCCGAACGCGTCGTCGTCGAGACCGCGCTCGGACCCGCCGAGCTCACCCACCAGCAGAGCGGCCTCTTCACCGGGCTGCTCCCCGGCGCCGGACCCGCCGCGTCGGACCCGGTCGACTACCGGCTGCTGGTCAGCTACCCGGGCATCGAGCCGATCCGCCAGCACGACGGCTACCGCACCCCGCCCACCCTCGGCGACCTCGACCTCCACCTGATCTCCGAGGGCCGGCACGAACAGCTCTGGCAGGCCCTCGGCTCCCACGTGCGCACCGTCGACGGGGTCGCCGGCACCGCCTTCGCCGTCTGGGCGCCGAACGCCGCCGGGGTCCGCCTGATCGGCGACTTCAACCACTGGGACGGCTCCGGCCACCCGATGCGCTCGCTCGGCTCCTCCGGCATCTGGGAGCTGTTCGTGCCCGGCCTCGGCGAGGGCACCCAGTACAAGTACGAGATCCGCACCCGGCAGGGCTGGATCCTCGACAAGGCGGATCCGCTCGCCCGCGCCGCGCAGATCCCGCCCGGCACCGCCTCGGTCGTCACCACCTCCGCCCACCGCTGGCAGGACGACGAGTGGATGGCCGGCCGGGCCCGCACCGCACACCACCGCGCCCCCATGTCGGTGTACGAGCTGCACCTGGCGTCCTGGCGCCCCGACCTCACCTCGTACCGCGCCATCGCCGAGGAACTCCCCGGGTACCTCAAGGAGTTGAACTTCACCCACGTGGAGCTCATGCCGGTCATGGAGCACCCCTTCGGCGGCTCCTGGGGCTACCAGGTGTCCGGCTACTACGCGCCCACCGCCCGGCTCGGCACCCCCGACGACTTCCGGCACCTGGTCGACACCCTGCACCGGCACGGCATCGGCGTCATCGTCGACTGGGTGCCGGCGCACTTCCCCAAGGACGACTTCGCCCTCGCCCGGTTCGACGGCGAGCCGCTGTACGAGCCCGCCGACCCGCTGCGTGCCGAGCACCCCGACTGGGGCACCCTGGAGTTCGACTACGGCCGCGTCGAGGTGCGCAACTTCCTCGTCGCCAACGCGGTCTACTGGTGCGAGGAGTTCCACATCGACGGCCTGCGGGTCGACGCCGTCGCCTCGATGCTCTACCTCGACTACTCGCGCGAGGGCGGCGCCTGGACCCCCAACCAGTACGGCGGGCGGGAGAACCTCGACGCGGCCTCGTTCCTCCAGGAGATGAACGCCACCGTCTACCGCCGCTGCCCCGGCGTCATCACCATCGCCGAGGAGTCCACCGCCTGGGACGGCGTCACCCGGCCCACCGACAGCGGCGGCCTCGGGTTCGGCCTCAAGTGGAACATGGGCTGGATGCACGACTCGCTGGTCTACATCGGCAAGGAACCGGTGCACCGCAGGTACCACCACAACGAGATCACCTTCTCGATGGTGTACGCCTACTCCGAGAACTACATCCTGCCGATCTCGCACGACGAGGTGGTGCACGGCAAGCAGGCCCTGGTCTCCAAGATGCCCGGCGACTGGTGGCAGCAGCGCGCCAACCACCGCGCCTACCTCGGCTTCATGTGGGCCCACCCGGGCAAGCAGCTCCTCTTCATGGGACAGGAGTTCGCCCAGGGCGCCGAGTGGGACCACGAGCAGGGCCCGCAGTGGTGGGTGCTCGACGAGCAGTGGCCCGCCCACCAGGACCACCTGGGCGTCCGCCGCCTCGTCCGCGACCTCAACCGCCGCTACCTCGACGCCCCCGCCCTCTGGGAGCTGGACACCACCCCGGCCGGCTTCCGCTGGCTCGACGGCGGCGCCGCCGAGGACAACCTGCTCTCCTTCGTCCGGTACGCCGCGGACGGCACCCCGCTGGTCGCCGTCTGCAACTTCTCCCCCGTGGTCCGCCACGGCCGCCGCGTCGGCCTGCCCGCCCTCGACGGCCGCGACCAGCTCTGGGAAGAGGTCCTCAACACCGACGCCGAGACCTACGGCGGCAGCGGCATCGCCAACTCCCGCCCCGTGAAGTCCGAGCCCGTCGAGTGGAACGGCCAGCCCCGCAGCGCCGAACTGGTCCTCCCCCCGCTCGCCACCCTCTGGCTGCGCCCCGTCTGACGCTCCCGGCGGGTGCCGGCCCGCGGGCCCGGCACCCGCCCCCGCGGCGCGGTCGCGCCCCGCGGCAGGGGCCGTTGTGCCTGGCGGCGGTGGCCCCTAGGCTCCCCCGGGCGGTTACCGATCGTCGGCGGCTGGGGGGCCTCGCGCGTGGCAACGTTCCTGGGGTGGGCCTACGTTCTGCTGCCCCCGGCCTGCTGGGCGGTGCTGGCGCGCACCCGCACGACCGGAGCGGCGGTCGGCGCCGTCCTCGCCGGCCTGGCGGCCGTCCCGGTCGGACTGGAACACGGCTGGTTCCACAGCCGGGCCACCGCCGAGTCCGAGGCCGGCTATCCGCTGGCCGCCGGCCTGGTCGTCCTGGCCGGTGCGCTGGTCGAGCGGCGGCGGTGCGGCCCCCGGCCGTCCCCGGAGTACAGCCGCCCGGTGGCCGTCGCGACCCTCGCCACCGCCGCCCACAGCCTGATCGGCCTCGTCATCGGCCTCCTCTACCAGCTGGCCGTCCACGAGCCGTACTCCCCCGCCCGGGCCGAGTTCTCGCTGCCGGCCGGACTCACCGTCGAACACGACAGCGGCGACGATCCCCGCTGCGCCCTGCACTTCTGCGTCCGCGAACTCACCCTCGGCAGCCCCGGGGGCCTGCCCGGCTCCGAGGTGGGCCGCCGGGTGCGCGAACGGCTCGCCGCCGACGGCTGGCGGCCCGGACCGAACGACACCCTCCGCCGCCGGCACGGCTGGCTGCTGGACAAGCGGGTGACCGTGCTCCGCCTCGACGAGCTCGACCGGGGAGCCGTGGTCGAGCTCGTCGGCCCGGACCGCTTCTCGCCCCTGTGACCTTCGACCCTTGCCGGGGTACGACCACTCTGCTCGCGGACGGGCGTTCAGGGTGCGAAGGTATGGTCGATATGACCACTTTCTGAGACGACGGGACGGAGAGAGCCACGTGGCGCGCAGCGTGTACGTGACCGGGATCGACCGGGGGGACGGGCGACAGGCGGTGGAGCTCGGGGTCATGGAGCTGCTCACCCGCCAGGTGGACCGGGTCGGGGTGTTCCGTCCGCTGGTACACGCGCACGCGCCCGTGGGAGCGGCTTCCGGCCGCCCGGCCGGGGGAGGGCCCGGGTCGGACCACGTGGTCGAGCTGCTGCGGGCCCGGTACCGGCTGGACCTGCCGGCCGGCGAGCTGTACGGGCTGACGTACGAGGAGGCCGCCGCGCTCCAGGCCGCCCGGGGACAGGACGAGCTGGTCTCGGTCCTGGTGGACCGGTTCCGGGCACTGGAGCGGCGCTGCCAGGCCGTACTGGTGCTGGGCACCGACTTCGCGGACACCAACATCCCGGACGAGCTGGCCTTCAACGCCCGGCTCGCCAACGAGTTCGGCGCCGCCGTCCTGCCGGTGGTCGGCGGGCACGGCGAGGACGCCGCCACCGTGGTCGCCGAGGTCCGCAACGCCCACCGGGCCTACACCGACCTGGGCTGCGAGACCCTGGCGATGGTCGCCAACCGGGTCGCGCCGGGCGCCAAGCAGCCGGTCCAGCGCAAGCTCACCGAGAAGCTGCCGATCCCCGCGTACGTCATCCCCGAGGAGCCGGCGCTGGCCGCGCCGACCGTCGCCCAGCTGGTCGAGGCGACCGGCGCCGAGGTGCTGATCGGGGACGCCGCGGGCCTGGCCCGGGACGTCCGCGGCTTCGTCTTCGGCGGCGCCATGCTGCCGACCTTCCTCGACGCGCTGACCGAGGGCGCCCTGGTGGTCACCCCCGGGGACCGCGCCGACCTGGTGATCGGCTCGCTGGCCGCGCACGCCGCCGGCGCGCCGCCGATCGCCGGCGTGCTGCTCACTCTCGGCCAGCACCCGGGGCCGAACGTGATGGCACTCGCCGCGCGGCTGGCCCCCGGCACCCCGGTCGCGGTCGTGCCGGAGGGCAGCTGGCTCACCGCCGCCGCGCTCACCCACCTGGAGGGCAAGCTCTCCGCAGCCAGCCCGCGGAAGGCCGACCTCGCCCTCGGCCTTTTCGAACTGCACGTGGACACGGCCGAGTTGACCAACCTGATCGAGGTCGGCCGGTCCGAGCGGGTGACCCCGATGATGTTCGAGCACGCGCTGCTGGAGCGGGCCCGGGGCGCCCGCCGGCACGTCGTGCTGCCGGAGGGCACCGAGGAACGGGTGCTGCGCGCCGCCGAGATCCTGCTCCGCCGCAACATCTGCGACCTCACCCTGCTCGGCGAGGTCGACGCCGTCCGCCGCAAGGCCGCGGGCCTGAGCATCGACCTCCCGGCCGAGAACCCGGCCGCCGACCGCGCCCAGGTCCGGATCGTCGACCCGACCACCAGCCCGCTGCGCCGCCAGTTCGCCGAGCTGTACGCGAAGCTGCGGGCGCACAAGGGGATGACCGTCGAACTGGCCCTGGACGTGGTCACCGACGTCTCCTACTTCGGCACCCTGATGGTCCAGGAGGGCATCGCCGACGGCATGGTCTCCGGCGCGGTGCACTCCACCGCGGCCACCATCCGGCCCGCCTTCGAGGTGATCAAGACCTCGCCGGGCGCGGCCATCGTGTCGAGCGTCTTCTTCATGTGCCTGGCCGACAAGGTGCTGGTGTACGGCGACTGCGCCGTCAACCCGGACCCGGACGCCCAGCAGCTGGCCGACATCGCCATCCAGTCGGCCGCCACCGCCGCCCAGTTCGGCGTCGAGCCGCGGGTCGCGATGCTGTCCTACTCGACCGGCACCTCCGGCTCGGGCGCGGACGTCGACAAGGTCCGCAAGGCCACCGAACTCGTCCGCGAGCTGCGCCCGGACATCCTGGTCGAGGGGCCGATCCAGTACGACGCGGCGGTCGACGCCCACGTCGCGGCCACCAAGCTGCCGGGGTCCGAGGTGGCCGGCCGGGCCACCGTGCTGATCTTCCCGGACCTCAACACCGGCAACAACACCTACAAGGCCGTCCAGCGCTCGGCCGGCGCGGTCGCCGTCGGCCCGGTGCTCCAGGGGCTCCGCAAGCCGGTCAACGACCTCTCGCGCGGCGCGCTGGTGCAGGACATCGTCAACACGGTGGCGATCACCGCCATCCAGTCCCAGGAACGCCGCGAAGGAGCAACGGCATGAGTGAAGGTACCCGCGTCCTGGTGCTGAACGCCGGCTCCTCGTCGGTCAAGTACCAGCTGATCGACATGCTGGACGGCGCCCGGCTGGCCTCCGGGCTGGTCGAGCGGATCGGCGAGGCCGGCGGCCGGCTGGTGCACACCCCGCGCGGCGGCGCCGAGCGGGAGAGCGTCCAGGCCTTCCCCGACCACGGCGCGGGGCTGAAGGCCGTCGCCGAGGAGCTGGCCGCCGACGGCCTCGGGCTGGACTCCCCGGAGCTGGCCGCGATCGGCCACCGGGTGGTGCACGGCGGCCTGCGGTTCACCGAGCCGACCGTGGTCACCGACGACGTGCTCCGGGAGATCCGCCGGCTGATCCCGGTCGCCCCGCTGCACAACCCGGCCAACATCACCGGCATCGAGGTGGCCCGCGCGCTGCGGCCCGACCTGCCCCAGGTCGCCGTGTTCGACACGGCCTTCCACGCCTCGATGCCGGAGCACGCCGCCCGGTACGCGGTGGACAAGGAGGTCGCCGACCGGCACCGGGTGCGCCGCTACGGCTTCCACGGCACCTCGCACCAGTACGTCTCGCGGGCCACCGCGCGGCTGCTCGGCAAGGACCCGGCCGAGGTGAACGTGATCGTGCTGCACCTGGGCAACGGCGCCTCGGCGTCGGCGGTCGCGGGCGGCCGGTGCGTGGACACCTCGATGGGGCTGACCCCGCTGGAGGGCCTGGTGATGGGCACTCGTTCGGGTGATATCGATGCGGGCGTGGTCTTCCACCTGCACCGGGTCGGCGGGCTCTCGATCGACGAGATCGACGACCTGCTCAACCGTCGCAGCGGCCTGCTGGGCCTGTGCGGCGACAACGACATGCGCGAGATCATGCGCCGCTCGGAGGAGGGCGACGAGGACGCGCGGCTGGCGTTCGACGCCTACATCCACCGGCTGCGCAAGTACATCGGCGGCTACTACGCGGTGCTCGGCCGGGTGGACGCGATCGCCTTCACGGCGGGTGTCGGGGAGAACGCGGCACCGGTCCGGGCGGCCGCCACGGCCGGCCTGGACGGGCTGGGCATCGCGGTCGACCCGGAACTCAACTCGGTACGCTCGCGCGAGCCCCGGCTGATCTCCCCCGAGTACGCACGGGTGGCGGTCGCCGTCGTGCCCACCGACGAGGAGTTGGAGATCGCCCGGCAGGCCTTCGCCCTGGTGCACCGGTCGTCCGAAAACTGACCCCCCGTCGTCTCGCTCCCCGGAATCCTTCGTCGGCGATTCCTCTCGATTCGGGCCGAATGCACCTATAACACGAACGGATAGACTGATCGATATGCGCCGAGCGAAAATTGTCTGCACCCTGGGTCCGGCGACGGACTCCTACGAACAGCTGAAGGCCATCGTCGAGGCGGGCATGAACGTCGCCCGACTGAACATGAGCCACGGCACCCACGCGGACCACGAGGAGCGGTACCGCAAGGTCCGCCAGGTCTCGGAGGACACCGGCAAGGCCATCGGCGTCCTGGCCGACCTCCAGGGTCCCAAGATCCGTCTGGCGACCTTCGCCAACGGCCCGGTGACCGTCGACAACGGCGACGAGTTCACCATCACCACCGAGGACGTCCCCGGTGACCAGCACATCTGCGGGACCACGTACAAGGGCCTGCCCGGCGACGTCAAGGCCGGCGACCCGATCCTGATCAACGACGGCGTCATCGCCCTGGAGGTCGTCAGCGTCGACGGCCCGCGGGTGCGGACCGTGGTCGTCGAGGGCGGCGTGCTCTCGAACAACAAGGGCATCAACCTTCCCGGCGCGGCCGTCAACGTGCCCGCGCTGTCCGAGAAGGACAAGGACGACCTGCGCTTCGCGCTGGAGCTGGGCGTCGACATGGTCGCCCTCTCGTTCGTCCGCAACGCGGCCGACGTCAAGGACGTCCACGAGGTCATGGACGCGGTCGGCATCCGGGTGCCGGTCATCGCCAAGATCGAGAAGCCGCAGGCCGTCGAGGCCATGGAGGAGATCGTCCTCGCCTTCGACGCCATCATGGTCGCCCGCGGTGACCTGGCCGTCGAGTACCCGCTGGAGCGGGTGCCGCTGGTCCAGAAGCAGCTCATCACGCTGGCCCGCCGGAACGCCAAGCCCGTCATCGTCGCCACCCAGATGATGGAGTCGATGATCCACGCCTCGCGCCCGACCCGCGCCGAGGTCTCCGACGTCGCCAACGCCATCCTGGACGGCACCGACGCGGTCATGCTCTCCGCCGAGTCCAGCGTGGGCAAGTACCCGATCGAGACCGTCCGCACCATGAGCCGGATCTGCGAGAAGGCCGAGGAGGAGCTGCTCTCCCAGGGTCTCCAGCCGCTCAACCCCGGCCGCAAGCCGCGCACCCAGGGCGGCTCGATCGCCCGCGCCGCGTGCGAGCTGGGCGACTTCCTCAACGGCAAGGCGCTGGTCGCGTTCACCAAGTCCGGTGACACCGCGCGCCGGCTCTCCCGGTACCGCTCGCCGATCCCGGTGATCGCGTTCACCCCGGACAACGCCACCCGCAACCAGCTCTCGCTGAGCTGGGGCGTCGAGGCCCACGTGACCGAGCAGGTCGGCTCGACCGACGAGATGGTGGCCCAGGTCGACGGCGAACTGCTCCGCATCGGCGAGCTGACCGAGGGCGACACCGTCATCGTCACCGCCGGCTCCCCGCCCGGCGTCCCCGGCAACACCAACATGGTCCAGGTCCACCACCTCGGTACCCGCAGCGACAAGTAGTCCCCCGCACGACGCCCGTGGGGCGGCTCCTCCGGTCGGAGGGGCCGCCCCACGGGCGTTCGGTGCCGGTGTCCGGGCCGGAGCCCGCCCGGGGCTACTTCGCGTTGCCCACGTACGGGGTGTCGTCGTTGTAGAGCTGCATACCGGGGATCGTCAGGGTGCCGCCGAACTGACCGGCCTGGACGGCGGTGACGCCGGTCAGCTCCAGCCAGAGCGGCAGTTGGAGCTGACCTATCAGGTCGTACAGCCACTGCGGCAGGGGCCCGTCCGGCGTGAGGGTGAGCTCCCCCAGGTCGATCGGGATCGGCAGGCCCAGCACCTTGGACAGGTGGCCGGAGAGCCGCTCCACGTACATGGTGACGGTGCCGCTGCGCATGGTCGAGACCGAGCCGGGCGCGCCCTTGACGTGGAAGGTCTTGTCGTTGCCCTCCAGCGTCGACATGTGCAGGTTCTCGATGTCGACGCTCTCGACCTCGAACTTCAGCACCCGCTTGGTGCCGGTGGGCGTCTGGACGTTGACCACACCGAGCAGCACCGCGTGGTTCAGCACCAGCCGGGAGGTCTGCAGGGTCCAGTTCTGGTCCGGGACGAGGATCGGGTTGTCCGGCGGCTTGCCGGCCGGGTTGAGCGCCTTGGTGTCGACCAGGCAGTTCGGGTCCTTGGTCGGCGTGGCCGAGGCCGAACCGGAGGGCGTCGGGGTACCCGGCGCGGAGGACCTGGCCGGGGCCGACGGCGAGGAGCTCGCCCCGGAGCCCGCGGAGGAACCGGCGGTGGGCTTGGTGGAGGACTTGGTGGAGGGCTTGGCGGAGGCCGAACCGCTCGGTGCTCCGGACGGTGCTCCGGACGGGGTGCCGCTCGGGACACCGCTCGCCGTACCGCTCGGGGTGACGGGCGCAGGCGCGGTGGCGGTCGGCGCCGGTGCGGTCGGGGCGGGTCCGGTCGGCGAGGGCGCGGGGGCGGCCGGGGCCACCGCGTGGACGCCGGCGGACGGCGCCGCGGTCGGGCTCGGCGCACCGCCCGGGCGGACGAGGTCGATGACGCCCCCGACGATGTCGTCGATGAGCCCGGCCCGGGTGGCCCCGCCCGCAGTGCCGGCGGTCGCGGCCGGCGGCGGGGTCGCGGCCTTCGGCTGAGGTGCCGACGGCGCGGCACTCGTCGGCGCGGCAGTCGGCGGGACGGCCGTCGTGGGGACGGCGGGCGTGGGGACGGCCGTCGGGGCCGTGGCCGGCACACTCGCCGGTGGAGTCGCCGGGGCGGTCGTCGGGGCGGTCGCCTCGGGAAGCGGAACCGACGGGCCCGGGATCGGCGGCGGCAGCTCGCTCTTCGGGACGGGCGTCTCGGCCACCTTCGGCGGCAGCGGCGCGGCGTCCGGCGCGGTGGCGCACGGCTTGCTCGCCGAGGTCTCGGCGATGGCCGAGCCCGGCGTGTAGGCGGCGGCCATCAGCAGGGCGGTCGGTACCGCGGCCATCGCCAGCGCGCGGCCGCGCAGGCGGATCCGGACGGGTGTCCGGGGCGCCGCGTGCCGGGCGGAGCGCGGGGCGGGAACGACGGGACCACCCTGCCGCTCGTCGGGCTCGGTCACCGAACCTCCTTGGGCTCGCCGGCCTGCGGCGGAACGGTTCCCTCGGCGGCGGGCCCGGCCGGGCCCCCGACCGACGGTTCGCCCTGGGCGGGGACGGCCGGGAGCGGCGCGGTGGCGGCCTCGGCGGCGGTCCCCTCGGCGGCGAACGCCCCGGCGGCAGCCGTCCCGGTGGCGGTCCTCTCGGCGACGCCCTGGTCGGCACCCGGGTCGACGGCCTCGACCGCCGCCTCCGGCACCGGCGCCCAGGCCATCATCAGCCCGCCGCCGATGAGCCCGGGCAGCAGGGCCAGGCCGAAGCCGGCCAGGTTCGAGACCGGGATCGAGACGAGGATGAGCAGCGTGGTGGCGACGCCCGCGAAGATCCGCACGGCGGGCTGGAACCAGGCGGTGAAGCCGAGCAGGATCAGCAGCACGCCGATGATCAGCGAACCGGCGCCCGCCGTGGTCGACATGGCGATGGTGACGCCGCCCAGCGACAGGTTCGCATAGGGGAAGTACAGGATCGGGACGCCGGCGATCATGGCCAGCAGACCGCCCCAGAAGGGCCGGGTACGGCGGAATTCGCGGAAGTTCCGCCAGAGCCATCCGACCGGGTTCCGGTGTTCGGGCCGAGCGTCGGCCGTTGCGCTGGACATGGTGCAGCTCCTCGATGTCTCTACGAGGGAGAAACAGTGGCGTGGGGCCGGGAGCGGCGGTCGCCCGCCGCCCCCGGCCCTGAAGGACCCCTCACTCGGGTGCGCCGACCGGCGCACCGTCAGACGAGGCTCAGAAGCACTCGTTGCCCGGGCCGTCGCCGCTCTTGAGCTTGAGGCTCAGACCGTTGAGGACGAAGGTGCCGGCCGACGTGGCGCGTGCGACCTGCTCGACGCCGGTGAGGTCGGCCTCCCTGGCGGCCTGGGCGAAGCCGACGGCGCCGGTCGGAAGCTTCTTGCCGGCTTCCTTGAGGGCCGGGTGGCCCTTCCAGCCCTGGGTCGCCGAACCGGTGAGGGTCGAGGCGTCCTGACCGATGTTGATGTCGGTGAACTTCGCGTCGGCCTTCAGCTGCTCCAGGTCGATCAGCAGGTTGTGCGCGGTGACCGGCTTGTCCTTGTCGGTGCCGGCGTTCAGCTGGAGGGTGATCTTGCCGAGGCCGAGCGCCGAGAGGTCGGTCACCACCGACTGGCAGAGGTTCTCGATGATGGCGTCGTCGAAGGCCGAGACGGCGACCGGGTGCGGCGTGCCGTTGGCCTCGATGTCGACCGTGCCGAATTGGGCGAAGTTGGTGCCCTTGAGGTGCGAGGTCTTCACCTTGAACTGCTGGCCCGAGATGCTGAACGACGCCGCGAGCGCGCTGTTGGCGATCGAGACGCCGACCATCGCGGTGGCCGCGACGCTCGGCACCATCACCAGGGCGAAGCGCTTCCAGCGGGTCTTGCCGTGGGTCTGGGACATGCGTGTCCTCCTATCGGACGTACATCTCCGGCTCCCCGGCGGTGCGTCCCGCACCGGTGGGGGGGCCTGGGATGGGAGAGAGCTACGTCCTCGGTAGCGGAGAGCGCCGTGACAACACGGGCGATCCCCCCGAGCGACAACCAGTGACCGCGCGGGCAGCGCGGCCTGACGAAGGACAGGAACCGCCGTGGGACCGCGGATACCCCCCTGCCTTCATGCCGGCGGCCGGGGCCGACGGCTGCCCGGTGGGGATCCCCCGCTCCGTCGTCCCCGGCCGGCTGCCGGGAGTTGGAGTGTGGGGACCGGGCGTGCCGATGCTGCTCGAATCCCGGGCTGAGCACAAGAGGTTCATTACTGACGGGTAATCCAACATCGGACGGCGATGATCATGGAATCAGCCACATGAACACGCAGAGTCACGAATTGAAGGAATCGTGACGGCGAAATCCCCCGGAAACATCAGCGAAACACCCGTGGACGGTCACATGTCGTGACCGTCCACGGGTGTTGTCAAGATTTGGTAAACCTCTGGCGCGGCGACCGGATTGTCGCCAAATCACCAGCGGCACCGCAGGTCGTCCACCGTGCCGGAACAGCGGCCTCCGGCCCGCCCGGCGGGCCCGGAACGACAGGGCCTCAGAAGAGCACGCGCGCCAGTGCCTGGCGGGCCGCCGTGACCCTCGGGTCCTCGGTGCCGATGACCTCGAACAGCTCCAACAGCCGGACCCGGACGGCGTTCCGCTCCTCGCCGAAGGTCCTGCCCACCGTGTTGACCAGGCGGCCGAACGCGTCCTCGACGTGCCCGCCCACCAGGTCCAGGTCGGCCGCCTGCAGCTGCACCTCGACGTTCTTCGGGTCCGCGGCGGCCGCGGCCCGGACCGCCTGCAGGTCCAGACCCTCCACCCGGCGGAGCAGCTCCGCCTGGGCCAGGCCGAGCTTCGCCTCGGTGTTGCCCGGCTGCTCGGCCAGCACGTTCTCGTACGCCTGGACGGCGCCGCCGAGGTCGCCCCGGTCCAGCGCGTCGTGCGCCGCCGCCAGGGCCGGGTCCTCGGGCCTGCCCGGCGCCTCGGCGGACTCGGCGCCGCCCGGCAGACCGGCACCGCCGACGATGCCGAAGCGCTGCTCGGCGACCAGGATCAGCTGGTCCAGCACCTTGCGGACGTTGGCCTCGTTCTCGGCGCCCTGGAAGAGGGGCACCAGCTGGCCGGCCACCACGGCCATCACGGCCGGGATGCCCTGGATGCCGAACTGCTGGGCGATCAGCTGGTTGCTGTCGACGTCGATCTTGGCGAGCACGATCCGGCCGGCGTACTCCTCGGCCAGACGCTCCAGGATCGGACTGAGCTGCTTGCAGGGCCCGCACCACTCGGCCCAGAAGTCGATGACGACCGGCACCTCGGTGGAGCGCTGGACGACCTCGGTCTCGAAGGTGTCCTCGGTGACATCGATGACGAGCGGGTAGTCGACCCCGACCGGGGCGACTCCGTCCTCCTCGGCGGCGGCCGCCTGGCGGGCCCGCTCGGCCCGGGCCTGCTCGGCCTTCTGGGCAGCTTCGCCGGCTGCCTTCACTGCGGCGAGATCGACCGCACCGCGCAGGGCGGAGCTGTTGGGACGCGAATTCCGTGGCTGCATGGCACCATCCTCCCCCGTCCGCCCTGCCTGCGGGCACCACCTTCCGGAAAACCGACCCGCGCGGGCTGCGCGGCCTCGATTCCCCCGGTGGAGAACCCGACCCCCGATAACCTGAACCGTTCGGTGCGGATCCCCATCCGCACCCGTGCCGCTCCCGTCCCACGGGGTGGCGGCGCCTGGTCGTCGTCAGCTTTCGCTACGAGTCGTAGCGTAACTGGATCGAGGGCACCCGCCGCAACCCCCGCCGGCACTCCCGCAACGTGAGCTGCCCCACTTTCCGGCTCGGCCCGGCTGACCTGGACACGGTGAAGTCGCTACCGTTACCAGCCCCACCCATGTTACTTACCGGTAAACTGCAAGGAGGCCCGGTGCCGGCCCCCCAGCCCCCCGTGACCCCGGCGCACCCGGCCCGCCCGGACGAACCTCCGGAAACCCCGGAGAACCCCGACGGCGCGACCGTCCGCGCCAAGGGTCGTCCACGCAGCGCGGCCGCCGACCGCGCCATCCTGGACGCCACCCGCGAGACCCTCGCCGACCTCGGCTGGGGCGGTCTCACCATGGGCCACGTCGCCACCCGCGCGGGCGTCGCCAAGACCACCCTGTACCGGCGCTGGCCGTCCAAGAACGAGCTGGTGGTGGACGCCGTCGCCAGCCTCTTCGACGAGCTGGTGATGCCCGACCTGGGCAGCCTGCGGGCCGACATCGAGGGCGTGGTCGCCCAGTTCGCCGACCTGCTGGCCCGACCGGAGACCCAGGCGGCCCTGCTCGCCCTGTTCGCCGAGGGCACCCGCGACCGGCAGCTGCGCCGGCGGATCCGCGAGGCGATCGTCGACCCCCAGAAGAGACTGGTCCGGCAGGGCAGGGCCGCCGCCCAGGCGCGCGGCGAGCTGGCCCCGGACTGCGACGAGAAGACCGCCGGGGAGGAGATCGACATCATCTTCGACACCATCGCCGGGACGGTCGAGCACCGGGTGCTGGTCAGCGGCGAGCCGATCACCGGCGAGTGGACCCGGCGGTTCACCAACCTGCTGCTCGGGCCGTTCCCCAGCCTGCTGGCACCCTGACGGCGCCGCCGGAGCCGTCCGGCGGCGCCCCGACGGCCGAGAGCCGCCCCGCACACGGAGGTGCGGGGCGGCTCTCGGCCCGCCGGGGCGGGCGGGGTCAGAACCGGGCGGTCTCCCGGTAGATGCCCCACTCGTCGCGCAGCGCGTTGCAGATCTCGCCCAGGGTCGCCTCGGCCCGCACCGCGTCCAGCATCGGCGGGATCATCGACGCACCGGACCGCGCGGCGGCCAGCATCGCGTCCAGCCCGGCCCGGACCGCGGCGTCGTCCCGGGCCGCCTTGCGTGCGCCCAGCACCCGCACCTGCTCGCGTTCCACCTCGTGGCTGACCCGCAGGATCTCCAGCTCGGGGGTGACGCTGCGCGGGTGGCAGTTGACGCCGACGACCCGCTTCTCCCCCTTCTCCACCCCCTGCTGGTACTGGAAGGCCGCCTCGGCGATCTCGCCGGTGAACCAGCCGTCCTCGATCCCGCGCAGGATGCCGGAGGTGATCGGGCCGATCTCGTGGTCGTCCCGGCCCTTGTCGAGGATCTTCCGGAAGATCTCCTCGGCCTGCTGCTCGATCCGGTCGGTGAGCGCCTCGACGTACCAGGAGCCGCCCAGCGGGTCGGCCACGTTGGTGATGCCGGTCTCCTCCATCAGCACCTGCTGGGTGCGCAGGGCGATCTCGGCGGCCTGCTCGGAGGGCAGCGCCAGGGTCTCGTCCAGCGCGTTGGTGTGCAGCGAGTTGGTGCCGCCGAGCACCGCCGAGAGCGCCTCGACGGCGGTGCGGACGACGTTGTTGTACGGCTGCTGGGCGGTGAGCGAGACGCCGGCGGTCTGGGTGTGGAACCGCAGCCACTGCGCCTTGTCGGTCTTCGCGCCGAACCGGTCGCGCATCCACCGGGCCCAGATCCGCCGGGCGGCGCGGAACTTGGCGATCTCCTCGAAGAAGTCCAGGTGCGCGTCGAAGAAGAAGGAGAGGCCGGACGCGAAGTCGTCCACGTCCATGCCCCGGGAGAGGCCCAGCTCGACGTAGCCGAAGCCGTCGGCCAGGGTGTACGCCAGCTCCTGCGCGGCCGTGGCCCCGGCCTCGCGGATGTGGTAGCCGGAGACCGAGAGCGGCTTGTACGCCGGGATGCCCTCGGCGCAGTACTGCATGAGGTCGCCGATCAGGCGCAGGTGCGGCTCCGGGGCGAAGAGCCACTCCTTCTGGGCGATGTACTCCTTGAAGATGTCGGTCTGCAGGGTGCCGTTGAGCACCGCCGGGTCGACGCCCTGGCGCTCGGCGGCGACCAGGTACATGCAGAAGACCGGGACGGCCGGGCCGCTGATCGTCATCGAGGTGGTGACCTCGCCCAGCGGGATGCCGCCGAACAGCACCTCCATGTCGGCGGCCGAGTCGATGGCCACGCCGCAGTGGCCGACCTCGCCGAGCGACTTGGGGTCGTCGGAGTCGTACCCCATCAGCGTGGGCATGTCGAAGGCGACCGAGAGGCCGCCGCCGCCGGCCTCCAGGATCATCCGGTACCGCTCGTTGGTCTGCTGGGCGTTGCCGAAGCCGGCGAACTGGCGGATGGTCCAGGTCCGGCCGCGGTAGCCGGTCGGGTGCAGGCCCCGGGTGTACGGGTACTCGCCCGGCCAGCCGATCCGCTCGAATCCCTCGTAGGCCTGCCCGGGGGCCGGCCCGTAGACGGGCTCGACCTCGTCCCCGGAGAGGGTGGTGAAGTCCGCGTCCCGCTTGCGGGCGCTGTCGTACCGCTGCTGCCAGCGCTGACGTCCGCGCTCGATCTCCTCGGCGTCCATGACCCCGAACTCCGCTCCGTACGGCCGCCGCACCAGCGGGCGACACTGCTGTTAGGACGTCCTACTAATTTACTCGGACGTCCTAGTAATTGTCGACGGACGTCCGGTACGACATGCGGGGAATTCGGTGGCCGACGGGCGACCCCCGGGCGGAACGGGGTACGCCACGGGGTGCGGCACGCACGAGGGCGCCCTCCCCGACGGGGGAGAGCGCCCTGTGGAACACCTGTGGTCAGACGCCCGCGGGCTGGCGGGCGGCGTCGCCGGACGGCAGCTTCGCGGCGGCCTCGGCGACCACCTTGCGCTCCGCGACGAAGGAGGCGAACGGGATGCAGCCGGCGGCCAGGGTCAGGATCATCCGGCCCAGCGGCCACTTGAGCTTCTGCCCGAGCATGAAGGTCACCACGAAGTACCCGATGTAGAGGTAGCCGTGCAGCATCGCCACGTACGTGGTCGCGTCCTCGGCCGCGTCGAAGCCGTACTTCGCCACCATGAAGCCGCAGAACACCAGCAGAGCCGCACCGGTCGCAATGGCCAGGGCCCGGTACCAGCCCAGCAGGGGGGTCGCCTTCATATCTTCAATCGCCTCGCTCGGCAGGATCGGGGGGCACGCCCGTTCCGCGCACCGCTCCCACGAGGGTAGCCGTCCTCACGCCCCGCCCCGCGCAGGCCCCTCGGCCTCCGACTCGTCGAAGTCGCCGGCCGCCACCCGCAGCGGACGCAGCAGGTCGAACACCTCGCGGCACTGGTCCGCGTCGTACTCCTCCAGGCCGAACTCCACCGACATCAGCCCGCGGGTGGCCTCCTCGACGACCTCGCGACCGCGCGCGGTGATCGTCGCGAGCACGCCGCGGCCGTCCAGCGGATTGGGGCGGCGGGCGACCAGGCCGGCCCGCTCCAGGCGGTCGACCGTGTTGGTGACGCTGGTCGGATGGACCATCAACCGCTCGCCGACCTTGGAGAGCGAGAGCTCGCCGGTCCGGCTGAAGGTGAGCAGCACCAGCGCCTCGTAGCGGGCGAAGGTCAGTCCGTACGGCTTGAGGACCGCGTCCACGCGGGCGAGCAGGATCTGGTGGGCGCGCATGATCGAGGTGATCGCCGCCATCGAGGGGACGGCTCCCCAGCGGCGGGTCCACAGCTCGTCGGCGCGGGCGATCGGATCGAAGTCGAGTGCGAGGGGCTTGGCCACGCCCTTACCGTACCGGCGGGTGGGGCTGGTGCTACCAGGCGTCCTGATGGTGGACAAGTGCGACACGTGGCGGGATCACGCCAGCCGGTCCACCAGGTCCGGACCAGGACGTTGCGCGGATGTGAACCCCCGCCAACCCGCAGGCCGGGTCAGGTGGTTGGCCGACGAACCGGCGTCCGGCCCGGGATCAGGCCTCGGTTCGGGCGGTGACCCGCCGCGCGAAGGGCGATCCGTCCCCCTTTGTCGCCCTGTTCACGATCCGCCGCATTGGCGAGACCTGGCCAATCGATGAAGCAGACCTGTCATTTCACTTGTTGGATTGTCATGCTTTCGCCCAGCCCCGTCCGGCGATCACCGCCCCCACTCACCGGTGACCGCCGGGGACCGCACGGAGCAGCACGTCAGCGCCCGTTCCGCCCCTCAGGTGCCAACCCCGGCACCCCGGAGCGAGGTGCGACCGCGCACACGCGGTTTTCCGGAAGGACCTGTACGTGAAGCGAAAGCTCGCAGCCGGCGCCGTACTCTCCGCCACCGCCCTCCTCACCGGCGTCATCCAGGTGAGCACCGCGGCCCAGGCCACCCCGACCCCGTCCGCCCAGGCGCAGGCCGCGCAGCACCGCGCCGACCTGATCGCGCTGGCGGGCGGCCAGTCCGGCCCGCTGGCCGGGGCGCTCGCCCTGGGCGGCCAGGAGACGCTGGTCGCCAAGGACGCCGTCGTGGACGCCGACGGCACCCGACACCTCCGCTTCGAGCGCACCTTCGCCGGCCTCCCCGTGCTCGGCGGCGACCTGGTGGTGCACCAGGCGCCCGACGGCGCGGTGAAGGCGGTCGACAAGGCCGTCGCCGCGCAGATCTCGGTGCCCAGCCTGGCCCCCGGGATCCCCGCCGACCAGGCCGCCTCGCAGGCCACCGGCGCGGTGCAGTCCACCGTCGGCATAGCCGCCGACAAGGACGAGTCCCCGGTGACCGAGGTCCGCCGGGCGGGCGCCGCCCAGCTGGTCGTCTGGGCCGCCGACGGCAAGCCGCGCCTGGCGTACCGGACCACCGTCGAGGGCCTCCGCGCCGACGGCACCCCGAGCAGCCAGCTGCTGGTCACCGACGCCGCCACCGGTCAGGTGCTCTCCAGCCACGAGCAGGTGCAGACCGCCTCCGGCACCGGCACCGGCGTCTTCGTCGGCAGCGTCCCGCTGACCACCTCCACCGCGAGCGGCGGCTACTCGCTGAAGGACGCCTCCCGCGGCGGACAGTCCACCAGCGACCTCAAGGGCAGGACCTCCGGGTCGGGCACGCTGCTCACCGACGCCGACAACACCTGGGGCGACGGCACCGCCGCCAACCGCCAGTCGGCCGCCGTGGACGCGCAGTTCGGCGCCGCGGCCACCTGGGACTACTACAAGAACAGCTTCGGCCGCAACGGCATCAAGAACAACGGCGTCGGCGCCACCAGCCGCGTCCACTACGGCAAGAACTACGTCAACGCGTTCTGGAACGACTCCTGCTTCTGCATGACCTACGGCGACGGCGACGGCAACACGCACCCGCTGACCGCACTGGACGTCGCGGGCCACGAGATGACCCACGGCGTCACCTCGGCCACCGCCGGCCTCAACTACTCGGGGGAGTCCGGCGGCCTCAACGAGGCCACCTCGGACATCTTCGGCACCATGGTCGAGTGGTCGGCCAACCTCCCCGCCGACAAGCCGGACTACCTGATCGGCGAGAAGATCGACATCAACGGTGACGGCACGCCGCTGCGCTACATGGACAAGCCCTCCAGGGACGGCGGATCGGCCGACTCCTGGTCCTCGGGCGTCGGCAGCCTGGACGTCCACTACTCCTCGGGCGTCGGCAACCACTTCTTCTACCTGCTGGCCGAGGGCAGCGGCGCCAAGGTGATCAACGGCGTCAGCTACAACAGCCCGACCTCCAACGGCTCGACCGTCACCGGGATCGGCCGCACCAAGGCCGCGGCGATCTGGTACCGCGCGCTGACCGTCTACTTCACCTCCACCACCAACTACAAGGCGGCCCGCACCGGCACCCTCAGCGCCGCCAAGGACCTCTACGGCGCCGGCAGCACCGAGTACAACGCGGTGGCCGCCGCGTGGAGCGGCGTCAACGTCAACTGACGTCCGCGTGCCGGACGCCCGGGGTCCTCACTGGGAGGGGAGGCCCCGGGCGTCCGGCGTTCCCGGACCTCCGCCACCGGCGGGCACCGGGCGTCCACGCGCCGCCCGTACGCGCGAGCGCCGGGGGCGCGGGCACGGGCACGGGCGCGCGGTAGCAACGGCCGCCGGGCCCGGCAAGGCCCGTCGGCTGGCGGGATCCCGCCAGCCGGACGAACCGTCCCGAACCGGACACCCGGCGCTCCGTCACCTCCCGCACCTGCGCGTGGCGGGACCTGGCCAATCGCCGGCCGCACCCTGTTCTTTCACAACCTGCATTGTCATGCTTCTGACCACGCCCCGTCGGGCGGCCGTCGCCCCCACCCATCGACGGACCGCCAGGCCGCACGGGACAGCACGTCAACGCCCTACCGCCCCACGGCGCCAACCCCGGTGCCCCGGTATGCGGCGTGACCGCGCACCCGCGGTTTCGTGGAAGGAACCCCGTACGTGAAGCGAAAGCTGACAGCCGGCGCCGTACTCTCCGCCACCGCTCTGCTGGCCGGCGCCATCCAGGTCGCCGCCGCCCCCGCCCAGGCCGCGCCCCCCGCGCCGGTCCAGCAGCGGGAAGCCCTGATCGCCCTGGCCGGCCAGCAGGCCGCGCCGCTCGCCCAGGCCCTCGCGCTCGGCGGCCAGGAGACGCTGGTCGTCAAGGACGCCATCGTCGACGCCAACGGCACCCGGCACCTGCGCTACGACCGGACGTTCGCCGGCCTGCCGGTGCTCGGCGGCGACCTGATCGTGCACCAGAAGGCCAACGGGACGATCACCTCCGTCGACCGCGCCTTCGACGGCCGGCTCTCGCTGCCGAGCCTCACCCCCGCGCTCTCCGCCGGCACGGCCTCCACCCAGGCGGTCGACTCGGTCCGGGCCACCGTCGGCATCGCCGCCGACGCGGACGAGGTCCCGGTCAGCCGGGTCGACGGCGCGAGCCCGCCCACCCTGGTCGTCTGGGCGGGCGACGGCAGCCCCCGCCTCGCCTACCAGACGGTGGTCCACGGCGAGCGGGCCGACGGCACCCCGAGCAGCCAGCGGCTGATCACCGACGCCGCCAGCGGCAAGGTGCTCTCCACCCACGAGGAGGTGCAGACCGCGACCGGCACCGGCAAGGGCGTCCACGTCGGCTCGGTCACCCTGACCACCACCCAGAGCGGCTCCACCTACCAGCTCAAGGACGCGTCCCGCGGCAACCAGTGGACCGGGAACGCGAAGAGCGGCAACGCGCTGTACACCGACGCGGACAACAACTGGGGCAACGGCCTCGCCTCCGACACCCAGTCGGCCGCGGTGGACGCGCAGTTCGGCGCCAGCGCCACCTGGGACTACTTCAAGAACACCTTCAACCGCAACGGCATCAAGAACAACGGCGTCGGCGCGAGCAGCCGGGTCCACTACGGCAACGCCTACGTCAACGCGTTCTGGCAGGACTCCTGCTTCTGCATGACCTACGGCGACGGCACCGGCAACTCGAACCCGCTGACCGCCATCGACGTGGCCGGCCACGAGATGGCCCACGGCGTCACCTCCGCCACCGCCAACCTCACCTACTCCGGCGAGTCCGGCGGCCTCAACGAGGCCACCTCGGACATCTTCGGCACCCTGGTCGAGTGGTACGCCAATCTGCCGGTGGACGTGCCGGACTACCTGATCGGCGAGAAGATCAACATCTTCGGCAACGGCCAGCCGCTGCGCTACCTGGACAAGCCCTCCAAGGACGGCTCGTCCAAGGACTCCTGGTACTCCGGCATCGGCGGCATCGACGTCCACTACTCCTCGGGCGTCGCGAACCACTTCTTCTACCTCCTCTCGGAGGGCAGCGGCGCCAAGGTGATCAACGGCGTCAGCTACAACAGCCCGACCTCCAACGGCTCCACGATCACCGGCATCGGCCGCGCCAAGGCCGGGGCGATCTGGTACCGCGCGCTGACCACCTACTTCACCTCCAGCACCAACTACAAGGCGGCCCGCACCGGCACGCTGAACGCCGCCAAGGACCTCTACGGCGCCGGCAGCACCGAGTACAACACCGTGGCCGCGGCCTGGAGCGCGGTGAACGTCAACTAGCGGTGAAGGTCAACTAGTCGCCACCGGACCACTCCCGGAAAAGCGACAGGCTGCCGGGGCCCACTGGGAGAGGGGGCCCCGGCAGCCTGTCGGCGTTCGCGGCGGGGTCGGACCGGTCGGCGGCTCAGGCCGTGACGGGCTTCCCGACCGGGCCGCCGGCGCGCTCCTCCCTGGCGAGCATCCGCTCGGCGACGAAGCCGCCGCCGGGGAGCACCGAAAGGATGAACAGCACGGCGCCGCGCTTGACGTCCCACTTCTGCGCCTGCCAGGCCATGATCCAGAAGACCACGTACAGGATGAAGAGGATCCCGTGGATCATGCCCATCACGGGCACGCCGTTGAAGCTGGTGGTGCGCTTCAGCACCGAGCACAGCAGCAGGAGGAGGAAGGAGACCCCTTCGGGGCCGGAGACCAGGCGCAGGCGGTGGACGGCGCTGCTGTTCACGATGGGTACCTCGATGCGGGGGTCGGAGATCACTTGTGAACCGGCTCACAAGCGTCCGGCCCATTATCACCGAGCACATGTCCGGGTCCTCGGCCGGGGTCCGGAGCAGGGGTGCGGTGCAGGGGCGCGGAGCCGGGTCCGGAGCGGAGTCCGGACCCCCGCTTTGTCCCAGATGCGTACCAGAACACCCCCACCCCCTCCCCCGGGCCGCCCGCGGCCCGCTAGATTGCGCCCGTGGCACAGTTTCGACTCCAGGGGTCCAAGGTGCTCGCCGTCGACATGACGGGCGACGCCGTGAAGGCCAGAAACGGCTCGATGGTCGCGTACACCGGCCAGATGGGCTTCAAGAAGCTCAGCGGCGGCGGCGACGGCCTACGGGGCATGGTGACCCGCCGGTTGACCGGCGAGCAGATGACGGTCATGGAGGTGAAGGGACAGGGCACCTGCTACTTCGCCGACCGCGCGACCGAGATCAACCTCGTGCGGTTGAACGGCGAGACGCTGTACGTCGAGTCCGACAACCTGCTCTGCACCGAGGCGACGCTGAAGACCGGTACCAGCTTCACCGGGCTGAACGGCGTCTCCTCCGGCAACGGCCTGTTCACCACCAAGGTCGAGGGCCACGGCTGGGCCGCGGTCACCTCCAAGGGTCCGGCGATCATCCTCCGGGTCACCCAGGGCATGCCCCTGCGGGTCGACCCGGGTGCGTACGTGGCGCACACCGGCAACCTCAACCGCTCCATCAAGTCGGGCGCCGGCTGGAGCACCTTCATCGGCGAGGGCGGCGGCGAGGCCGTGCAGGTCGAGTTCGCCGGCGAGGGCCTGGTCTACGTGCAGCCGTCCGAGAAGCTGACCGTCGGGGGCGACGTCTGATGGCGTTCACGAAGATCAACAGCAAGATGATCGAAGCCGTGGTCGTTCCCGGCCAGCGGCTGTTCAGCCAGCGCGGCGCGATGCTCGCGTACCGCGGCGAGGTCCGGTTCACTCCGAACATCACCGGCGGGCAGGGCGGGGTCATGTCGATGATCGGCCGCCGGGTGGCCAACGAGGACACCCCGCTGATGAGCGTCGAGGGCCACGGCAGCGTGATGTTCGGCCACGGCGGCCACCACGTGCAGGTCATCGACCTCACCGGCGACACCCTGTACGTCGAGGCGGACCGGCTGCTGGCCTTCGAGGGCTCGCTCCAGCAGTCCACCATGTTCATGGGCTCGCAGGGCGGTGTGATGGGCATGGTCCGCGGTCAGGTGACCGGACAGGGCCTGTTCACCACCAAGCTGGACGGCCACGGCGCGGTGGCGGTGATGGCGCACGGCGGCGTCTTCGAGCTGCCGATCACCCCGCACCAGCCGGTGTTCGTCGACCCGCAGGCCTACGTCGCGCACCGCGGCCAGGTCCAGAACAAGCTGTCCACCGCGCTGGGGTGGCGCGACATGATCGGGCGCGGCTCCGGCGAGGCGTTCCAGCTGGAGCTGTCCGGGAACGGCGCGGTGTACGTGCAGGCGAGCGAGGAGAAGCTCTGATGTCCTACCCGCCGCAGCCCCCGTACGGGCAGGACCCGTACGGGCAGCCCACCCAGCCCGGCTACCCGCAGCCCGGTTACCCCCAGCAGGGGCAGCCCTACCCGCCGCAGGGGTACCCGCAGCAGGGACAGCCCTACCCGCCGCAGCCCCCGCCGGGCTACCCGCAGCAGGGGTACCCGCCGCCCCCGCAGCAGGGCTACCCGGCCCAGCCGCCGCAGCAGTACGCCCAGGAGCAGTTCGGCGGCGCCCAGGCCCCGCTGCCCAAGGCCCAGGACGGCTCCGGCCCGGTGGTGCACGACGTGCACAGCCTGCCGGTCAACGACAACGTCAACCCGTACGCCTTCTCGGTGGACCTCAACGGGTCGTACTTCCTGCAGAAGGGCAAGATGATCGCCTACTACGGCGACATCTCCTTCAAGGGCGTCGGCGCCGGCGCGATCGACCGGATGCTCGGGCAGCACTTCAACTCGCCGATGCACGCGGCGGACTGGGTGGTCGCCGAGGGGCGGGGCAAGCTGCTGCTGGCCGACCGCGCCTTCGACCTCAACTCCTACGACCTGGAGGAGGGCAACCTGACGGTCCGCTCGGGCAACCTCCTCGCGTACGAGCCCACACTGCGGCTCAAGCAGTCGATCATCCCCGGGTTCCTCACCCTGATCGGCAGCGGCAAGTTCGTCGCCGCCTCCAACGGACCGGTGCACTTCGTCGAGCCGCCGATCCGGGTGGACCCGCAGGCACTGGTGGGCTGGGCGGACTGCCCGGCGCCGTGCCACCACTACGACCACGACTACATGCACGGGGTGATCGGCGGCATCCGCCGGCTGACCGGGCTGGGCGGGGCGTCCGGCGAGGAGCACCAGTTCGAGTTCATCGGCGCCGGCCAGGTGCTGCTGCAGTCGACCGAGGTGCTGATGGCCGAGCGCGCGGTCGGCCAGGTGCACGCCGAGGCCGGCGTGCCGATGGGCGGGGTGCCGCCGCAGCACGCCCAGGGCCACGGGGGCCCGAACGTGCCGGGCCTCGGTAACCTGGGCGACCTCGGACGCCGCTTCGGACTCTGAGCCTCCCCGGCCGGATCCGTACGCCGGCGTTCGTGAACGCCGGTAAATTCGTACAACATTGAACTAATTGGGGTATGCTGTGTCCATGGACACGCACACGATCGCCCCGGCCGACGTCTCCTCCTCGCAGCCCGCGGGCCCCGAGGAGGAGACCCCCTGGCTGTCCTCCCGGGAGCAGCGGTTGTGGCGGGCCCACCTGGAGGTCGCCAAGCTGCTCGACTACCAGCTCGGCCGCGAACTCCAGCCGCACAGCCTGGCGATCAACGACTACGAGATCCTGGTCGTGCTCTCCGAAGCCCCCGAGCGCCGGATGCGGATGACCGACCTCGCCACCGCGACCCTCCAGTCCAAGAGCCGGCTCTCGCACCAGATCACCCGGATGGAGAACGCCGGCCTGGTGCTGCGGCAGGAGTGTCCGGGCGACCGCCGCGGCCTGTACGCCCACCTCACCGAACAGGGCTGGGAGACCATGCAGCGGGTCGCCCCGGACCACGTCCGCAGCGTCCGGGCGCACTTCATCGACCGTTTCACGCCCGAGCAGCTGGACGCGATGTACGAGGCGCTCGCCCCGGTGGCCGAGCACCTGCGCGGGCTCCGCGGCCGTTCCTGACCCGGCCCCCGAACCACCGCGCGACACGGAACCGCCGCACGACGGAACGAACCGCCGCGCGGGACGAAGGCCGGCGCCCCGCACGAGGGGTGCCGGCCTTCCGCACGGACCGGTCAGGCCGCCGTGAGCCCCGCGACCAGCCGGTCGGCCGCCCCGTACGGGTCCAGCTCCCCGGCCACCACCCGCTCGGCCAGGGTCGTCAGGTGCCGGTCGCCGCGCAGGTCGCCGATCCGGGCGCGGAGCGCGGCCAGCGCGATCGCCTCGATCTCGTCGGCCGCCCGGCGGCGGCGGCGGACGGCCAGCTCACCGTGCTCGTCCAGCCAGGCGCGGTGCTTCTCCAGCGCCTCGACCACCTCGTCCACGCCCTCGCCCCGGGCCGCGACGGTCTTCACGATCGGCGGCCGCCAGTCCCCCGGCTCGCGCGGCCCGCCGAGGCCGAGCATGTGGTTCAGCTCCCGGGCGGTGGCGTCGGCGCCGTCCCGGTCGGCCTTGTTGACCACGAAGAGGTCGCCGATCTCCAGGATCCCGGCCTTGGCGGCCTGGATGCCGTCGCCCATGCCGGGGGCGAGCAGCACCACGGTGGTGTCGGCCTGCGCGGCGATCTCCACCTCGGACTGGCCGACACCGACCGTCTCGACCAGGATGACGTCGCAGCCGGCCGCGTCGAGCACGCGCAGCGCCTGCGGGGCGGTCCAGGAGAGGCCGCCCAGGTGGCCCCGGGTGGCCATCGAGCGGATGAACACCTCGGGGTCGGTCGCGTGGTCCTGCATCCGGACCCGGTCCCCGAGCAGCGCGCCGCCGGAGAACGGCGAGGACGGGTCGACCGCCAGCACCCCCACCCGCTTGCCCAGCCGCCGGTAGGCGGAGACCAGCGCCGAGGTGGAGGTGGACTTGCCCACGCCCGGCGAGCCGGTCAGCCCGACGGTGTAGGCGCGCCCGGCGTACGGCGCCAGCGCGGCCATCACCTCGCGCAGCTCGGGTGCGGCGTTCTCGACCAGCGAGATCAGTCGGGCTACCGCCCGCGGACGGCCCTGCCGGGCCTGCTCGACCAGCGTCGGCACATCGATCATGGGTAGCTGCTCCTTGCGCCGAAGGGCTGCGGCCCGCCGGTGGCGGTCCGCAGCCCCTGAGTGGGTTTCCTGTGACGGGTCAGGCCTTGGGAACCCGGACGATCAGCGCGTCGCCCTGGCCGCCGCCACCGCAGAGCGCGGCCGCGCCGACACCGCCGCCGCGGCGCTGGAGCTCCAGCGCGAGGTGCAGCACCACCCGTGCGCCGGACATGCCGATCGGGTGCCCGAGCGCGATCGCGCCGCCGTTGACGTTGACGATCTCCGACGACACCCCCAGGTCCTTGGTCGACTGGTGGGCGACGGCGGCGAAGGCCTCGTTGATCTCGATCAGGTCGAGGTCCCCGACGGCGATGCCCTCCTTGGCGACCGCGTGCCGGATCGCGTTGGACGGCTGCGACTGCAGCGAGTTGTCCGGGCCCGCGACGTTGCCGTGCGCGCCGATCTCGGCGATCCAGCTCAGGCCCAGCTCCTCGGCCTTGGCCTTGCTCATCACGACCACGGCCGCGGCGCCGTCCGAGATCTGCGAGGAGGTGCCGGCGGTGATGGTGCCGTCCTTGGTGAAGGCCGGGCGCAGCCGGGCCAGGCCCTCGGCGGTGGTGTCGGCGCGGATGCCCTCGTCCTGGCTGAACAGGACCGGCTCGCCCTTGCGCTGGGGGACGGCCACCGGGACGATCTCGGCGTCGAAGACGCCGTCCGCCTGGGCCTTGGCGGCGCGCTGGTGCGAGGCGGCCGCGATCTCGTCCTGGACCTCGCGCGGGATGCCCAGCCGGGCGTTGTGCTTCTCGGTGGACTCGCCCATCGGGATGTTCTCGTAGGCGTCGGTCAGGCCGTCGTGGGCCATCGAGTCGAGCAGCTCGATCGCGCCGTACTTGTAGCCCTCGCGGGACTTCGGCAGCAGGTGCGGGGCGTTGGTCATGGACTCCTGGCCGCCCGCCACCACGATGTCGAACTCGCCGGCCCGGATCAGCTGGTCGGCCAGGGCGATGGCGTCCAGACCCGAGAGGCACACCTTGTTGATGGTGAGCGCGGGGACGCTCAGCGGGATACCGGCCCTGACGGCGGCCTGGCGGGCCGGGATCTGGCCGGCGCCGGCCTGCAGCACCTGGCCCATGATCACGTACTGGACCTGGTCGCCCGTGACACCGGCCCGCTCCAGCGCCGCCTTGATCGCGAAGCCGCCGAGTTCGGCGCCGGAAAAGCCCTTGAGCGAACCGAGCAGCCGACCCATCGGGGTCCGTGCACCGGCAACGATCACAGAGGTGGTGTTGGTCATAGGACGGGCCCCTTCGCACGTCGTGGCCAGGTGAGGATGCCGCTCAATGTACTGACCTGCTACCCGCCCGTCACCGGACCGACCGTGTGATCGAGCGCACTGGCACCCTCCAGTCAACACCGTGTCAACCCGGTCCGGGTGAACCCTTGCCGCCGGGCCTCCCGTGTGAGCAGGCTCGCACCGGGATCGCTGGCGCCGCGGACCCGCATGCGCTGCACTGTTGCCGACCTGTCACCCGCGCCGCATCCGGAGGCCACCGTGCTGACCCGTATCGACCACATCGGCATCGCCTGCCACGACCTCGACAAGACGGTCGAGTTCTACCGCTCCACCTACGGCTTCGAGGTGTTCCACAGCGAGGTCAACGAGGAGCAGGGCGTCCGCGAGGCCATGCTCAAGATCAACGACACCGGCGACGGCGGCGCCTCCTACCTCCAGCTGCTGGAGCCGATCCGCGAGGACTCCCCGGTCGGCAAGTGGCTGGCGAAGAACGGCGAGGGCGTCCACCACATCGCCTTCGGCACCGCCGACGTGGACACCGACTCCGAGGAGATCCGCTCCAAGGGCGTCCGGGTCCTCTACGAGGAGCCGCGGATCGGCTCGATGGGCTCCCGGATCACCTTCCTGCACCCGAAGGACTGCGGCGGCGTACTGACCGAGCTGGTCACCGCCGCGAAGCCGGGCGAGCACGAGGCCCACTGAGCGACGCCGGGTGCCGCCGGGCGGCGGCACCCGGCCCCTCCCCGCCGCTTCCCGGCCGCTTCGGCGTCTCTCCCCGGCCCCGTTCCCGGCGACTCCTCCGGCACTCCTCGGGCCCCCCGGACGCCCGTCCGCCGCCGTGCCACCGCCCCTCCACGCTCATGACCCGCCGGTAACCTCGGGCGGCGAGCCGGAAAACCCCCACGCGGCCATTCCCCCGCAAGGCGCTCCCACTACAATGCCCAGGTGCGCGAAGACTCCGGGGGACGGGGACGACGGGCACGGCCGAAGACAGGCCCGTCCGCCCCGGTGGGAGGCCCGTCGCAGGGGAGTCCATTTCGCGGGCACGGCTGAACAGTCGCAAGACGGATCTGTCACCATTCTCCACAAGGCAAGAGTTCGCCCAGGAGTCCACCCGGACGGGGGAACGCGGATCGACCGCGCTCCCAAGCCCCGGACTCCCACGACCGCGGCGGGTGCCCCCAAGGACGGGGCCGCCCGCACGAGCGCGGATGCAAGGACCAGTCGGACCAGCGCCCGGACAACGGGAGCACCGGACCGGCCGGGTCGAGGACGCGACCAGGAGATGGATGGGACCGCGGAGTGCGGGGCTACGACCGCTACGAGGTTGACGACCACCTCTCCCAGTTCGAGGCCGACATGGATCGGACTCGGAAGGAACGGGAAAAGGCAGTCGAGCATGCCGAGGACCTCGCCTACCAGGTGGAGGTACTCCGGGCCAAGCTGCACGAGTCCCGTCGCATGCTGGCCCAGCCGCGCGCTTTCGACGCCGTTTCCGGCCAGGCCGAGCAGATGCTCCGCACTGCCGAGATGCAGGCGCAGCAGCTGCGCGCCGACGCGGAACGCCAGCTTCGCGACTCCCAGGCCGCCACCCAGCGCATCATGGCCGAGGCCGCCGAGCGCACGGCCCGGCTGGAGGCCGAGCTGGCCGCCCGCCGCCGCCAGCTGGAGGACGAGCTCGCCGAGCTGCGGCGCAGCGCCGAACAGCACGTCAACGAGAACGTCAACTGGGCCGAGCAGACCCGGGCCGGCACCGAGCAGGAGGCCCAGCGCCTCCTCCAGGACGCCCGCGCCGAGGCCGACCGGATGATGGCCGCTGCCCGCGCCGAGGCCACCGCCCTGGCCGACCAGGCCCGGGCGCAGACCGCCGCCGACGTCGACGCCGCCCGCGGCGAGGCCCACGCCGCCGCCGAGGCCGCCCTCCAGCGCGCCCACACCGACGCCGAGCGGATGCTGCGCGCCGCCTCCGAGCAGGCCCAGCAGGCCGGCGCCCAGGCCGCCGCCGACGTCGACGCCGCCCGCGGCGAAGCCCAGCAGCAGCTGGCCGCCGCGCACGTCGCCGCCGAACAGCAGCTGACCGTCGCCCACGCCGAGATCGGCCGGCTCAAGGAGGAGGCCGCCGCCGAGCAGGCCCGCGCCGAGCAGGCGCTCGCCCACGCCCAGGCGGAGATAGCGCGGCTGCGCGCCGAGGCGATCGCCGAGGCCGAGCGGGCCCGCCAGGAGGCCGCCGAACTGCGGGCCCGGGCCGAGGTCGCCGCCGAGCAGCTCCAGGCCGACGCCGAGGCCGCCGCCGAGCGGAAGGTCGCCGACGGCGAGGCCGCCAGCGAGCAGCGCTCGCAGACCGCCCGGGCCGAGGTCGCCCGGATGGTCGCCCAGGCCACCAAGGAGGCCGAGGCGATCCGCGCCGAAGCCTCCACCAAGCAGGCCCAGGCGGAAGCCGCCAAGGCCGCCGCCTCCGAGGAGAGCGAGCGGCTGCGCGCCACCGCCGAGTCGGTGGCCGGACAGCTGCGCGCCGAGGCCGAGGCCGCGATCGCCGAGCTGCGCGGCCAGGCCGAGCGGGACGTCGCCGAGCTTCGGGCGCACGCCGAGGCCACCGCCGCGCGGCTGCGCGGCGAGGCCGAGGAGGCCGGCCGGGCCGCCGGCGCCAAGGACGCCGCCGTCCACCTGGCCAAGGCCGCCAAGACCGCCGAGGAGATGCTGGCCCGGGCCGGCCGGGACGTCGAGACGACCCGCACCGAGGCCACCACCGAGGCCGACCGGATCCGCACCGAGGCCGCCGCCGAGGCCGAGCGGCTGCGCGAGCAGGCCCGCGCGGCCGTCGAGGCCGCCCAGAACGCCGCCCTGGACGACGCCGCCGCCATCCGCGAGCGGATCCAGGAGATGCAGGACGAGGCCGCGCGGCTGCGCGCCGAGGCCGAGGAGCTTCGCGCCCAGGCCGCCGCCGAGGCCGACCGGGTGCGCGGCGAGGCCCGCAGGCAGGCCGTCCTGCAGATCGAGGAGGCGGCGAAGAACGCCGAGGAGCTGCTCACCAAGGCCAAGTCCGACGCGGACGAGCTCCGCGCGGGCGCGGCCGGCGAGATCGAGCGCCTGCGCGCGCAGGCCAAGGAGCAGGCCACCGAGACCCAGGGGCGGGCCGAGCAGACCCTGGAGCGGGCCCGCACGGAGGCCGCGAAGATCACGGCCACGGCCGAGCAGCAGGGCCGGGGCGCGCTCGCCGCGGCCAAGGCCGCGGCTGCCGAGAACCGGGCCGCCGCCGAGCGCGAGACAGCCGAACTGCGCCGCGAGGCAAACGAGTTCGACCAGCGGGTGCGTGCCGAGGCGGGCACCGCCGCAGAGGTCCTGCGGGCCGACGCGGAGGCCGAGGCGACCTCCGTCCGGGCCGCCGCCGTCGCCGACGCGGAGCGGCTGAGGACCGAGACCGACACCGAGGTCGCCCGGAGCCGGGCCGAGGCCGAGGCCGCCGCCGAGGCGCTGCGCGAGGAGAGCCGGCGCGAACGCGAGGAGGCGTCCGCCGGTCTGCAGCGGGAGCGCGAGGAGACCGCCGAGCACCTGGCCGCCGCCACGGCGGCCCGTGAGCGGGCGGAGCAGGCCGCCACCGAACTCACCGACCGCACCACCGCCGAGACCGCGGCACTGCGCGAAGCCGCCGAGGCACACGCCACCCGCGTCCGCACCGAAGCCGAACAAGCCGCCACCGAACTCACCGACCGCACCACCGCCGAAACCACGGCACTGCGCGAAGCCGCCGAGGCACACGCCACCCGCGTCC
>NZ_JAQYWZ010000913.1:0-351 GCF_036290945.1 Streptomyces sp. BE303
AGGGAGCCGGCGTAGACGTTCTCGGCGACGGAGACGTGGGGGATGATCTCCGGTTCCTGCGGGATGATGCGGATCCCGGCGGCTCGGGCCTGGGCGGGTGAGGCCAGGTCCACCCGCTCGCCGTCGAGGACGACGTGGCCTTCGGTGGGCTGGTGGTCGCCGGTGAGGATCGGGAGGAGGGTGGCCTTGCCGGCGCCGTTCTCGCCCTTGCGGGCGGTGACCTGACCGGCGGGGAAGTCGAGGGTGACTCCGCCGAGGGCCCGTACCGCGCCGAACCGCTTGGTCACCTGGTGCACACCGGCCGTCCCCGCAGGCGGCGGAACGGAGGGCGGGTAGGGATTCGGACTCGTG
>NZ_JAQYWZ010000914.1:0-458 GCF_036290945.1 Streptomyces sp. BE303
AAACCGGGAACGCCTCGTACAACCCCCGGCCCAGCGACGCGCGCTGGGCACCCTGGCCCGGGAACAGGAACCCCACCCGGCCCGCCCGTGCGGTGCCGATCAGCCCGCCCGCACCGGCCACCCCCGCCTCCAGCCCGCTCATCAGCTCGTCGGGGTCACCGGCGAGCACCCCCGCCCGGTGAGCGAGCGCGGCACGGCGGAGCGACGCCGCGCCGAGTGCCACCGGGTGAGCAGCGCCCACCTCGGCGCTGTCGATCAGCTGTTGATCCTGAGCCCGCACGGACGCCTCGACCGTACCGGACAACAGCACCGGAGCCAGTGGCAGATCCACTGCTGCCACGGCGGCGGCCTCGACCGTCGGAGGCTCCACCACGATCACGTGCGCGTTGGTGCCACTCACGCCGAACGCCGACACAACCGCCCGACGAGGCCGGTCCCCCCGGTTCCAGGGCCGCGAC
>NZ_JAQYWZ010000915.1:0-321 GCF_036290945.1 Streptomyces sp. BE303
CAACAACGCGATCGCCTTCGGGCGCGGCGGCAAGGGATTCGTGGCGGTCAACCGGGAGGGCGGGGCGATCACCCGGACCTTCCAGACCTCCCTGCCGGCCGGCAGCTCCTGCGACGTCCAGCACGGCGACGCGGCGGCCGGCGGCTTCACCGGTCCGTCCTACACGGTAGGCCCGGACGGCCGGTTCACCGCCACCGTCGGGGCGGGGGACGCGGTCGCGCTCCACGTCGGTGCGCCCGGGAGCGGCACGGTGGTGACCGGCGGGGCCTCCTTCGCGGTCAACGCGACCACCGCGTGGGGCCAGAACGTCTTCGTGGTCGG
>NZ_JAQYWZ010000916.1:0-500 GCF_036290945.1 Streptomyces sp. BE303
CCACCGGCCCGGGCCCACGACGGCGCCGGCCGGGCCCCAGGGGGGGGGCGCGGGGGGCGGGGCGGCCGGGGCCGCGCGGGGGGGGGGGGCAGGGGGCGCCGCCGCGGCCCCCCCCGCCGCCGCCGGCCGCCGCGCCCCCCGGGGGCGCGCCCCCGCCGGCGCGGGGGCGGCGCCCCCCGGCGGCCCCCCCGCCCCCCCCCCCCCCCCCGCCGCCCCCCCCAACCGGACGGCCGCGGCGACCCCCGAGGCCTACCGCGCGGTGTACACGCTGTCCCACCCCGCCGCCCGTCCGTCGGAGCGCGGGTCGCCGCCGTCCCGGGGCTGACCGGAGGTGGCCAGGTGGGCCTGGGCCTCGATCGGGTCGCCGTGCGTCGTGGCGGTGCCGTGCGCCTCGACCGCGGCGACGGCCTGCGGGAGCAACCCCGCCTGCGCCTACGCGGCCCGGTTCTCCCGCTGCTGCGGCGGAGCGGGCGGCGCCGTCCGCCCGGGCGGCGCGCCGG
>NZ_JAQYWZ010000917.1:0-400 GCF_036290945.1 Streptomyces sp. BE303
CGGCGAGGTCGCCAAGGTCGACGGGAAGATCTCGATCACCTACCTGCAGAAGCAGGGCGACCAGGAGTACTTCGTCGGCGAGGCCGCCGGGGCCAAGGCCAAGGCCGCCGAACTCGGTGTGGACCTGAAGGTCGTGAACCTGGGCAACGACGCCAACAAGACGATCAGCGAGGTCCAGGCCGCGATCGCACAGAAGACCAACGGCGTCGTCATCGTCGTCCCCGACCCCGCCGTCGGACCCCAGGTCGTCCAGGCCGCGAAGGACGCCAAGGTCGCCCTGCTCACCTCCGACGACCAGATCTGCACCAACGGCCCCGACCCGTCCGCCTGCGCCCCCGACAACCTCGTCCCCCGCATCGGCTTCTCCGGCACCCAGATGGGCGGCGAGGTCGGCAAGCGC
>NZ_JAQYWZ010000918.1:0-4379 GCF_036290945.1 Streptomyces sp. BE303
CCCCTGGACCTCGGCGCTGCTGGTGCAGGCGTTCGTCGACGCCGGGCTGCCCGCCGGCGTCCTCAACCTCGTCCAGGGCGACCGCGACCCCGGCGAGGCCCTGGTCTCCGACCCGCGCGTCGCCGGCATCTCCTTCACCGGTTCCCTGCCGGTCGGACAGGCCATCAACCGGGCCGGCGCGGGCCGGCTGATGCGCGCCCAGCTCGAACTGGGCGGCAAGAACGCGCTCATCGTGCTCGCCGACGCCGACCTCGACGCGGCCGCGGACGCCGTCATCCACGGCGCGTTCGGCCAGAGCGGCCAGCGGTGCAGCGCCACCAGCCGCGTCATCGTGGACGGGTCGGTCCGCGACGCGCTGCTGGAACGCCTCGTCCCGCGCGTGTCCGCCATGCGGATCGGGCGCGGTGACCAGGACTGGGCGGACATCGGGCCGGTGGTCAACGAGGAGCGCCTGCAGGCCTGTCTGACCGCGGTGCGCACCGCCGTCGAGGCCGGCGCCACGCTGGCCTGCGGCGGCAAGGAAGCGGCCCTGGACACCCCCGGCTACTTCATGGAGCCCACCGTGCTGACCGACGTGGCCTGGGACAGCGAGATCGCCCAGGAGGAGGTCTTCGGCCCCGTCCTGTCCGTCATCGAGTGCGACGGCTACGAGGACGCCATGCGCATCTCCAACTCGGTGAAGTACGGGATGTCCGGCACCGTCTTCACCCAGAACCCGTCCCTGATGTTCCAGGCCCTCCAGGACTTCCAGGCGGGCATGCTGCACGTCAACCGCCCTGGTGTCGGCGCGTACTCCCACCTGCCGCACATGGGGGCGAAGGCCTCGCAGCTCGGCGCCCCGGAGTGCTCCCCGGACGTGTGGGACTTCTACACCGACCTGCGCTCCGCCTGCATCCGGTACTGACGCCCCGCCCGGCCCCGACCACCCCGCCGACCCCTCCGGCCCCGCCCGCCCCGACCTGTCCCGCCCGTCACCCGGGCCACTCGGAGACGGCTCCGACCAGCGCCACGAACGCCTCCTCCGGCGGCGTGAGCGCCCGGTCGGCCCGCCGTACCAGGGACACCGTCCGGACGGGCGGGGCCGGCACGACGGTCAGCGCCGCGAGCATCCCCGCCTCCGTCTCCTGGCGGATGACGTGCTCGGAGACGACCGCCAGGCCTAGCCCCCGGGAGACGGCCTGCTTCAGGGTGTCCGTCCCCCACATGTCCCACTGCTCGGCGCGCTCCAGCCCCCACGTCCGCAACGCGGACTCCTGGAGCCGACGGGTGGCGGAGCCCGCCTCGCGCATCAGGAACCGCTGGTCGGCCAGGTCGGCGGGGGTCAGCGCCCGGCCGATGAGGGGTGAACCCGGCTCCGCCACCAGCACCATGGCCTCCTCGAACATGCCCTGGGCGACGAGCTGTTCGTCCCGCGGCGTGCCGGCGCACAGCCCCAGCGCGACCTCTCCCCGCAGCAGCCACGACTCGACCGTCTCCTCGTTCCCCACCCTGATCTGACAGGAGACCTTCGGGGCCCGCAGGGCGAACTCGGAGAGCAGCAGCGGCAGGAGGTAGGTGCCCAGGGTCGTCGTCCCCGCCAGCACCAGCCGGCCGGCGCCCAGGCCCCGGCGCTCGGCGACGGCGAGTTCCAGTTCGTCCAGGATCCCGAAGATCCGCCGGGCGTGCTCGACCACGATCTCCCCGGCCGGCGTGGGGCGGGCGCCCTGGCTGGTGCGGTGGACGAGCTGGGCGCCGAGGGACCGCTCCAGGTTGCGGATGTGGTTCGACACGGCCGGCTGGCTGGTGAACAGCGACTTCGCCGCCCCGGAGAAGCCCCCGGACTCGATCACCTTCGTGAGTACTTCCAGCTGGATCAGGGTCACCATGCGCCGTACCTCCGTTGCACGCGGTCCTCGGCCCCGGGCACCGGCCCGGGGTGGAGTGGACCGGAAGGGGAATCCGCGTCCGCCCATGGAACGCGGGCTCCGGCGTCGACGCAAGGCCTGACCGGCCGCCCGTGACGGAGTTTGGTCAGTGGGATGTTACCGGTATCAATTTTACTGTCAATGGTTCTGCCAACATCGGTTGCAACAGCCACGATGTCCGCTCAGATCGTTGATACCGGTCACATTGGTGTGTTGACTGTAGGGGTCCGGCGACGGCGGCACCGCCCGCCCCGCCGGCCCACCCCCGTTCCGCACGCCTTCTCCTGGGAGTCACGAGTGCCGCAGCTTTCCCCCTCATCGACACCGAACCCGGCCACCGGGCCCGCGGCCGTGCCGCGCGGCGCACCCTGGGGCTCGGTGCCCCGACTCGCGTTCGGCGGTGACTACAACCCGGACCAGTGGGACCGGGACGTGTGGCGTGAGGACGTCCGGCTGATGCAGCGGGCCGGCGTGAACCTCGTGTCGCTCGGCATCTTCTCGTGGTCGTGGATCGAGCCCGACCAGGACCGCTTCGACTTCTCCGGAATGGACGAGGTGATCGCCCTGCTGCACGAGGGCGGTGTGGCAGTCGACCTCGCCACCCCCTCGGCCTCGCCCCCGCCGTGGTTCTCCGAGGAGTACCCCGACGCCCTGTTCGTCGACCACCTCGACCGGCGCCTGGGCCACGGCTCGCGCCAGGGGTTCTGCCCGTCCTCGCCGGACTACCGGCGACGCGCCGGCGTCGTCGCCGACCGGCTCGCCCGCCGCTACGGCGAGCACCCCGCCGTGGTGATGTGGCACGTCGGCAACGAAATCGGCGGCTACAACGCGCACTGCCACTGCCCCACCAGCGCCGAGGCGTTCCGCAGCTGGCTGCGCGCCCGCCACGGCGACCTCGACGGCCTCAACCGGGCCTGGGGAACGGCCTTCTGGAGTCAACGCTACAGCGCCTGGTCGCAGGTCCGGATTCCCGGCGCCACGCCGGGCCGCACCAACCCCGCCCAGCAACTGGACTACTACCGCTTCGCCTCCGACGAGCTGCTGGCCTGCTACCGGACGGAGCGCGACATCCTCCACCGCCACTCACCGGGACGGCCGGTGACCACCAACTTCATGGCCGGGACATACAAGTGGGCCGACTACTGCGCCTGGGGGCCGGCGGTCGACCTCGTCACCAACGACCACTACCTGGTCGCCGCCGACCCCGAGGCCCACACCGGGCTCGCGTTCAGCGCCGACCTCTCCCGGGGGATCGCCGGGGGCCGGCCCTGGTTGCTGATGGAACACTCGACCTCGGCCGTCCAGTGGCAGCCGCGGAACACCGCGAAGCGCCCCGGCGAGATGCTGCGCAACAGCCTCGCGCACATCGCCCGCGGTTCGGACGGGGCCTGCTTCTTCCAGTGGCGCCAGTCCGACTCCGGCGTGGAGAAGTGGCACTCCGCGATGGTCCCGCAGGGCGGTGAGTCCACCCGGGTCTGGCAGGAGGTCGTTCAGCTGGGCTCGGTGCTCCGCAGGATCGGCGAGGTCGCGGGCTCCACGGTGACGGGCGAGGTCGCGCTGCTGTGGGACTACGAGAACTACTGGGCCCTGGAGCTCGGCGGCCGGCCGAGCGTCGACCTGGGGTACGCCGCGGAGGCCGAGGCGTGGCACCGCGCGGTCTGGCAGCAGGGCGTGGTGTGCGACGTGATCCCCGCCGACGTGTCCGCCGACGTGCTGTCCCGGTACCGGCTGGTGCTGCTCCCCAGCCACTACCTGGCCACCCCCGGGACGGTCCGGGCGCTCACCGCGTACGTGCACGGAGGCGGCCACCTGCTGGTCGGTCCGTTCTCCGGACTGGTCGACCGCGACGACCGCCTCCACCCCGGCCCCCACCCGGGCGCCCTGCGGGACCTGCTCGGGCTGACCGTCGACGAGTTCCTGCCGTTGCGGGAGGGCGCCACCCTGACCCTCGACAACGGGCTGACCGGGCGGGTCTGGGCGGAGGCCGTCCACCCGGCCGGCACGGACGGCACGGACGGCACGGACGGCACCGTCGTCGACGCCCGGTTCGCCGACGGCCCCGCGGCGGGCGGGCCGGCCCTGCTGCGCCACCGCGCGGGCGCCGGCCTCGCGCGCTACGCCGCCACCCGCTTCGAGGACTCCTCGCTGCGGGCGCTGATCGCGGGCGCGCTGGACGAGGCGGGCGTGGGCGGTACGGCGCCGGGCGCCGGCGACGGGGTGGAGGTCGTCCGCCGCACGGCGGAGGACGGGCGCAGCTGGCTGTTCGTCCTCAACCACACCGACGACACGGTCGAGGTCGCGTGTCGCGGGGTCGAGCTCCTCTCGAACACGACGGTCACGGGCCGTCTGACCGTCGGGGCGGGCGACGTCGCCGTCGTCCGGGAGTCCGGCTCCCCGGACGCCGGCTGACGCAGTGGTGGGCGGGCCCCGGGGCGGGGCCCCCCCCGGCCCGGGCGGCCCGCCCCCCCGGGGGAC
>NZ_JAQYWZ010000919.1:0-407 GCF_036290945.1 Streptomyces sp. BE303
ACCGTTGACGTGCAGGGTCGCGAGCGCCGTCAGCGCGGTGGTGACTTCGTCACGGTCGCGGCGCAGCAGCGGCGCGGTGACGGCGTCGGGCTGCTGGACGAGCGCCGACAGGACGCCGTCCGGGCCCAATTCGACGAACCAGGTGACGCCGTCTAGCGCTTCGAGGGCGTCGGCGAAGCGGACCGGCTTGCGGACCTGGTCCACCCAGTACTCCGGGTCCGACCACTGACCGACACCGACCTGACGGCCCGTCACCGACGACACCGCCGGGACCGAAGGCTCGGAGAAGGCCAGGGACCGCACCACTGCGCGGAAGTCCTCCAACATCGGCTCCATCAACCGCGAATGGAAGGCGTGGCTGGTCCGCCGACGGCTGGTCTTCCAGCCCCGCTCGCCCGCAGCCTCCG
>NZ_JAQYWZ010000920.1:0-135150 GCF_036290945.1 Streptomyces sp. BE303
GGCGAAGGCGGTGGCGACGAGGTAGTCGGTCATCGGAGGTATCCGAGGTGGTGGGCGAGGCTTTCGAGGAGGTCGCGGGCCTGGGCGCGGGTGAGGGGGACGGCGAGGTGGTCGCCGGGGGCGGCGTTGATGTCGAGGTCGACGGGGAAGCGGAGCTGGAGGTCGGCGTCGGGGACGGACTCGACGGTGAGGTAGGGGACGGTGGTGCGCTCGATGTGCGGGCGCGGGATGGGGACGACGACGCCCATCGTGGGGCGGCCCCTTCCCGAGGGGGGCGGGGTCGGTCGCCGGCTCACGCGGCGGCGTCCAGCTCGAACCAGACGCGCTTGCCGTTCTTGGCGGCGTCGGCGCCGAAGCGGTGGGTGAGGGAGCGGACGAGGTGGAGGCCGCGCCCGGAGAGCTCGTAGGGGTCGGCGGAGGTGCGGGGTTCGGGGAGGGTGGGGCTGTCGTCGGCGACGGAGACGCGGACGGTGCGGGTGGGGAGGAGGACGACCACGACGGTCGGGGCCTGGCAGCCCGCGTGGCGCCAGGCGTTGACGTACAGCTCGTGGAGGGCGAGTTCGGCGTCCGCGATGAGGTCGTCGGGCCAGGAGGAGAGGGTGAGCGCGGTGCGCAGCTCCTCGCGGGCGGCGGACCAGTCGGGCGGGTTGAAGGCACGCATGGGGAACCTCCGAGTGAGGTCGTGCGAGTGGGGAGGGTGAGCGTCGGCGGATGCGTCACCGTGAGCCAGGCCCGGCCATGGCTGCTCTGCGGTGCAAGAGGGCAGCAGGCACCTACCGCCCCAACAGACGAGCGTTACTGACGATCCGTCGGATCGCTATGAGACAGACCATAGCTGACATCCATGATAAATTTTCCATGGATTCAAGATGTTCCCTCTAACGTGGCAGAGCCAGCCCGGATGGACCGCCATCCGACCGCGCGGCAGACTGTGAACACCCCTGCCCCGGAAGGACCTCATGGCTCGACCGAACCCCACGCTCCGTCAGCGACGGCTGGGTACAGAGCTTCGAAGAATGCGCGAGCAGGCCGGCTTCGGTGGCAGTGAGCTCGGCCGCGCTGTGGGCATGAACCCAGCCCAGGTCACACAGATGGAGTCCGGGAAGATCGGCATCAGCGTGGAGCGCCTGCACACCATCGCGGCAGCCTGCATGTGCGTCAACCGACCCCTGATCGATGCACTCGCGGACATCATTACCGATCGCAGCAAGCCCGGCTGGTGGGAGGAGTACCGAGATACCTTGGCAACGGACTTCCTGGAGAATGCCGAACTTGAGAGCCATGCGAACAGGCTGGCCACCTACACCATCACGTTCGTTCCCGGGCTCCTCCAGACCGGCGCCTACGCGTCTGCGGTGTTCTCGAACTCAATCCCACCACTGCCTCGCCACGAGGTCGATCTACGAACGGCATTCCGCATGCAACGCCAGCGGGTGGTCCGTTCCGGGGCGACGCCGTACACCGCATTCATCCATGAGGCCGCCCTGCGGATGCAGTTCAGCGGCACAGGAGTTCTGGCTGAGCAGCTCGAAGCTCTCGCTGAGGACTCCGAGCGGACGACTATCTCGGTTCGCGTGGTGCCATTCAGTCTCGCCACGTTGCCCAGCCCGAGCGAGAACTTCACCTACGCGGAAGGGCCGATCCCCGAGTTGGATACCGCTCAGATCGATACCGGCCCAGGTTGCCAGCTCTTCGATGCCCCGGCTCACGTTGCACGGTTCAGAGCCATCCTGACGAGGATGGATTCAAGTGCCCTCCCCGAAGAGGAATCTCGGGACTTCATTCGAGCGATCCGAGAAGAAGCGGAAGGCAACCATGGCTAGCCTCACGTGGCAGAAGTCCACCTACTCAGGCGCGAACAACGACTGCCTTGAGGTTCGGCCTGCCAACGGCCTGGTCGAGCTGCGGGAATCCGACGACGGCGACGTCATCCTCCGCACCACCGCCGCCACCTTCGCCGACCTCCTCCGCACCATCAAAGCCGGCGAACTCGACCACCACGCCTGAGCATCGGCAGCCCCTCGCTCGCACCGAGCGAGGGGCCGCCGATGAGGGGGCCGCCCCTCCGCCCCTACCAAATCACCGCAGCAACCCCGCCCACACAGGAAGTCGGCCGAACCGACTTCCTGCGCGCACCAGTCTGCCGCGTCAAGCGCGGATCCGTCGGCGGGAGCTCGTCGGTCGGTCCCGGGCGGTGTGGCATGTGGACTCCGGAGCTCCTGTTCGAAGTCAGACCAGTTTCCAGTGCCGGAAACACAAGCCTCTTCCCTGCACCCCGGTCACCTCGGGAACATCGTCATGACACCGGGCGAGTGGGAGGCACCAGTGAAGCTGACGCGGCTTGTAGGCTCCTGCGACGAAGGCGATTGCCCCACGCTGTACTTGACGGACCGGGGCACACTCGCCGTCCAGGGTGAGCGAGTGACTGAGCACGACCTCCGGATTCCGGCTCATGAGACGCTGGTCGAAATCCCCGTCGAACTCATCCGAGAGGCGATCCGTGACAACCTCATCTAGGACCCTCGGCGACTGGTTCTCGGAGTTCGGCCACGAGGCCTTCCGGCTGGAGACCTTGGACGACTACAGCCAGTCGGGCGGAGTGGACGCCTACCGGGCGTTCCTCGCCGGCGAGGAGCAGCCGGAGGCGTACAGGACGGCCGGCTGGGTCGGGACGGTGGCCGACGCCACCCAGGCCGGTAAGCGCATGTACCGGGTTCACATCCTCGCGCGCCCGCTCACCGACTACCTCCGGTTCGAGCTCGCATGGGGGTACCACCGGAACATGGCGGCCGGCGAGGAGTTCTACATCCTCGACACCACCGACCAGGAGAACCCAGTTCCGGAGGCGCCGGACTTCTGGCTGTTCGACAACGACGCCGTGGCGGCGATGAGCTACGACGACAACGGGAAGTACCTCGGGCTCGAATTCCTTGACAGCAGCAGGCTCGCCGAATTCAAGGCGTACCGCGATCTCGCGATGGCACGCTCCGTACCGTTCACCGAATGGTGGGCACAGTACAGCGAGTGAACAGATCACGGCTCGGGGCGGCACTGCGGGAACTCCGGAAGGCTTCCGGCAAGGAAGCCAAGGCGGTGGCCCGTGGCGCTGTCATGTCTCCGAGCAAGTTGAGCAAGATCGAGACCGGCAAGGTGTCGCCCGCCATCGTGGACGTGGAGCGCATCCTCACGGCCATAGCCGTCTCGGACGAGGTCAAGGCCGAGTACATGGACGCCGCGCGGGCAGAGGCCACGGAAGCGACGGCGTGGCGTCTGATCCGGCGCCTGGGCCACTACCGCAAGCAGCAGCAGATCAAAGCCCTGGACGACTCCACCCAGTTGCTTCGCGTGTTCCAACCTTCCCTTGTCCCCGGCCTGTTGCAGACCCCGGAATACGCGCGAGCGGTGTTCGGGAGAAGAGATCTCAGCGAGGAGCAGTTGTCGCGGGCCGTCGCAGCACGACTGGCAAGGCAGCAATCTCTCTACGACACCACCAAGACCCTGCGATTCGTCATGACCGAGCCTGTTCTCCGGTGGCGCCTGGTGCCTGCCGCCATGATGGCCGGGCAGCTGGACCGCATCATTTCCGTATCCCGCCTGTCCCATGTGGATATTCGGATTGTGCCACTGGCCGCACCTCAGACCGATGTGCCGGCGCACTCTTTCGTCATCCGAGATGATCGCATGGTCACGGTCGAAACCATCCATGCCGAGGTAGTGGTCACCAACCCGCGAGACACTGAAGCGTACGTCCAGAAATTCGATGGATTCGCAGCCAGAGCTTTGTCCGGCGACGAGATGCGGCGCATGGTCGAAGGAATTCGGGACGAGTTCTTGAGGGAACAGGAAATCGCCTCGTAGCACCTGCTTTCCGCCCTTACATTGGTGGCCAGCCCGACAACAGGAGCCACCGCCTGGCTCCTGACGACGACAGGAGCCAATACGTTGCGGCAATTCGACCTGTACGAGATCGAGATCCCGCCGGACGCGGCCGCATACAGGGCCTGTGGCGGCAACCCGCAGTCGGAGCACGAGACCTGCGCGACCCTGCGCGAGGTGCCGGGTGTTGACGGCGGGCTGTGGGTGATGGGTGACACCAAGCGGCCCGGTGCGGAACTGAGGTTCAGCAGCGCCGAACTGGCCGTTGCCGGTATCGACCCGGCCCGGTTCGACACGGCGGTCTGACACTCTCCGGGCACGAATCGGCCCCGCTCCCAGTGGAATCGGGAGCGGGGCCGGCTCATTCACCAACGGTAGGCGCGAATGGATCACTGGCACAGGCCCGGCCTGCACTGGCACTGCTACACCTGGGTGGGCGGCAGGCGCCCCGAGGACACCGAACGACGGCCGCCCGCATTCCAGAACGGCGCCCGCTCGGTCTGGCACAGCCCCGCCCCGCCGCTGGAGGTCATGCACTGGCTGGCCAAACCGGCATCCCAGATCGGGCACACCACCGACGACCCAGCCGATGCCCTCGTCTGGCTCGGCAAGCAGCTCGCCGAAGCCCCCGCCCTGGACACCGACCTCTCACCCGCACTCCGCCTGAAGCACGCCGATGCCTTCCTCCGCACCTATCCCCACGACGTGGTGTGGAACTACTGGACACCCGGCCGGCAGCTCCGGGCCACCACCGCCGTCTCCTGCCCCCGAATCCACAGTCCGACCTCCGAGCCTCCCCCGCCCTGCCCCGGTCGGCATTGATGATCCCCCGCGCAGGAAGTCGGCCGGGCCGACTTCCTGCGCGCGGAGCGGAGCCGTTGCGTGCTGCGGGGGCCGGGCTTCGAGAGGAGTCTCGAAGCCCGGCCCCCGTTCGGGCCCGCCGGTCAGTCCCCGGCGGGGCCGAGCACCCGGTCGAGGAAGGCGGGCAGCCCGCGCTTCACCCCACCGAACGCCTCGTGGCCGGCCCGGTACCGCTGCCAGCGCACCGGATGCCCCCAGTCCGCCAGCACGTCCCGCACCTTCGCCCCGCTCTGCTCCGGGATCACCCAGTCGAACGCGCCGTGACCGATCCAGACCGGCAGGTCCGCCGCGACCGCCGACCGGCGGGAGGCCAGCAACGGGACGGCCTCCTCCGGGAGGAACGGCGCGTACAGCGCCAGCCCGGCCAGCCGCTGCGGGTACCGCAGGGCCAGCACCAGCGACATCAGCGCCCCCTGCGAGAACCCGGCGACCACCGTCCGCCCGGCTCCCACCCGGGCCGTCTCCTCGTCCAACACCGCGCGCAGCCGCCGCTCCACCGCGAGCACGCTCGGCAGCGACTCCGGACCGGGGTGGTCCAGCGAGAAGACGTCCTGCTGGAACCAGGCCCGCGCCGGATCGCCGGAGACCCGGCCGATCGGCCGCAGCGGCGCCCGCGGGAAGACCCCGCGGATCCCCGCCCGGTCCAGCCCCATCCGGTCGGCCACCTCGATCAGGCTCTCCGGCTCCTGACCGAGACCGTGCAGCCACAGGACGGTCGCACGGTGCCCGCCGACCGGCTCGATCACCTCGACCGGCAGGTCCACCGCGGGCACCGCCCTCCCGCCGCTCACCGGACCGGCGCCGGGCGCGGTCGTTCCGGGCGCCGGAAGACCATCGACGCGTACTGCCCGCCGAAGCCGAAGGAGTTCTTCAGCACCGTGCTCACCGGGCGCTCCACCGGGGTGAGTGAGGTCTTCACCGCGCAGGCCGGGTCGGGCTCGGTGCAGGTCACCACGGGCGGGATGACGCCCCGCCCGAGGGTGAGCGCCGCCGCCACCGTCTCCACCACCCCGGACGCGGCGGAGCCGTGCCCGGTGAGCGACTTCACCGCGCAGACGTCGAGTTCCGCCGTCCGCTCGCCGAACACCCGGTGCAGCGCCCGGGCCTCGGTGATGTCGTTGAGCTTGGTGGACGTCCCGTGCGCGTTGACGGTGTCGATGTCGTCCGGTGTCAGTCCGGACCCGGCGATCGCGGTGCGCATCACCCGCTCGACCATGCCGACCTGCGGCGCGGTGATGTGGGTGGTGTCCACCGCCAGGCCCCAGCCCCCGACCACGGCGTGCGTCTCGGTCACGCCCCGCCGGGCGGCGTGGGCCGCCGTCTCCAGGACCAGCGCGCCGGCCGACTCGTTGATCACCATGCCGGAGCGGCGCCGGTCGAACGGCATCGAGGAGTGGGCCGGGTCGCCCTTCCAGCGGGACAGCGCCATCAGCTGCCCGTACTGGGAGAGCACGTACTGGGTGTTGCGGGACACCGAGACCGCCACCACGGCGACCTCCACCCGGCCCAGCCGCAGCAGCCGGACCGCCTCGGCGATCGAGCGCAGGCCGCCCGAGCAGGTGGCCTCCACCCGGGAGGCGATCAGCGGGACGCCGAGGCGTCCGGCCAGTTCGACCGGGAAGGCCGAGTGGTCCGAGGCCTCCGCCGACAGCCGCCGGTTCCGCAGGTTCTCCAGCACGACGGCCGGGTCGTTCCCGATCCTCCGGTACCGCTCGCCGAGCTCCCGGAAGTGGACGGCGTAGTCCTGCGGGAAGGAGCCGCTCGGCCCGGGCCAGACCCGGGACCAGACCAGTCCGGCGGCCTCGCCGCCGATCGGGCCGGTGATCCCGGCGTCCCCGAGCGCCTGGTCCACCACGCAGTGCAGCAGGGTGTCGCCCCAGGTGCGGTCCGGGCCGCCCCAGCGTTCGGCGACCTCCTTCCGGACGTCGTCGGGGATGAGCCCGGCGGCCCAGCCGCAGGGCAGTCCGCCGAGGTCCATCCGGGTCTCGGCGACCACGCCCGACCGGCCGGCCAGGTTGGCCTCCCAGAAGTCCTCCACGGTCGCGCCGATCGGGGTGACCACGCCCATCCCGGTGATCACGATGTCGTCGTCCGTCATTGCTCCTCCTCCCGCCGTGCGTGGTGGTCGCCCGGGGCTCCCGTGACGCCGCCGAGCACCAGGGCGCCCGCCGAGGCGGTGCCCCGGCCGTGGTCGACCCCGGTGATCAGCGCGGTGCCCAGGCCCGGCACCGGGCGGGCCGTCCCGGTCACCGTGTCCGGGCCTCCCAACCGGGGGTCGGGACGCCGCAGCAGGCCGACCGGCGGCAGCTGGCCGCGCCGCAGCGACTCCACCGCGAGCGCAGTGTCGATCAGCGCCGAACACTCGGTGGCGAGGCCCAGGGTGCCCTTGCTGCTGGTCACCGGCACCGCGCCGACCTGCGGCAGGACGGCCGAGCACTCCTCCCGGTCGGCCGTCTGCGAGCCCGAGCCGTGCGCCCACCAGAGGTCGGGCCGGCCGCCGGACCGGCGGAGCGCCGCCCGCACCGCCAGGCCGGTCGCGCTCGCCCGGTCGGCGGCGACCACCGTCTCGCAGGCGAGCAGCCGGGCTAGGGCCCGGGGCGCCGGGGCGTCCGCCGGAGCGGCCCGCTCCAGCAGGACGGCGGCGGCGCCCTGGCCGAGCAGCGGACCGGCCCGGTCCTCGTCGAACGGGCCGCGGCCGGGGACGGCCTCGGTGCCGATCGGCTCGTCCCGGTCGAAGGAGGCGAGCGCGGTGACCGAGGACGGCGGAGCCACCCCGACCACCAGCACCCGCTCCAGCTCACCGCTCTCCAGCAGCCGCAGCGCGAGCGCCAGGGCGCCGAGGCCACCGGCCGCCACCTCGCCGTAGGCGGCGACGTTGGAGCCCCGGAAGCCGGTCGTCATGCAGACGAACTGGCCCAGCTGGGAGGGGATGCCGCGGATGTAGGAGTAGTCCGGCACCTCCTCGTAGAGCAGGGTGGCGAGGGGGCGCGGGTCGTCCAGGGCCATCCCGGCGAGTCTGGGCATCACGTCGCCCAGCTCGTCCCCGGTGCTGCCGACGGCCATCACGGTGCCGCCGCGCTCCGGGTCCCCCCAGCCGGGGTGGTCCGGGGCGTCCGGGTCGCGGCCGGCCTGCCGCAGGGCGAGCCGGGCCGCCTCGACCGCCCAGTAGGCGGCCAGGTTGGCGTACTTGCGGTTGTCCACCCAGGGCTTGCCGGGCGGCCACCCCACGGTGCCGCGGTCGACGGCGGCCACCGGCCAGGGCAGCGGCCCGTCCGAGTCGAAGAACGACCGGCCGGCGGCCATCGCGGCCCAGAGCGGTTCGGTGCCCAGACCGGCCGGGGAGACCACCCCGGTACCGGTCACGATCACCTCGGACATGGCGACTCCCCCCTTCCCGGTGTCACTCCCCCACCCGCAGCGGACTGTTGAGGTTGCCCCAGAGCGCGTAGCCGCCGTCCACCGTGATGGTCTGCCCGACGATCCAGGCGGCCTCGTCCAGGCAGAGCATGGCGACCACGTCGGCGCTGTTCTCGGGGGTGGTCATCTGTCCCTCCGTCCACGGGGTGACCGAGAGCTCGTGCCGCACCCCGTGGTTGAAGTCGGGCCGGACGTTGAAGACGCCGGTCTGCACCAGGCCCGGGCGGACGCAGTTGGCGACGATGCCGTGCGGCGCCAGCTCGTAGGACAGGAACCGGGTGAGGTTCTCCAAGGCGGCCTTGGCGGCGCCGAGCAGACCGGCGCGCGGCACGATCCGGGTGGTGGTCGAGTTGGTGATGGTGATGAACCGGGCGCCGGGGCGGCCCTTCATCAGCGGCACCGCGTGCTTGGCCAGCAGCCAGGTGGCCCGGGCGTTGGTGTCCTGGACGAACTGCCACTGGCCGAGCGTGGCGTCCTCCAGCAGGGAGAACTTCGTGGCCGCGGCGTTCTGGACCAGGATGTGCAGGTCGCCGTGGGCCTCGGCGACCTCGGCGATCAGCTCCTCGGCGGCCTCCGCCTCGGACAGGTCGGCCCGGTGCAGGGTCACCTTGGCTCCCGCCGCGGTGAGTTCGGCGGCGAGCTCCTTCGCCGGTCCGCCCCGGTCGACGTAGTTGATCGCCACGGTGGCGCCCCAGGCCGCGAGCTTGCGGCTGATGCCGGCGCCGATGCCGCGCGAGCCGCCGGTGACCAGGGCCACCCGGCCCTCCAGCGGGCGGGGCGAGAGCGGCCCGGGCACCGGGGCCGGCGGGTGGTTCGCGGAGTCGTCGGTCATCGGTCTGTCCTCTCGCTGGTCCGGGCGGGGGCGGTCGTCGCCCGCGCCGGCTCGGTGGTGGTTCCCGGGGCGGCCGGGTCCGTTCGGGGGGTGAGCGCGACGGCCGCGGCCCGGCGCAGCACCACCACGCTCATCCGGCCGATCGCGTACACGCGGCCGTCCTCGTCGTGCACCCGCCGGGTGGACTCGACCAGCCCGAGCCGGTCGTCGATCTCGACGGCCCGGCCGGTCCGGGTGGTGAACCAGAACGGGGTGTCGGGGTAGAGCGGGCGGACGAAGTCCCAGGCCAGCGTCCGCAGGCCGACGACGGCGGCCGGCGAGCCGTGCTGGACGACCCAGCCGGAGGTGATCGAGTGGATGAAGCCGCCGGGCACGATCCGCCGGGTGCGGTCGAGGGCCCGGGCGAAGGCGTCGTCGTCGTGGACGGGGTGCTTCTCGCCCATCAGGTCGAGCAGGCGGTCGAGCAGGTCGCCGCCGAAGACCAGCGGACCGAACCGGTGGTCGGGCGCGCCCACCAGGTCCTCCCAGTACTTCACGCGGGCACCCCCGCCCGGCGCGGCCGGGCGCCGGCCGCGGCCCGCATCACCAGCCGGCCGCCGTCCACCGTGAAGGTCTGGCCCTGGATGTAGTCGGCCTCGTCCCCCGCCAGGAAGGCGACCAGGCCGGAGATGTCCTCGGGCAGGCCCCAGCGGGTGCCGGCGCCGTCCGAACCGAGCCGCTCGGCGACGGCGTCGGTCATCTCGGTGCGCACCTTGCCGGGGGCGACGGTGTTGATCCGGATGCCCTTGCGGCCGACCTCGACGGCCAGCGTGCGGGTGAGTGCCTCCAGCCCGCCCTTGGCGGCCGCGTAGGCGCTCTGGCCCGGGCCGGGGATCCGCACCGAGTTGGACGAGATGTTGACGATCCGGCCCCACCCCTGGTCGAGCATGACCGGGAGGACCTCCCGGCAGGCCAGGAAGGGCCCGGTCAGGTTGATCCGGAGCACCCGCTCCCAGTGCGCGGTCGGGGTGGCGGCGACCAGCCGGTCGTCGATCACGGCCGCGTTGTTGACCAGGACGTGCAGCGCGCCCTCCAGGTCGGCGATCCGCTCGACCAGGTCGACGACCTGCTTCTCGTCCGCGACGTCGGCGCGGTGGGCGACCGCCCGGCCGCCGGCCGCCGTGACGGCGGCGACGACGTTCCGGGCGGCCTCCTCGGCCTCGCGGTAGACCAGGTGCACGGTCAGGCCCTCGGCGGCGAGGCGGTGCACGACGGCCGCGCCGATGCCGCGCGAGCCGCCCGTGACCAGGGCGACCCGGCCGGTGCCGGACTCGGTCGAGGGCCGCTCAGACACGCTGGGCCGCCTCGACCACGGCCAGGATCGAGCCGACCGTGCGGCGGTGCTCGGCCGCGGTCTCGTTCCAGCTGTCGAGGTCGAAGTCGACGCCGAGCCTGCGGTTGATTTTCCGGGCCAGCTGAAGAAGGTCCAGGGAATCCAGCCCGAGGTCCTCGACCACCGAGTCGGCCTGGGTGATCGGCTGGTCTTCCAGGCCGGATTTGACGTCCTTGAGCAGCTCGACCAGGACGTTGAAATCGGCGTTTTCCGTGGGCGACATAATGCCTCCTCCGAGAGTTCCTAAATACCGCTGCGGACGCCGCCAATGCCAACAGACCGGTAAAGGCTGCCGCAAGGGCCACTCGGCCCGGCGGCGCCGGACAATCACGCCGGCCGGACGCCCGCCGGGCCCGGCTTCACCCAGGCCAGGGCGGCGGAATCCGTTCCGCCGCATTCCGGACGAATTGAATCAACGGCTCCCCGCAAGACACTGTGGTGGTATCTCCCACAACGCGGGACGATGCAAAGAAGAGGCAAAGGGCATTGACCTTGGTAGAACCCGGTGACTACCGTGGTCGCACCCATACGTGTACCACCCGGAACGTCATTCGAGGCGATTCACGACATCGCACCGCAGTCGGCTGGCCGAACCGGTCGGACCAGGTTCCGGCCGCTACCGGGAACACCGGCCGACCGGGCGGCACGCCGTGGGGAGGGCGGCAATGGCGCGACGCAAGAATGCGATGCCATCGGCGGCACCGCACTACGAACTGGCCCAGTGGCTGCGCGCCCTGCGCGCGGAGTCCGGCCTCACCTACCGGCAGATGGCCGGCCGGATCACCCGGTCCGGGTGCTCCTCGGCCACGCTGTCACGGGCCGACAGCGGCTCCGCACTGCCCCGGCTGGGGGTGGTCGAGGCGTACGCGGCGGCCTGCGGGGCCTCGGTCCGCGAGGCGCGGCAGCGCTGGGAGCGGGCCGCCACCGGAGCGGGCACCGCGACGGCCCGCGCCGACCGGCGGCCGGACCGGGCACCGCCGGGCGGCCGGGCCCGCCGGGTCGAGCTGGTCTACGAACCGGCCCACCTGCTGGAGGCCATGCACCGGCTGCGGCTGGCCGCCGGGCAGCCCTCGCTGCGCGAACTCCAGGAGCGGGCCCGGACGGGCGGCTTCGGGGCGCTGCCGCGCAGCACCCTGGCGGACGTCCTGGCCGGGCTCCGGATGCCCTCGGAGCCGCTCCTGGTCACCTACGTCCGCTGCTGCGGCATCCCCGGGGACCGGATCGCCGCCTGGCGCGCGGCCTGGTTCCGGGCGGTCGGTTGTTGCGGGCCGACGGCGGTGCCGTCCGCGGACGCCCGGGTGCGCTCACTCGGACTGCACCGGCGCCGCTACGGCGGTCAGGAGCCGGCCGCGGCGAGCGCCTCCGCGTAGAGGGCGGCGACGGTGTGGTCGAAGTAGGCGCTGTACGAGGTGTCGGGGGTGTCGCCGCCCTCCTGGTAGCCGCCGATGGTGCCGACGACCCGGCCGGTGGTGGTGGAGATCCACGGGCCGCCGCTGGTGCCGCCGGGGTAGTCGGGGCAGTCGACGACCCGCTGGTAGGCGCTGTGGCGGCCGGTCACGTTGGTGCAGAGGAGCGGCTCCTCGCTGCCGGACGGGTAGCCGTAGAGGCGGACGGTGGTGCCGAAGTCCTCGTCGGTGCCGAGCGGGTTGGCGCCGACCACCTCCTCGACCCGGTGGCCCGAGGCGTCGGCGGCGGTCTCCAGGACGGCGAAGTCCTCGTCCGGGTCGCCGTCCCGGGACCAGCCGGTGGTGGTGTGCACGGCGGTGACCCGCCAGGTGCCGTACGGGGCCCGGCCGTCGCGGTAGCCGGGGGCGAAGGTGACGCCGGCCGGGTCGTCCAGGCAGTGGGCGGCGGTGAGCAGCAGGTTGCCGGTGCTGCTGTGCAGCACGCTGGCGGTGCAGAAGTGGTTGCCCGGCCGGACGCCGCCGGTGAACAGTGCGCCGACGGTGGCCGCTTCGGCCGTGGCGGGCGCGACGGCGGTGGTGCCCGGCGCGGTCGCGGCCGGGGAGGTGCCGACCGGGGAGGGCGCGGCGGTGGCGTCCGTCGGTGCGGGCGGGTCGGGGGCGGCCGGGGAGGGCCCGGCGGCGTCGGCGGTCGCGGGGGCGGGGGCGGGCGAGGCCGCTCCGGTGGCGGCGGGGAGTTCGGGCGCGGCCGGGGCCGCGGTCGCGAACGCCGGGGCGGGCGGCCGGGCGGCAGTCGCCTCGGAGGTCGCTCCGTGGCTGCCCGCGAGGACGGCGGCGGCGGTGAGGACGGAGAGGGCCGTGGTGACCACCGCGGCGCGGGCCAGGAGGCTGCGGCGTGGTCGGTGGCGGCGGTGCTGGCCCATGCCCGGTCGGCTCCTGCCCTGGTCGGTGACGGTGGCGGCGGCGGTTCGAGAACGCTCCGACTATGGCGGTCGGAGCTGGGAGAGCGGTGATGCACGGCTGGGAGCCGGATGAGAATTCAGCCGGTCGCCGTCACCCGGCCGCCCGCGACCGCCGGATCGCCCGCCGCCCCGCCCCCGCCGGGGAGGCAGGAGCGGGGCGGGGTGGGCGGGAACCGGGCCGGGCCGCCGGAGGGTGACTGCGTGACCTCGCGGCGGGCCCGGGCGGGACCGGGACCGGGACCGGGATCAGGAGGCGCGCTGCCGCGGACCCGGCGCCTGCGCGCCCGCCGTGGCGGTGGCCTCGGCGGCGCCGCCCGCCTCGCCGGCGGCCTCACCCGGCGCCGGCCGGTGGTCGATCATCAGGAACGCGATCAGCGCGGCCACCAGCAGGATGCCCATCGCGACCCAGGTGGCCACCACGTAGCCGTGCACCGCGCCCTGGGCCTGGACCCCCGGATCGGCCGAGATCCGGGTGGCGAGGTAGCTCGCGGTGGCGCTGGCCGCGATGGTGTTGAGCAGTGCGGTTCCGAAGGAGCCTCCCACCTGCTGGGCCGAGTTGATGGTGGCCGATGCGGCGCCCGCCTCGCTGGGCGCGACGCCGAGGGTGGCCAGGCTCATCGACGGCATGAAGACCAGGCCCATGCCGAAGCCGAGCAGCAGTTCGGCGGGCAGCACCATGCCGGCCCACGGGCTGTCCACCTTCATCTGGGTCAGCCAGGCCATGCCGGCGGCGGCGAGCAGGAGCCCCGGCCCGATCAGGTTGCGGGACGGCACCCTCGTCATCAGCCGGGCCGCGAACCCGGTGGAGGAGATGACGATGGCCGCCGTCATCGGCAGGAAGGAGACGCCGGACATCACCGGCGAGAACCCCTTGATGACCTGGAGGTAGTAGGTCAGGAACAGGAACAGGCCGAACATCCCGATCATGGCCAGGCCGATCGAGAGCGCGCCGCCGCCGCGGTTGCGCTCGGCGACGATGTGCAGGGGCAGCAGCGCGTGTTCGGTGCGCTTCTCGACCAGGACGAACACCACGAGCAGGACGACGCCGAGGATCAGCGAACCCAGCACCAGCCAGTCGCCCCAGCCCCGGGTCACCGCCTCGGACGTGCCGAACACGATGGCGAGCAGGCCGCCGCAGCCGAGCACCGCACCGGGCAGGTCGAGTTTGATCCGCCGGCCCTTGCCGATGTGGTCGCGGGAGAGCACGGAGAAGGCGGCGAAGGCGGTGACCACCGCGATCGGGGTGTTGACGAACAGGCACCAGCGCCAGTTCAGGTACTCGGTGAGCAGCCCGCCGGCGAGCAGGCCGATCGCGGCGCCGCCGCCGGCGATCGCGCCGAAGATGCCGAAGGCGGTACTCCGTTCCTTCGGGTCGGTGAACGTGGTGGAGAGCAGCCCCAGGGCCGAGGGAGCGAGCAGCGCGCCGAAGGCGCCCTGGAGGGCGCGGGCCCCGAACAGCATCTCCGGACCGGTCGCGGCGCCGCCGATCGCGGAGGCGAGGGCGAAGCCGAGCAGGCCGACGGTGAAGACGCGTTTGCGGCCGAAGAGGTCGCCGAGCCGGCCGCCGAGGAGGAGCAGACCTCCGAACGCCAGCGTGTAGGCGGTGATCACCCACTGCCGGTCGGCGTCGGATATGCCGAGGTCCTTCTGGGCCGACGGGAGGGCGATGTTCACGATGGTGATGTCGAGGACGATCATCAACTGGGCGATCGCGATGACCGCCAGGGCCCACCAACGGCGGGGGTCCGGCGTCTCATGACGGGTGGCAGCAGTGGAAGACACTGGGGGAGCCTTTCCGGAGGGGTGCGGAGAGGTCACGCAGTCGACTTCCAGCCAAACGCGCGTTCGGGCGGATGGCAAGGAAAAAGCTCACCAAATAGGGTGAAACAGGACCAAAGAACCAGAGGTGCGGGACCGGAGGACGAGCGGCTCCCGGGCCGGAGGACGGACGCCCCGGGCCGGACGCCGACCACGTGCTCCGGACGGCCCGAGGACCCGGGAGACCTCAGGACCGGACGGCCCGGGGCCGGAACGTGCGGGGCCCCCGGGGCTGACACCCCGGGGGCCACCGAGCGGTCCCGCGCCTCGGGCGCGGGGTCCGCCGCGCCTACAGCGCCGACAGCTCCGCGACCAGGTCGTCCAGGCCCAGCGAGCCCTGCGACAGCGCCGCCATGTGCCACGCCTTGAGGTCGAACACCTCGCCGCGCGCCTCGTGCGCCGCCCGGGCGGCGGCCCGGCCCCGCAGCCAGGCGCGCTCGCCCAGCTTGTAGCCGATCGCCTGGCCGGGCATGCCCAGGTAGCGGACCAGCTCGCTGTCCAGGAAGTCGGCCGACAGCCCGCAGTACAGGCCGAAGAACTCGCGCGCGGCGTCCGGCGCGACCGGCTCGCCCGCCCGGTACGGCGAGTCGGCGGGGAAGTCGAGGCCGGCGTGCATGCCGATGTCGACGATGACCCGCAGCGCCCGCATCATCTGGGCGTTGAGGTAGCCGAGCCGGTGGCCCGGGTCGGTCAGGTAGCCCAGCTCGTCCATCAGGCGCTCGGCGTACAGCGCCCAGCCCTCCAGGTTGGCGCTCACCCCTCCGACGCTGACCTGGTAGGTGGAGAGCCGGTCGGCGACGTAGCTCCACTGCGCGAGCTGCAGGTGGTGGCCGGGAACGCCCTCGTGGTACCAGGTCGAGACGAGGTCCCACTGGGGGAAGCGCTCGCGGCCGAGGGTGGGCAGCCAGGTGCGGCCGGGGCGGGTGAAGTCCAGCGAGGGGGCGGTGTAGTACGGCGCGGCGGCGCTGCCGGCCGGGGCGATCATCGACTCGACCCGGGTGATCGGCTCGGCCAGGTCGAAGTGGGTGCCCTGGAGGTCGGCGATCGCCCGGTCCATCAGGCCCTGGAGGTAGGTGCGGGCGGCCTCGGCGCCGTGCAGCGCGGGGCCGTCGCTCTCCAGCCACTTCATGGCCTCCATCGGGGCGGCGCCGGGCCGCACCTTCTCGGCCTCGGCCTGCATCTGGGCGTTCAGGTCGTGGAACTCCTCCCAGGCCCACGCGTACGCCTCGTCGAGGTCGAGGTCGGCGCCCGTCCAGTAGCGGACCCAGCGGGCGTAGCGCTCACGGCCGGCGGTGTCGGAGACGTCGGCGGCGGCCGGACCGTAGACGTCGCGCAGCCAGTCGCGCAGCTCGGCGAGCGCCCCGGCGGCGGCCACGGCGTGCTCGGCGAGGCCCGCGCGCAGCGCCTCGGGGGCGTCCTGGACCAGCTCGCCGAACCAGCCGCCGGGCACGTCGCCCGCCAGCCACTCGCCCAGCTGGCCGGCCACGGTGGTGACCTGGCGGGGGCCGGAGAGCAGGCCGCGCCGGATGCCCTCGTCGAGGGTCTCGCGGTAGCCGGTGAGCGCGGCCGGTACCCGGGCGAGACGGCGGCCGAGGACCTGCCACTGCTCCTCGGTGTCGGTGGGCATGAGGGTGAAGACCTCGCGCACGTTGTGCACCGGCGAGCCGAGGTTGCGCACCGCCCGGTAGACCTCCCCCGCGTCGTGCACGGCGAGCTCGGCGGTGAGCCGCTCGCGCAGCAGGCGGGCGCAGCGCCGTTCGGCCTCGTCCCGGGGGGTGCCGGCCGCCTCGGCCGCGTCCAGCGCCGCCTCGGCCGCGTCGAGCCGGGCGAGGGTGCGGCGGCCCAGCGCGGCGATCGTCTCGGCGCCGGCCGGGGAGAGGTCGGGAAGGCGGTCGTCCTCGGGGTTGAGTCCCAGGTACACCGCGGTCAGCGGGTCGAGCTCCGCGAGCTCCCGCACGTGGTCGTCCGCGATACGGCGGGGGGTGGTGCCGTCGGAGGTGATCAGTTCAGCCATCCGGACATCATTTCGCGGCCGGAGCCGATTGCAAGCCCCTGACGAGTGGCATGGACCGGCCAATTCGGACGAACGACCGGTTTTCGCCGGAACGTTCAGCCGGGCAGGTGGCGGATCCGCCACCTGCGCAGGGCCGCACCCGGGTCCCAGACCGGCCGTCCGCGCGCGAAGCGGAAGAAACAGAGGCCGATCAGGACGGCGCTGAAGTGCCCGAGATCCGTGAACGTGTGCGAGACGGCGAGCGGCAGACCGTAGAAGAGCAGCACCCCTCCCCCGTACACCGCGCGCCAGCGGCCGGCGAACCGGTAGGTGAGCACGGCGACCACGCCGGCCAGCGCGTACGAGACACCGACGTCCACGGTCTCGGCCATGCTCCGCTGCAGGCTGCCCCGGACGATCCCCCAGGCGACCACGCCCTCGCTCACCAGCGTGGCCAGCACGTGCGCGGTCGCGGCGACCGTGAACCAGCGCAACGTCCCCAGCCAGCGCTCGGCGTTGGCGTGGAACAGGGTGAAGAGGACGGCGTACGACGGCCAGCTCGCCTGCTCGGTCCAGAGCGCGCTGGCCACGAGGGCGTGCACCGGCCGCTCGCGCAACTGGTCGAGGTTGGTCGAGCGAGCGGCCAGGAACCAGTCCAGGGTGGCCGGGTCCGTCCGCGCCACCACGAAGCTGGTGACCCCGAGGAGCAGCAGCCACAGGTACGTCCCGGGGGCCGAGCGGACCCACCGCACCACCCCGCGCGGCAACCCGCGCAGCCCGCCGGCCCGACTCCCCCGTCCCGGCGACTGCGCCATCCGGCGGGCCCTCCTCGGTAGCGCGGACGATCGGTCCCATCCTCGGTGGTCGCGCGGCCGCCCGCCTCCGGACCGGCCCGCCCGGCACCGGGCCCGCGACGTCCGCAAACGCCCGTTCGGAAGATCGGTGCACGGCCGGATCCCATCCGGCCCGCGGCGACTACGCTGGCCGCCATGGAAGCCAGCTCAGCGCCCGTCCCGCCCGCACCCGAGCCGGCCCGGCCGCGGCGGGCCGGATACCGGCGGCTGCCGGTGCAGCAGCGGCGGGAGCAGCTGATCGAGGTGGCCCTGGAGCTGTTCGCCACGCGGCCGCCCGAGGAGGTCGGCCTGGACGACGTCGCGGAGGCCGCCGGGGCCTCCCGGCCGCTGGTGTACCGCTACTTCGCGGGCGGCAAGCAGCAGCTGTACGAGGCCGCGCTGCGCAGCGCGGCCGAGGAGCTGACCGGACGGTTCGCGGTACCGCTCGCCGGCACCCCGACCGAGCAGCTGTCGGCCGTGCTGGAGCGGTACTTCGCCTTCGTCGAGGAGCACGGCGCCGGCTACTCGGCGCTGCTGCGCGGCGGTTCGGTGGTGGAGACGGCGCGGACCTCGGCGATCGTGGACGACGTCCGGCGGGCCGCGCTGAAGCGGACACTGCGGCACCTCGGGGTCCGCGAGGCCGGACCGCTGCTGACCCTGCTGGTGCGCTCGTGGATCGCGGTGGTCGAGGGCGCCTCGCTGAGCTGGCTGGACGAAGGGCGGGCGCTGCCGGTCTCCGAGCTTCGGGAGTGGCTGGTGGACCAGTTCGTGGCGATGGCCGCGGCGTCGGCGCTGCACGATCCGCAGACCGCCGGGGTGCTGACGGCGCTGCTGGCCCTGGAGGGCGAGGAATCGCCCCGGACGGCGCGGCTGCGGGAGATCCTCTCCCCGCGCTGACCCGCCTCCGGGTGCCCTGCCTGTGCCGCGTCGGACCTCCGCCCCGGACCGGCCGGACCCTCCGTTCCGTGCGTCGCCGTCGCCGTCGCCGAACCCGGACCCCGACCTCCGACCCCCGTGCCAAGGGTCGGGTGCGCGGGCGCTCAGGCCTTGCCGAGCACCTGGCGCTGCCGGCCGAGCCCGTCGATCTCGATCTCGACGATGTCGCCCGGTGCCAGGAAGGGCGTGCCCGGGCGGCCGAGGGTGACGCCGGCCGGGGTGCCGGTGACGAGGACGTCGCCCGGCTCCAGCACCATGAACTGGCTCGCGTAGCGGACCAGCTCCAGCACCGGGAAGATCATCTGCCCGGTGGAGCCGTCCTGCCGCAGCTCGCCGTTGACCCAGAGCCGCAGCGGGAGCCGCTGCGGGTCCGCCACCTCGTCCGCCGTCACCAGCCAGGGCCCGAGCGGGGTGAAGGTCTCCGCCGACTTGCCCTTGTCCCACTGGCCGCCGCGCTCGAACTGGAACGCCCGCTCGGTGACGTCGTTGGCGATGGTGTACCCGGCTATCACCCCGGCCGCCGCCGCGTGGTCCTCCAGGTAGCGGCCGGTGCGGCCGATCACCACCGCCAGCTCCGCCTCGTAGTCCGTCTTCTCGCCGCCGCGCGGCACCAGCACCTCGTCGTACGGGCCGACCACGGTGGAACTCGGCTTGAGGAAGATCACCGGCTCGTCCGGGACCGGCGCGCCGGCCTCGGCCGCGTGGTCGCGGTAGTTGAGCCCGATGCCGACCACCTTGCCCGGCCGGGCGACCGGCGCGCCGACCCGCCGGCCGGCGATGTCGGTGACCGGCAGCCGCCCGGCCGTCACCGCGCCGGCCAGTTCGGCCAGGCCGGCGTCGTCCAGCCCGGCGAGGAACCCGCCGTCGATGTCCGCGGTCACCCCGGAGAGGTCGTACGCGGTGCCGTCCTGACCCAGCACGACCGGGCGCTCGGCGCCCGGCGGGCCGACACGGAGGAGCTTCATCTGAGCCTCACCATCTAGTTCGTCGCAGGTCACCGGGGCGGTCGCGGACCGCGCCGGCCTCTTGTCCAGGAGGTATATCAACGGCCCGCACCCCGGGACCAGACCGTCCCGGTCGGCGAAATCCTCCCAACCCGCCCGGGCCCGGGCCCCGCCTTTCGGCCGCCCGCACGGTTGACACCCCACGGGCACCCCCGGGCACCCCGCGAACCCCCGCCCGGCACCCCCCGCGGGCACCCCGCCGCCACCCCGCCGCCGCCCCGCCGCCGCCCGGATCGCGCCCTCCCCCGCCCTCCCCGCCCGCCGTCACGCCGACGGCGAAAACCCCACGCCCAAGGCGAACACGAGGACTGAACGACCGCCCCGCGGTCCAGGATTCCGGCATGGAGATCACCCGCATACGCCCCGAACTGACCCTCATCACCCTGGACTTCGGCCTCGTCTACCTCTGGCGCGACGAGGACGGCACGCTGACCCTGGTCGACACCGGCATCGCCGGGCAGGCCGACGCGATCGAGGCGGGGATCCGCGCCGTCGGCGCCGACCCGGCCGCGCTGCGCACCGTCGTGCTCACCCACTACCACGAGGACCACATCGGCTCGGCGGCCGAGCTGGCGAAGCGGCTGGGCGCCGAGGTAATCGCGCACCGGCTGGAGGCACCGGTGATCCGCGGCGAGCAGGACGAGGCGCCGTTCGTGCTGAGCCCCTTCGAGCAGCAGATCTGGGACAGCCTTCCGCCGCGTCCACCGGCCCCGCCGTGCGAGGTGCACCGCGAGGTCGAGGACGGCGAGGTGCTCGGCTTCGGCGGCGGCGCGGTCGTCGTGCACGTGCCGGGGCACACCGCCGGCTCGATCGCCCTGCACCTGCCCGGCCCCGGCGTGCTGTTCACCGGGGACGTCGCGGCCAACGTGGACGGCCGGACCATGCCCGGCGTCTTCAACGCCGACCCGGCCCTGGCCGTCGAGTCGTTCCGCCGGCTGGCCGCGCTGGACTCCCGGACGGTGCTGTTCGGACACGGCGACCCGGTCGTCGAGGACGGCTCAGCCGTGCTGCGGCGTGCCGTCGAGCAGCTGGGCCAGCACTAGCGGCCGGGCCGGGCCGGGGCCCGCGAGCAGGGTCTCGCGCTCCCAGCGGTCCAGGTCGCGTTCGACGTCGGCACGGGCCCGCTCGTGGCCGTCCAGGGCGGGCACCAGGTCGCGCAGCAGCGCGACGGCCGCCCCCGGGCTGCCCGAGCGGGCCAGCCAGAGCGCCAGGTCGTGGCAGGTCCGCAGGGTCCGCGGGTCGGCCGGTCCGAAGGCCCGGGCGAACTCGGGGATCAGCGCGGTCAGCTGCTCGACGGCCCGGTCCGGCGAGCCGGCCGCACCGCGCCGCCAGGCGTCGTCGGCCCTGGTCCGCAGCTGCTCCGGGTCGGGGCCGAGCCTGACGTCGCGCAGCCGCCGGCGGACCTCCGCCGCGTCGGCGGGCCGGTCGGCCGGGTCCTTGGCGAGCAGCTGCAGGACCAGCCGGTCGAGCGCCGGGTCCGCGGTGCGCAGCGGCGGCGGGGCCTCGTTGAGGTGCTGGAACATCATGGTGACCGCCGAGCCGGCGTTGAACGGACGGCGGCCGGTGGAGAGTTGGTAGAGCAGCACGCCGAGCGCGTACAGGTCCGTCCGGCCGTCGATGTGCCCGCCGGCCCAGCACTCGGGCGCCAGGTACGGCGGGGTACCGATGACCACGCCGGTGGAGGTGAGCCCGCTGCCGGACTGGGTGAGCAGGCGGGCGATGCCGAAGTCCAGCACCTTGGCCTCGCCGGTGTCGGCGATCATGATGTTCTCGGGCTTGATGTCCCGGTGCACCACGCCCGAGCGGTGCGCGGCGTCCAGCGCCTTGCAGACCTGCCGCACCCACTTGAGGGAGAGCGTCAGGTCGGGGGTGCCGTCGCGGAGCAGCGCGGAGAGCGGACGGCCCCGGACCAGCTCCATCACCAGGTAGTGCGTCCAGCGGGAGCCGTCCTGCACCCGGCCGTAGTCGTGCAGGGTGACGATGTGCGGGTTGGAGAGGCCGCCGACGGTCTTGGCCTCGCGGACGAACCTGCTGACCGCCTCGTCGTCGGTGGCCTTCTCCTCGGAGAGCACCTTGAGCGCGACCGACCGGCCGATGGTCTCGTCGTAGGCGGCCCACACCACGCCGAAGCCGCCCTGACCGAGCTCCCGGTCCAGCCGGTAGCGGCCGCCCACGACATCGTCCGCCTTCATGCCTTCCCCCAAGTCCGCCGGAATCGAACGCCGTTCATCCTGACCGGGTCACGATAGCGGTGGGGGAAGGCCTGGAGGTGAACGGGTCAGGCCTTGGGCTTGGGCAGGCCGACCGGATTGACCTCGGAGGTCGGGACGGCCTCGGCGTCCAGCCCCCAGCGCTTCAGCACCTGGCCGTAGGTGCCGTTCTTGATGACCTCGTTGATCGCGCCGTTGAGCGCCTGGACCAGGCCGTTGTCCTTCTTCGTGGTGGCCCCGATCTTGCCGAGCACGTCGGCGCCGCCGCCCGAGTAGGTGCCGATCACCTCGGTCTCGCCGGTCTGCACGCCGTGGAAGGCGGCCACCGGGTTGGGGCCGACGTAGGCGTCGATCCGGCCGGAGGAGAGCGCCAGGTAGTAGTCGGACGAGCTCTGGAAGTACTTGATGTCGGCGGCCTTCAGACCGTTCTTGACGTTCTCCTCGTTCCAGGAGATCAGCAGCTTCTCCTGGTTGGTGCCGGACGAGACGGCGACGGTCTTGCCGGCGATGTCCTTGGGCCCGGTGACCTTCCAGCCGCTGCCCTTCTTGGCCTCGAAGCCGAGGATGTCGAGGCGGTAGGTGGCGAAGTCGTACTTCTCCTTGCGGGCCTCGGTGACGGTGATGTTGGAGATGCCGACGTCGTACTTGCCGCTGTCCAGGCCGACGAAGATGTTCTCCCAGGAGACCGGGTTGAACTCGACCTTGAGGCCCAGCACGTTGCCGACCAGCGAGGCGATGTCCGGCTCGACGCCGATGATGGTCTTGTCGTCGTTGGCGTAGAAGTCCAGCGGCGGGGTGGTGCCGAGCGAGTCGACCACGGTCAGTGTGCCCCGCTTTCTGATCTCCTCCGGCACCAGCGCCGCGATGGCGTCCACCTTGGGCGTGGTCACCCGGTTCTGGTCCGGGGTGAGGTTCACCGTGGTGCCGTTCGGCGCGGTGCTGCCCTTCGCGGGGGCGAGTTCCGCCGTCGCGTCCGAGGAGCTGCCGCAGGCGGCCAGGGTGAGGGCGGCGGCGAGCGCGGCGGCGGCGGTCACGAGGGCGCGACGGGGTAGGGACATGGCGGAACTCCTGCGGATGGAAGGGGGTCGTTCGGGAGGGTGGTGGTTCGGAGGACCTCGGCTCGGAGAACCTCGGCTCAGAGGACCTTGGCCAGGAAGGCCCTGGTCCGCTCGTGCTGCGGGTCGTCGAGGACGGCCGCCGGGGAGCCCTGCTCGACCACCAGGCCGTCGTCCATGAAGACCACGGTGTCGGCGACCTCGCGGGCGAAGCCGATCTCGTGCGTGACCACGATCATCGTGGTGCCGCCCCGGGCGAGGTCCTTGATGACGTCGAGCACCTCGCCGACCAGCTCCGGGTCGAGCGCCGAGGTGGGCTCGTCGAAGAGCAGCACCTTCGGGTCCAGCGCGAGCGCGCGGGCGATCGCCACCCGCTGCTGCTGGCCGCCGGAGAGCTGGCGCGGGTAGGCGTCCTCCCGGTCGGCCAGGCCCACCCGGTCGAGCAGTTCCCGGGCCCGGGCCCGGGCCTCGGCCTTGGGCCGGCGCAGCGCGCTGACCGGCGCCTCGACGATGTTCTCCAGCACGGTCAGGTGCGGGAAGAGGTTGAAGTTCTGGAAGACGAACCCGATGTTGGTCCGCTGCCGCAGGACCTCGCGCTCCTTCAGCTCGTGCAGCCGGTCCCCCGACCGGCGGTAGCCGATCAGCTCGCCGTCGATCGCCACGAAGCCCCTGTCGAGCTTCTCCAGGTGGTTGATCGACCGCAGCAGGGTGGACTTGCCGGAGCCGGACGGACCGAGCACCACGGTCACCGAGCCGACCGCGACGTCGAGGTCGACGCCGCGCAGCACGGCCTGCGGGCCGAAGCTCTTGTACAGGCCGCGGACCTGCACCATGGGCTCCGCGGCGGGGGCGGGCTTCTCGACGGCGGTGGTCACGAGCGTCCTCCGGGGGCGGTCTCGACGGTGCTGGTGCGGGCCCGCAGGCCCTGGACGAAGGTCCGGGCCCGCTGGAGCGGGGTGGGCGGCGGGGTCCGGTCGGCGCCCCGGGCGAAGTAGCGCTCGACGTAGTACTGGCCGATCGACAGCACGGTGGTGAGCAGCACGTACCAGACGGTGGCGACCATCAGCATCGGCACCACCCGGCCGGTGCGTCCGTAGACCACCTGGACCTGGTAGAAGAGCTCGCCGATGGCCATCACGTAGACCACCGAGGTGCCCTTGAAGAGCGAGATCACCTCGTTGGCGGCGGACGGCAGGATGCCGCGCATCGCCTGCGGCAGCACGATCCGCCATGCCTGGCGCCAGCGCGGCACGCCCAGCGCGGCGGCGGCCTCCCGCTGGCCCGCGTCGACGGCGATGATGCCGCCGCGGATGATCTCGGCGGCGAACGCGGCCTGGTGCAGCCCGAGGCCGAGCACGGCCGCGCCGAGCGCGCCCAGCACGCCGATCGTCTCGAAGTCGCCGAAGGTCGGGCCGAACGGGATGCCGATGCCGAACGTCTTGTAGAGGTACGACAGGTTGAACCAGAAGACCAGCTGGACGATCAGCGGGATCGAGCGGAACGCCCAGACGTACGCCCAGGCGATGGACTGCAGGATCGCGCTGCGGGAGAGCCGCATCGCGGCCACCACGGCGCCCAGCAGGAAGCCCAGCAGGGTTCCGTAGGCGGTGAGTTCGACGGTCCGGCCGACCGCCCGCAGGATGGTGTCGGCGGAGAAGTAGACCCGGAACGTCGCCCAGTCCCAGCCGGGGTTGGTGGCCAGCCCGTGGGCGAACTGGGCGAGCACGACGAGCGCGGCGACGCCGGCCGCCCAGCGCCAGGGGTGCCGGGCGCGGACGGTGCGCAGCTCGGCGAGTTCGCCGAGGTCGAGCGGGGCGGTGTCCGGTCTGCCCGCGGACTTCCCGGGGGCGGCCGGAACGGCCGGGGTCGTGGTGGTGACGGTCATGGTGGGATTCCTCCAAGGGCCCCGGGGCCCGGACAGGGGGTCACGCGTGCTCGGGCGGGCTGATCTGGGACTCCTTGATGGCCGAGTCGGCCACCCCCCACTTCTTCAGGATCCGCTCGTAGCTGCCGTCCTTGATCAGCTGGTTGACCGCCGCCTGGAACGCCGGGGTGAGCGTGGAGCCCTTCTTGAACGCGAAGCCGACGTCCAGCCGGTGGAACTCCCCGAGGAACTTGGTGCCGGACGCCTCCTGGGAGGCCTGGTAGCGCAGACCGTTGATGGTGGACATCGAGATGTCCACCCGGCCCTGCTGGAGGCTGGTCAGCGCGGCGCCGGCGTCGCTGAACGCCTTCACCTCGTAGGGCTTCTTGCCGGCGTCGGTGCAGACGTTCTTCTTGGCGTTGAGGGTGGTCTCGAAGGTGGTGCCGGCGCCGGTGCCGATGGTCAGGCCGCACAGCTGGACCAGGTCGGTGACCGGCTGGATGCTCGTGTTGTCCTTCTTGACCGCGAAGCCCTGGCCGTCGTCGATGTAGGTGACGAAGTCGATGGTCTTCAGCCGGGTCGCGGTGACGCCGAAGTTGCCGGTGCCGACGTCGTACTTGCCGCTGCCCAGCGCGGGGAGGATGGTCTCGAAGGCGGCCTCCTCGCGCTGCACGGTCAGGCCGAGCAGCTTGGCCACCGCGTCGGAGAAGTCGATGTCGAGCCCGGCGGCCTTCTTGGTGGCCTGGTCGGCGTAGAACGCGCTGGGCGGGGCGCCGAACGAGGAGCCGAACTTGACCGTCCCGGCGGCGCGGACCTCCGCGGGAAGCAGGGCGGCGGCGGCGTCCGACTTCTTGAGACCGGAGATCAGGTCCTCGGCGGCGGCGGAGACGGCCTGCCCGCCGGGGCCCGGCGTGCCCCCGCTCTTCGGGTCCGAGCCGCACGCGGCCAGCACCAGGATCGGCAGCAGGGCGGTCGACGCGAGCAGGCGGCGGGCGGTGGTGGTTCTCACGGGGGCTGGTGCCTTTCGGTGCTTCGGTGCTTCGGTGCGGGACTCGGCTTCGGTGCCGGGCGCGGCTTCGGTGCGGGACGGTGTCTCGGTGCGGGACTCGGCTTCGGCGCGGCGGGGTGCTCCGGTGCGGCTGGGTGCTCGGGCGGTGCAGCGGTGAACCGGTGCGGTCGGGCTCACCGCAGGTCCTTCTCGAACGGCAGCGGGCCGATGGTCAGCGGGTCGGCCCCGACGTCGAACTGCGGGGTGTAGCCGGTGGCCAGGTACAGCTCCTTGGCCTCCGGCTGGAGCGGCCCGGTGGTGAGGAAGATCCGGCTGTAGCCGACCGCCGCGGCGGCCCGCTCCAGCTCGACCAGGACCCGGCGGGCCAGGCCCCGGCGGCGGTGCGCCGAGTGCGTCCACATCCGCTTCACCTCGGCGGTCCGCTCGTCGTACCGCTTGTACGCGCCGCCCGCCACCGGCTCGCCGTCCTCCAGGAGGATCAGCAGCACGCCGTCCGGCTCGGTCCAGCTGTCGGCCGGGTAGCGGGTCATCTCGCTGTGCGCGGACGGTCCGTACCGGCGGACGTACTCCTCGGTGAGTTCGCGCAGCAGCGGCTCGACGAGCGGGTCGTCGATGGTGACCCGGCGGACCTCGACGTCGAGGCCGGTGCCGGGGCCGGCGCCGCTCACGCCTGCACCGCGATCAGCTGCTGCCGGTCCCGCTCGTCCCGCTCGGCCCTGGCCGCCTTCTCGGCGTCCCGCTTGGCGACCTCCTCGCGGACGATCGGGATCACGTGCCGGCCGAAGTCGATGGTGTCGCCGATCAGGTCGTAGCCGCGCGCCGAGAGGATGTCCACGCCGAGGTCGTAGTAGTCGAGCAGCGCCTGGGCGACCGTCTCCGGGGTGCCGACCAGCGCGTTGGAGTTGCCGGCCCCGCCGGTGGCGGCGGCGGTCGGGGTCCACAGCGCCCGGTCGTACCGCTCACCGGCCTCGGCGATCTCCAGCAGTCGCCGGGAGCCGGTGTTCTCGGGGGCGGTGCCCTGCGGCTGCCCGCGGCGGACCAGCTCGCCGCCCTCCCGGCGGGCCTTGATCGCGTCGACCGTCCGGTGCGCCTTCTCCCAGGCCAGTTCCTCGGTCGGCGCGATGATCGGCCGGAACGCCACCTGGATCCGCGGCACGTCGCTCCGCCCGGCGGCCCGCGCCGCCTCCTTCACGCGCTCGATCTGCTCGGCGGTCCGGGCCAGCGGCTCGCCCCAGAGGCAGAAGATGTCCGCCTCGGCGCCGCCGGCCGCGTAGGCCGCCTCCGAGGAGCCGCCGAAGGAGACGCCCGGGCGCGGCTGCTGCACCGGGAAGACGTCGGAGACGAAGTCGTTGAACCGGTAGTACTCGCCCTCGTGGTCGAAGGGCTCCCGGCTGGTCCACGCCTTCTTGACGATGCCGATGTACTCCCGGGTGCGGGCGTACCGCTCGTCCTTGGTGAGGAAGTCGCCCTCGCGCTGCTGCTCGTGGTCGTTGCCGCCGGTGATGAAGTGGACGGTGAGCCGGCCGTCGCTGATCCGGTCGAGGGTGGCGAAGGTCTTGGCGGCGAAGGTCGGGTAGGACACGTTCGGCCGGTGGGCGAGCAGGATCTGCAGCTTGTCGAGGCGCGAGGCGAGGAAGGCCGCGGCGGGTGCCGGGTCGGGGGCACCGGCGCCGTAGGCGAAGAGCACACGGTCCCAGCCGTGGTCCTCGTGGGCGCGGGCCAGCCGCAGGGTGTAGTCGCGGTCGAAGGCGGCCGTGGTGCGGGCGGTGGTCTCCGAACCGTCGCCGGTGGCGGCTATGCCGAGGAATTCGACGGGCATGGTGGTGGAACCTTTCGGGTCGTGCGCGGTCCGGTGGGCTGCGGGTGGGCAGGCCGGAGAGGGCCCTGGCGGGGCCGGGCCGTGGTGCTGGACGGGCGCGTACGGGGTGGTGGCGGTGCGGTGGCCGGGTGGGCGGGTCCCCGGTGAACGGGTCGCGGGTGAGCGGGACCGCCCGGGTGTGCGGGGTGGCGTGCATGACCGGTCGGCCGGGGCGGGAGGGGAGACTGCCGGAGCGCAGAGCTGGGGAGGAGAGGGGCGGCGGCAGCGTGCGCCAAACGAACCGTCAGGTGACGACGGCTCTCCCGGCCCGCGACGGGGCACCGAGGGAAGGTCCTCCGCAGGAGGACGGGGCCGGCTGGACGGCCCGCTGCCGGGTCAGCCGCGACACGCCGCGGACCACACTCGACCGAAGTCGATGTGGTCGCGGGTGACCAGGGGCTGCTCGGCGTACATGGACCCAAGTTGAGCAGTGAACCATGCATGGCGTCAACCACCCTCCATTACCGCTCTGTTGCGATCTCCTGTCGCCCCGCGACGCGGCCCGGGGCCCCGGCGCACCACCCTTGACAGCCGCCGATCGCTCATGCGTACGATCACGGAGGAGTGCAGTGCAGGGCCGGCCGTGTTGAGGGACGCGGGCCGGCCGCAACGGCCGTACGTGACCACGCCGTGCCCCCCGCCTGCCCGCATCTCCGCCCTCCCGCCTGGAGCCTCCGCATGGCCACCCCGCAGGACGTCCTCCCCGCTCCCGCCCTCACCGCCACCACCGCCGCACCACCACCGGCCGCCGCCACCGACGCCACGGCGGCCGACGCCCGGATCGTCGCCCGCCGCCGGACCGGCCAGTGGGTCTCCGCCGCCGTCGCCCTGCTGGTCTTCGCGATGGTCGTCAACTCCCTGGTCCGCAACCAGGCGTTCCAGTGGGACGTGGTGGCCGACTGGTTCACCGCCACCTCGGTCCTGAACGGCCTCACCCTGACCCTCTGGCTGACCGCCGTCACCCTCGCCCTCGGCTTCGTGCTCGGCACCGTCCTCGCCACCATGCGGCTCTCCACCAACCCGGTGCTGCGCACGCTCAGCTGGGTCTACATCTGGATCTTCCGCTCCACTCCGGCGCTGGTGCAGCTGCTGCTCTTCTTCAACATCGGCGCGCTCTACCCGACCCTGGGCATCGGCATCCCGTTCGGCCCGGAGTTCCTCACCGTCAAGACCGTCAACCTCTTCGGCCCCACCCTGACGGCCGTCGTGGGCCTGACCCTGCTGGAGGCCGCGTACGCCGCCGAGGTGGTGCGCGGCGGGATCCTCTCCGTCGACCGCGGCCAGCTGGAGGCCGCCTCGGCCCTCGGGATCGGCCGGCTGCGGGTGCTGCGGCGGATCATCGTCCCGCAGGCGATGCGCTCCATCGTGCCCACCGCCGGGAACATGCTGATCAGCGCGCTCAAGGGCACCAGCATCATCAGCGTGCTGGCCGTCTCCGACCTGCTCTACTCGGTCCAGCTGGTCTACCTGCAGTCCTACCAGGTCATCCCGATGCTGATGGTCGCCACCATCTGGTACATCGTGATCACCACCGTCCTCTCCGTCGGCCAGTACTACGTCGAACGGCACTACGCGAAGGGCGCCACCCGGGAGGGCCTGCCGCCCACTCCGCTGCAGAAGGCCCGGACCGCGTACCGGCGACTGCGCGCCGCGGCGGACGCCGACACCGGCGGCGGCGGCGACACCGGCACCGACGACACCGCCCCGGGCACCGGCCCGGACTCCGACACCGGCACCGGCCCGGGCTCCGGTCACGCCTCCGCGAAGGGGGCGGCCCGATGACCGCCGAGAGCACCCTGGTCGTCGTCGGCGCCGGCCCGCGCGGCACCGGACTCCTGGAGCGGATCGCCGCCAACGCCGCCGAGCTGCTGCCCGCCGACCGCCCGCTGCACATCCACCTGGTCGACCCGTACCCGCCCGGCGCCGGCCGGATCTGGCGCCACGAGCAGTCCCCCCTGCTCCGGATGAACTCGATGGCCGAGGACGTCACGATGTTCACCGACGAACGCTCCACCATCGACGGACCGGTCCGCCCCGGCCCCTCCCTCGCCGAATGGGCCTCCCACATCGAGGAGTTCGAGCCCTACCGGGAACTGACCGACCCGACCGTGCTGGCCGAGCTGCGCACCCTGGCGCCCACCGACTTCCCCACCCGGCGGGCCCAGAGCGCCTACCTGGACTGGGTGTTCCGCCGCGCCGTCGCCGACCTGCCGCCGCACGTCACCGTCACCGTCCACCGGGACACCGCGCACCGCATCGAAGGGCCGGTCGACGGCCCGCAGCTCGTCCACCTCACCGACCGGGTCCTCACCGCCGACCACGTCGTCCTCACCCTCGGCCACCTCGACTCCGCCCCGGACCCCCGGTACTCCGCCGACGCCGAGTTCGCCGCCCGGCACGGCCGCTACCACCTGCCGCCCGCCTTCTCCGCCGACGCCGACCTCGACGGCATCGCCCCCGGCGAGCACACCGTGCTGCGCGGCTTCGGGCTCGCCTTCGTCGACCTGGTCTCGCTGCTCACCGAGGGCCGCGGCGGACGCTTCGACCGGACCGACGACGGCCTGGTCTACCGCCCCTCCGGCCGGGAGCCGGTGATCCACGTCGGCTCGCGACGCGGCGTGCCCTACCACTCCAAGACCGACTACCGGCTCCAGGGCCCGCGCGCGCCGCTCCCCCGCTACTTCGACGCGACCGCCGTCGACGCCCTGCTCGACCGGCCCGGACCGATCGAACTACGGCGCCAGGTCTGGCCGTTGATGGCCAAGGACATCGGCTTCGGCCACTACCACGAGCTGTTCCACGCCCACCCGGAACGCACCGCACTGCCCTGGGCGGACTTCCTCGCCGGCTACGACGCCCACGACTGGTACTCCCCCGAACTGAGCGCCCTGGTCGAACGCGCCGTCCCCGACCCGGCCGACCGGCTCGACCTCGAACGCCTCGACTTCCCCCTCGCCGGCCTCGAACTCGGCAGCGACGAAGAACTCCAGGCCCACCTGCGCCGCTACATCACCGAGGACGTCGACCGCCGCGCCGACCCCGCGTACAGCGCCGACCTCGGCGCCTTCCTCGCCCTGCTCTCGCTCTTCGGCCAGCTGCCCCGGGTACTCGCCTCCGGCCGGCTCACCGCCCGCTCGGTCGCCGAGGACGTCGACGAGTGGTTCTTCGGCTACTTCAGCTACCTCGCCTCCGGGCCGCCCGGCTTCCGGCTGCGCCAGCTGCTCGCGCTCTCCGAGGCCGGCGTGGTCCGCTTCCTCGGCGCGGGCGTCAGGGTCGAACGGGACGAGGCCGGTGGCACCTGGCGGGCCTCCGGCGCCACCGTGCCCGGCCACACCGTCACCGCCACCGCGCTCGTCGAGGCGTACCTGCCCAAGCACGCCCTGACCCGCACCCGCGACCCCCTGCTGCGCGACCTGCACCGCACCGGGCGCATCGTCGAGGAGGTCGTCACCGACGAGGAGTACACCCACCGCTCCGGACTGCTCACCATCCGGCCGGGTGACAGCCGCGTCCTCGACCCGGCCCTCGACGACGGACCGCACCCGCGCCGCACCGCCCTCGGCCCGCACACCAGCCTCCGGGCCGCCGCCGCCTTCGCCCGCCCGCGCACCGACTCGCCCGGCTTCCGCCAGAACGACGCCGCCGCACGGGCCCTGCTCTGCACGCTGGCCCGGACCGGCTCGGCCGTCGCGGTCTGAGCGCCCCGGTGGGAAGGGGGGCGGACCCCGGTCCCGCCCCCTCCCCACCGGGCTCCGCGCGCCGGCCCACGCGCGCACGCCGGCGGGCCGCCCGCGACGCGTCCCACCTGCGGCCTTCTTCCTCCGACCGCCCGGCGCGCCCTACCATGACGGCCGTCGCGCCGGCCCCCGTCACCCGAACGGATGGAAGGATGGGCTCAGGCCCCCGCGAAGGAGCTGCGGGCCGAACGATCCGAGGAGCGCAGTCATGGCCAAGCAGGCCCCGCAGAGCGATCCGGCGCAAGACGCCCCCCGGGTGTCGGCGCCCCAGCACGCCGCGGCCGGGCTGCCCGCCGTCGGCCACAGCCTGCGGATGGCCGCCGAGCAGATGGGCGCCCGCCGCACCCTCTCCACCCTGCTCAAGGTCAACCAGCCCGACGGCTTCGACTGCCCCGGCTGCGCCTGGCCCGAACCGGGCAAGACGCACACCGCCGAGTTCTGCGAGAACGGCGCCAAGGCCGTCGCCGAGGAGGCCACCGAACGCCGGATCCGCGCCGAGTTCTTCGCCGCCCACCCGGTCGCCGAACTGGCCGGGCGCTCCGGCTACTGGCTCGGCCAGCAGGGCCGCCTCACCGGTCCGATGCTGCTCGACGAGGGCGCCACCCACTACACCCCGGTCTCCTGGGACGACGCCTTCGCGCTGATCGCCGAGGAGCTCCGCGCCCTGGACACCCCGGACGGCGCCGCGTTCTACACCTCGGGCCGGACCAGCAACGAGGCCGCGTTCGCCTACCAGCTCCTCGCCCGCCGGCTCGGCACCAACAACCTGCCGGACTGCTCCAACATGTGCCACGAGTCCTCCGGCTCGGCGCTCACCGAGACGCTCGGCGTCGGCAAGGGCAGCGTCAGCCTCCAGGACCTCTACCAGGCCGACCTGATCATCGTGGCCGGCCAGAACCCCGGCACCAACCACCCCCGGATGCTCTCCGCCCTGGAGCGGGCCAAGCGCGCCGGCGCGGCGATCGTCAGCGTCAACCCGCTGCCGGAGGCCGGCCTGGAGCGGTTCAAGAACCCGCAGCAGGCGCGCGGCCTGGTCGGCCACGGCACCAAGCTCACCGACCTCTTCCTGCAGATCCGGCTCGGCGGCGACCTCGCCCTGTTCCGGGCGCTCAACCAGCTGATCCTCGACGCGGACGGCGTCGACCGGGCGTTCGTCGACGAGCACTGCCACGGCTTCGACGAGTTCGCCGCCGAGGCCCGCCGGACCACCCGCGAGGAGGTGCTGGCCGCCACCGGCCTGCCCTGGGCGCAGATCGAGGAGCTCGGCCGGCTGGTCCTCGCCTCGAAGAAGGTCATCGTCTGCTGGGCGATGGGCCTCACCCAGCACAAGCACTCCGTGCCGACCATCCGCGAGGTGGTCAACTTCCTGCTGCTGCGCGGCAACGTCGGCCGCCCCGGCGCCGGCGTCTGCCCGGTGCGCGGCCACAGCAACGTCCAGGGCGACCGGACGATGGGCATCTTCGAACGCCCCTCGACGGCCTTCCTGGACGCCCTCGGCAAGGAGTTCGGCTTCGAGCCGCCGCGCGAGCACGGCCTCGACGCGGTCGACACCATCCGGGCGATGCGCGACGGCAAGGTCGGGGTGTTCTTCGCGATGGGCGGCAACTTCGTCGCCGCCACCCCGGACACCGACGTCACCGAGGCGGCGATGCGCCGCTGCCGGCTGACCGTGCACGTCTCCACCAAGCTCAACCGCTCGCACGTGGTCACCGGCGCCCGCGCCCTGATCCTGCCCACCCTCGGCCGCACCGACCGGGACGTCACCGCGCGCGGCGCCCAGTTCGTCAGCGTCGAGGACTCGATGGGCCAGGTGCACTCCTCGCGCGGCGGCCTGCGCCCGCCGGCGCCCGGGCTGCTCTCCGAGGTGGCGATCGTCTGCCGGCTGGCCCGCGCGGTGCTCGGCCCCCGGGACACCGTGCCGTGGGAGGACTTCGCCGCCGACTACGACACCGTGCGGGACCGGATCGCCCGGGTGGTCCCGGGGTTCGAGGACTACAACGACCGGGTCCGCCGCCCCGGCGGCTTCACCCTGCCGCACGGCCCTCGCGACTCCCGGACCTTCCCGACGGCGACCGGGAAGGCCAACTTCACGGTCAACCCGCTCACCGCCCCGGAGGTCCCGCCGGGCCGCCTGCTGCTGCAGACGATCCGCTCGCACGACCAGTACAACACCACCGTCTACGGCCTCGACGACCGCTACCGGGGCATCCGCGGCGGGCGCCGGGTCGTCCTGGTCAACCCCGAGGACGCCGCCGGGTTCGGCCTCGCCGACGGCGCGTACGTCGACCTGGTCAGCGAGTGGAAGGACGGCGTCGAACGCCGCGCCCCGCACTTCCGCGTGGTCCACTACCCCGTCGCCCGCGGGGGCGCCGCCGCGTACTACCCGGAGACCAACGTCCTGGTCCCGCTCGACTCGACGGCCGACATCAGCAACACGCCCACCTCCAAGGCCGTCGTGATCCGCTTCGAACCCGACTCCGGCGCGGAGGTCTGACCACCGCGCACCTCCCGCGGTGCACGGCGGAGAGGCAGCAGGGTGCCCCGCCGGATCCCGGCGGGGCACCGTGCTGTTCGGGGTGTCGTCAGTTCTGGCCGGGCGGCAGGGTGCCGGTCGCCGTGCCGGTCGCCCTACCGGAGGCCGAGGCGGTGCCGGTCGCGGTGGCCGAGCCGGACGCGGCCGGGGTGCCGGTGGGCGTGCCCGTCGGCGTGCTGCTCGGCGGGTCGGTCGGCGTCCCCGTGGGAGTGCCCGTCGGCGTACCGGTCGGCGTCCCCGTGGGCGTGCCCGTGGGAGTGCCCGTCGGCGTCCCCGTGGGGGTGCCGGTCGGCGTGCCGGTCGGCGTGCCGGTGGGCGTCCCGGTCGGGGTGCCGGTGGGAGTCCCCGTCGGCGTCCCCGTGACCGGGTCGGTCGGGGTTCCCGTCGGAGTGCCGGTCGGCGTGCCGGTGCCGTCCGGGGCAGGCGTGCCGGGAGCCGGCGTGCCCGGGGCCGGAGCGGTGCCGGGCACCGGGGCGTCGGTCGGCGCTCCCGGCACCGGAGCGACGGGCACCTGGTTGAGCGGGCTCGGCGCGATCGCGGTGACGGAGTCCCAGCCGGCCGGCAGGTCCGGCACCTTCCAGGCGCCGCCGGCCTCGTCGGCCGCGCCGTCCGGGTCGGGACGGACGGCGCCGAGGATCGGGTTGCCCCCGATCGGCGCCACCTTGACGACCGAACCCGGCCGGGGCGCGTGGACGACCAGGCCGCCGCCGATGTACATCCCGACGTGGGTGGCGCCCGCGAAGTAGATGATCAGGTCGCCGGCGCGCAGCTGGTTGAGCGGGACGTGCTGGAGCCGGGCCCACTGCTCCTGGCTGGTGCGCGGGATCGGCTTGCCGGCGTGCAGCCAGGCCTGCGAGGTGAGGCCGGAGCAGTCGAAGACGTCCGGTCCGGCGCCGCCCCAGACGTACGGCTTGCCCAGCTGGGCGAGCGCGTAGGCGACGGCGCCCCGGCCGGCCTGCGAGGGGGTGCGCTCGCCCTGGCCGAGCACGCCGGAGGCGAGGAAGGCGATCTGGGCCTCGTCGGCCTTGGCCTTCTCCAGCTTCTCCAGGTCGGCCCGCTGGGCGCCGGTGAGCGAGGCGACCAGCTGCTCGACGGAGGCGAGGTCGGCGGCCATCTTGGCCTTCGCCGTGTCCTGCTGGGTGACCAGGGTCTGCGAGTTCGCCAGCGCCTCCTCGTTCTGCTTCTGCAGTCCGGTGAGCGCGTCGCGGTCGACGGTCAGCTTGTTGAGGAACTCGGACTGGGAGCGGCTGGCCGCGGTCAGCAGCTCGGCGATGGTGACGGCCTCGTACGGGTCCTTGGAGAGCAGCAGCTCGGCGTAGGCGGAGACGGCGCCGTTGCGGTACTGGGCGGCGGCGAGCTGGGCGGCGACGTCGGTGCCGGCGTCGACCTGCTTCTGCTGGCGCTCCAGCTTGCCCTTGAGCTCGGTGAGCGCGGCCTGCTGTTCGGCGACCTTGGCCACCGAGGCGTTGTACTGCTCGGTGGCGGCCTCGGCGCCCTGGTAGAGCGCGTGCAGCTGGTCGAGGAGCGGGCCCAGGGTGGCCCTCGCCTCGGCGAGCGGGTCGGCGCCGGGGTCGGCCCCCGGGACGGTCGGGCCGGTGGTGCCGGGAACCGGCGGCGCGGGGTCGGCGTAGGCCGGTCCGGCCAGCGGCAGGGCGAGCGCGGCGGCCGCGAGGACGGCTCCGCAGCGCAGTGCGGCCCGCACCCAGGGTCGTGTGCCGGTCGACGGGCGTGTGCCTGTCCGCTCCGTGTGCTGCCCAGCCCCGCCCATGGGTCTCGCCCTCCCCGCCCACCTGCCCGTACTCCGGGGTCCCCGGATCCCCGCTGATCCTGCCATGTGTTACTCGCGGGAAACAGACCGCACCCGTACGGCTCGGTGAATTCTACGAGCAGGCTGTGAGACAGCTCTCAACAAAACGGGTGAAGTGGGCGTTTCTCCGCGAATGTCCAGCTCAGGGCAGCGACCGACACGCCCCGGCAAGGCTGCGGCAACCCCTCCGACACCATCGGAACCATGCGTCCGACGCCAGTTCACCTTCCGTTCATCAAGCGTCCCTAGCGTCGCGCACGACACCAACGTCAGTGCGACAACTACGACGATTGTTTGGGTATGGAACACATCTCGTTCCTGGTGGCCGTTGTGATCATCACGGCGCTCGCCTTCGATTTCACCAACGGGTTCCACGACACCGCCAATGCGATGGCCACCTCCATCGCGACGGGAGCCCTTCGGCCCAAGGTCGCGGTCACCATCGCGGCCGTCCTCAACTTCGCGGGTGCGTTCCTCTCCGTGAAGGTCGCCACCACCATCTCGGGCGGCATCGTCAACGAGAAGGCCGGCATCCATCCGGAGATCATCTTCGCCGCCCTGGTCGGTGCCATCCTCTGGAACCTGCTGACGTGGCTGCGCGGCCTCCCGTCGAGCTCGTCGCACGCCCTCTACGGCGGCCTGATCGGCGCCACCGTCGTCGGCGTCGGTGTCAACGGCGTCAACTTCGACACCGTCGTGTCCAAGATCCTCATCCCCGCCGTCGCCTCCCCGCTGGTCGCCGGCCTGGCCTCCTGGGGCGCCACCAAGCTGGCGTTCGCGATCACCCGCAAGAGCAACGGCGGGACGGTCAACAAGGGCTTCAAGACCGGCCAGATCTTCTCCTCCTCGCTGATCTCGCTGGCGCACGGCACCAACGACGCCCAGAAGACGATGGGCATCATCACCCTGACCCTGGTCTCGGTCGGCGCCCTGCCGAAGGGCGCGCTGCCCCCCACCTGGGTCATCATCTCGGCCGGTGCGGCCATCGCGATCGGCACGTACATGGGCGGCTGGCGGATCATCCGCTCGATGGGCAAGGGCCTGGCGGACATCACCCCGCCGCAGGGCTTCGCCTCCGAGTCGGCCGCCGCGACCGTCATCCTCACCTCGTCGCACATGGGCTTCGGCCTCTCCACCACCCAGGTCTGCTCCGGCGGCATCATGGGCGCCGGTCTGGGCGGGCCGAAGGGCCAGCTGCGCTGGAGCCTGGTCCGCCGCATGGTCTACACCTGGGGCCTGACCCTGCCCGCCGCCGCCACGGTGGCCGGCCTCGCGGCCTTCCTCGCCGAGCAGGGCACCTGGGGCGTCGTCCTGGTCGGCGCCGTGCTGGTCGCCGGCTCGGGCGCGATGTGGATCGTCTCCCGCCGCCAGCCGGTCGGCGCGGACAACGTCAACGAGGTCCACGACGTCACCCCGGTCGAGGTGGACCCGGCCACCGCGCCCCCCACCCCGACCCCCGCCTCGACCACGGTCGCGGCCTGACCGCCGCAGGCTGAGGAGCACAGCACCATGCACATCAAGTGGAACGCCCTGGCCCAGACCGCCGGCTTCAGCTTCGGCATCACGGTCGCCGTGGTCACCGTCTTCGCGCTCGGCATCCTGGCGCTGTCGCGTCACGAGGCCGCGCTCACCGCGCGCCGCGAGGCGGCCGGCCCGGGCACCTCGGTGTCCGGCAGCCGGCTGGCCCTGGCCGGCGCGTACGCCTGCTTCGCCGTCTGCGGCGCGGCCGTCCTCTACGGGCTGACGCTGATCGCCGGCCGGTAGCCGCCACGCCCACGGGCGCCGAGTACCCCCGACACCGGCACCGGCACACGGGCACGCACGCACACGGCGGGAGGGCCGGGAGTGGATCACCACTCCCGGCCCTCCCGCCTTTCCCCGCCCCCGGTGACCGCTCCCGGTGACCGGACCCGCGGGCTCGACCCCGGAGCCGCCCCGGCCGGAGCGACCGGAGCGGCCCACGCGGGTCCGCACTCACTCCCGGCCGGTCCGCAGCACGGTCTCGCGGATGAACAGCACCGTGACGAAGGCCAGCAGCGCGAACGGCGCCGCCACCAGGAAGACCACGCCCACACCGTGCCCGAAGGCGTCGGTCACCAGCGGGACGAGCGGGGCGGGCAGCTTGTGCAGGTCCGGAATGCCGCCGCCGAGCGCACCGCCGCCCGCCGGGACGTGCGCGGCGGCCAGGTTCTCCGTCAGGTAGTGGCCGACCCGGTTGTTCATCAGCGCGCCGAGTGCGGAGACGCCCATCGCGCCGCCCATGGTGCGGAAGAAGGTGACCACCGAGCTGGCCGCGCCGAGCTCGCTGCGCGGCACGGTGTTCTGCACCGCGAGGACGAGGTTCTGCATGGTGAGCCCGAGGCCGATCCCGGTGATCGCCATGTAGAGGGAGAGCAGGCCGTAGTCGGTGTCGGCCCGGGCGGTGCCGAGCAGGCCGAAGCCGACGGCCAGCAGCAGGGTGCCGGCGACCAGGTAGGCCTTCCACTTGCCGTACTTGGTGATGAGCTTGCCCGCGACGGTGGAGGAGACGGCCAGGCCGAGGATCATCGGCAGGGTCATCAGCCCGGCGATGGTCGGGGACTTCTCCCGGGCCAGCTGGAAGTACTGGCTGAGGAAGGTCGTCGCGCCGTACATCCCGATGCCGACCAGGATGCTGGCCAGCGCGGACAGGACGACGGTCCGGTACCGGAACAGGCTCGGCGGGATGATCGGCTCGGCGGCCCGGCGCTCGACCACGACGGCGAGCGCGCCCAGCAGCAGTCCGCCACCGACCATGACCACGGTCTGCCACGACAGCCAGGCGTAGTTCTTGCCGGCCAGCGTGATCCAGATCATCAGCAGGCTGACGGCGGCGGTGATGACCAGCGCGCCGAGGTAGTCGATCTTCACCTTGCGCCTGACCACCGGCAGCTTGAGAGTGCGCTGCAGCACCAGGATCGCGGCCAGCGCGAACGGGATGCCGACGTAGAAGCACCAGCGCCAGCCCAGCCAGGAGGTGTCGACGATGATGCCGCCGATCAGCGGGCCGCCGATGGTGGCCAGCGCGAAGACGGCGCCGAAGTAGCCGCTGTACCGGCCGCGCTCGCGCGGCGGGACCATCGCCGCCAGGCAGATCTGGGCCAGCGCCGTGACGCCGCCGGCGCCGATGCCCTGGAGGGCGCGGCAGGCGATCAGCTGACCGGTGTTCTGGGAGAACCCGGCCAGTGCGGAGGAGGCGATGTAGATCACCAGGGCGATCTGCAGCAGCAGCTTCTTGCTGGCGAGGTCGGACAGCTTGCCCCAGATCGGGGTGGACGCGGTGAGGGTGAGCAGGGTCGCGGTGATCACCCAGGTGTAGGCGGACTGACCGCCGTGCAGGTCGGTCAGGATCCGCGGCAGGGCGTTGGAGACGACGGTCGACGAGAGCACGGCCACGAAGAGACCGAGCAGCAGGCCGGAGAGCGCCTCCATCACCTGCCGGTGCGTCATCGGTTGGTCGGTGGTGGCGGCGACTCCGGTCGAGGCGGGGGCGGTGACGGTCATCGAGGTCCTTAAATTCGTTGCCTGACACAACCATAAGGGGGTTGGTTGACTTGGGCAACATTTGTCAAGGGCAAGTAAAGCCCGGGCCGACCACTCGGCCCGGGCCTCGATCCCGGTGACGCCTCCTCGCGGCGCCTCCCCGCTACGCCTCCTCGCCGCGCCCGCCCGCCACGCCCGACGGGACGGCCGACGCCACGCCCGACGGGGCGAGCGACGGGACGGCCGCCTCGCCGACCACGTCGTTGAAGCGGTGCAGCAACTCGGCGAACCGGGCCACCTCCTCCGACGACCAGCCGGCCATCAGCTCCCTGACCCGCCCCATCCGGGCGTCCCGGGCTTCCAGATACCGCCGCCGGCCGTCCTCGGTGAGCGAGACCAGCGCCGAGCGGCGGTCCAGCGGGTCCGCCACCCTGGCGACCAGACCCAGCTCCTCCAGGGCGCGGATCTGCCGGCTGACCGTGGCCTTGCCCACGGCGAAGTGCACGCCGACGTCCGTCACCCGCACCCGGCCGGCCTGTTCGATGTAGCCGAGCATGCTGTACGCCATGCCCTCCAGCTGCGGATGGACCCGCCGGGAGAGCTCCGCCACCCGCGCCCGGCCCCGCCGGAAGAGCACCCCGACCTCGCGCTCCACCGCCAGCAGTGGTTCCTCGTCCTCGTTCGCCGCAGTCACCGCGCCAGTATCGCGCAGCACGAGAACGCCGGACCCGGCGCGGGAGAAACGTCAACGAAACTAGTTCATGCTATTAAGTATCCGGTTTCCCCCGATACGCAAGGAGATGTCGATGACCGCCCCAGGGCAGGGACCAGGGCAGGCCACGGCACCGGAGCAGGCATCACCGCCGGCACCGGGGCAGGGCTTCGCCGCCGAACTGAAGGGCGCGGTCACCCCGCGTGCGGCACTGCTGGTGATCGCCGTGCTCCTCCTCCAGCTCGGCTTCATCACGTCGTACGTCGGGGCGCTCCACCACCCGACCCCGCACGAGCTGTCGATCGCGGTGGTGGCCCCGCCGCAGGTGGCCCCCCAGCTGGTGGAAGGACTGGAGTCCGTCCCCGACGAGGCCGTGAAGGCCGTCACGGCGCCGGACGCGGCCACCGCCACCGAGCAGCTCAAGGACCAGAAGATCTACGCCGCGCTGGTGGTGAACCCGGCCTCCACCGAGGACGTGCTGCTGGTCGCCAACGCACGCGGGCCGTCCGCGGCCCGGGCCGCCGAGAGCATCGTCACCGGCCTGGAGAAGTCCCAGGGCCGGACGGTCAAGGTCGAGGACGTCGTCCCGCTGGCCAAGGGGGACGCCAACGGCCTCTCCTCCTTCTACCTGGTGATCGGCTGGTGCGTCGGCGGCTACCTGGTCGCCTCGATCCTCGGCGTCAGCGCCGGGGCGAAGCCCGCCAACGCCAACCGGGCGGTGATCCGGCTCGGCACCCTGGCCCTGTACTCGGTCGCGGCGGGCATCGGCGGTGCGATCATCGTCCAGTCGGTGCTGGACGCGCTTCCGGGCTCGTTCTGGGGCCTGTCGGCGGTCGGCGCGCTGGTGGTCTTCTCGGTCGGCGCGGTCACCATGGCGCTCCAGTGCCTGTTCGACATCATCGGCATCGGGATCGCGGTCCTGCTCTTCGTGGTGCTCGGCAACCCGAGCGCCGGCGGGGTCTTCCCCCCGCCGATGATGCCGACGTTCTGGCGGGCGATCGGCGCCTGGTTCCCGAACGGCGCCGGGACGGACGCGGCCCGCTCGATCGCCTACTTCGGCGGCTCCGGCCTCGCCGTACCGCTGGTGGTCCTGCTGGTGTGGGCGGCGGTCGGCGTCGCCGTCACCTTCGCCGCCGTACTCCGCCGGCCGGGGCACCTCACCCGCACGCTGACCACGGGCTGACGCGGTCGGCGACCGGCGCCGGTCACCGGGCGGCGCCGGTCGCCGGGCGGCCTCAGTCCTCCGGCCGCCCGGGGTCGGCGATCACCGACCGGACCACGCCGACCGCGGCCCCCAGCAGGGGGCCGCGGCGGCCCAGCCGGGAGACCGTCAGCCGCTCGTCCGTCCAGGGGCGGACGGTCACCCGGGCGGCCAGCTCGGCCCTCATCGCCGGCACCAGCCAGGGCGCCAGCTGCGCGTAGCCGCCGCCCAGCACCACCTCCGCCGGGTCGAGCAGGTTGACCGCACCCGCCGAGGCGATGCCCAGCGCGGCGCCCGCCCCGGCCAGCGCCGCCACCACCTCCTCGTCCCCCGCGGCGGCGCGCTCGGCGAGCAGCGCCACCCAGTCGCCGCGGATCCCCTCCAGACCGGCCTGGCGCATCACCGCCGCCTCCCCCGCGTACTGCTCCAGGCAGCCGGTCGCCCCGCAGGCGCAGCGCGGCCCGTCCGGGTGGACGGGGACGTGGCCCAGCTCGCCCGCGTAGCCGCGCACCCCGCGCAGCAGCCGGCCGCCGACCACGATCGCCGAGCCGACACCGGCCTCGGCCGAGACGTGCAGGAAGTGTTCCGGCCCGCCGCCCAGCCAGAGTTCGGCGAGCCCGCCGAGGTTGGCCTCGTTGTCGGCCAGGATCGGCAGCTCGGCCAGTTCGTCGGCATTGGCGGCGCGCAGTGCGAGCCGCAGCTCGGCGGTGACCGGGACGTCCCGCCAGCCGAGGTTGGCGGCCCGCTGGAGCATCGCCCCGTCGCCGCCGACCAGTCCGGGCACGGCCAGGGTCAGCCCGGCCGGGCGCAGTCCGGCGTCGGCGGCGGCGCGGCGGAGCAGCTCGGCCAGGTCGGCCATGACGGCGGCGGGATGCCGGCCCCGGTTGCGGATCTCCTGCCGTCGCCAGGCCCGGACCTCGCCGCGCAGGTCGACCACGCAGGCGCCCAGGTGCTCCACGCCGATCTCGGCGCCGAGGCCCCCGGGGCCGTCCGGGTGGAGGCCGAGCGCCGTGCCGGGTCGGCCGACCTTGCCGCTGGGGGCCGACGGGCCCTCCTCGACCACCAGGCCGGCCGCGATCAGCTCCTCGGCGAGCGAGGAGACGGCCGCCCTGGTCAGCCCGGTGTCGGCGGCGACCTCGGCCCGGGAGCGCGGGGCGCGCGCGATGACCCCGAGCACCAGCGCCAGGTTGGCCCGGCGCATGCCCTGCTGGCTGGCGGGCCCTGACCGGAGACCGTCCGTCTCGCGCATCGCCATCACCCCGATCGGCTTCCGCAGACTCGTTTGCAGCGTAGCCCGGTTTCGCCGACCGCTCCCGGCCGGTCGGGGGCCGGTCGGGGGCCGGTCGGGGGCCGGTCGACGGGCCGGCCGGAGGAGCGCGGGCCGGACGCGGGGGCCTGCCGTCAGGGTTGCTCCACCCGGGTGGAGGCGGGCTCGGCGAGCCGGAACACCCACCGCTGCATGGCCCAGAACCGGAAGAGCATCGCCACGAAGGTGCCCAGGACCATCCCGCTGAGGAAGTCGGCCAGTTCCTGGGCGAAGGGGCTGACCCAGGGCTCCCGCAGGTTCAGCATGTACCGCGAGACGATCAGCGGGACGTCGTTGACGGCGATCGCCGCCACGCTGACCAGGAAGTAGAGCAGTGCCTCGCGCTGCCGGCCGTTCGCCCGGAAGGCCCACCGGCGGTTGAACACGTAGGAGACGACGGTGGCCACCACGGTCGCCACAGTGAGGGCCACCACCGGCTTGTGCGCCAGCAGGGTGAGCCGCAGCGAGTAGTTGATCACCACGGTCAGGGCGAAGCACCCGCTGCCGACCAGCAGGAACTTCACCAGCCTCCGGTGCCGGAGCAGGACCGGGCGCAGCCCGGCCGGCACCCGGGCCAGGACGCGCTGCGTGGGGGACGCCATCTCCGCAGTCTGGCACGGGGCCCGCCGCCGTTCCCGCCGGAACCCGTCCGCCGTCCGGGCACGCCGGTGGCCCGGCGGAGGAGTACTCCGCCGGGCCTGTCCCGGGGCCGTTCGGGCCCTGCCCGGGGCCGTCGGCGCCCCGCCGGTGGCCGCCCGGCGCCGCCTCAGGCGGCCGCGACCAGCACCTCGGCCGGTTCCAGGGCCAGCCTCAGCACCTCCCGGACGTCCGAGACCGGGTGGACGGTGAGCCGCTCCAGCACCTCGGCCGGGACGTCGTCCAGGTCGGCCTCGTTCCGCCGGGGGATGATCACCGTGGTGACGCCGGCCCGGTCGGCGGCGAGCAGCTTCTGCTTCACCCCGCCGATCGGCAGCACCCGCCCGGTCAGCGACACCTCACCGGTCATCGCCACGTCGGTGCGCACCTTGCGGCCGGAGAGCAGCGAGGCCAGCGCCGTGGTCATGGTGATGCCGGCACTCGGACCGTCCTTGGGCACGGCCCCGGCCGGGACGTGCAGGTGCACGCCGCGGTCGCGCAGCGAGGTGACCGGCAGCTCCAGTTCGGCTCCGCGCGAGCGCAGGTAGGAGAGCGCGATGTGGGCGGACTCCTTCATGACGTCGCCCAGCTGGCCGGTCAGGGTCAGCCCGGTGCCGCCGGTCTCGGCGTCCGCGAGCGAGGCCTCGATGTAGAGGACGTCGCCGCCGGCGCCGGTGACCGCCAGGCCGGTCGCCACCCCGGGGACGGCGGTGCGCCGCTCGGCCGGCTCCTGGGCGGCCTCCGGGACGTGGTGCGGGCGGCCGATCAGGGCGCGCAGGTCGTCGGCGCCGATCCTGACGGGCAGCTCGCGCTCGCCCAGCTCGCTCTGTGCGGCGATCTTGCGCAGCACCCGGGCGATCGAGCGTTCGAGGGTCCGGACGCCGGCCTCGCGGGTGTACTCGCCGGCCAGCCGGCGCAGTGCGGTCTCGTCGACGGTGACCTCCTCGTCCCGGAGGCCGGCCCGCTCCAGCTGACGCGGGAGCAGGTGGTCACGGGCGATGACGACCTTCTCGTCCTCGGTGTAGCCGTCGAGCCGGACGAGTTCCATCCGGTCGAGCAGCGGCTCGGGGATGGCCTCCAGCACGTTGGCGGTGGCGAGGAAGACGACGTCGGAGAGGTCCAGCTCGACCTCCAGGTAGTGGTCCCGGAAGGTGTGGTTCTGGGCCGGGTCGAGCACCTCCAGCAGGGCGGCGGCCGGGTCGCCCCGGTAGTCGGAGCCGACCTTGTCGATCTCGTCGAGCAGGACGACCGGGTTCATCGAGCCGGCCTCCTTGATGGCGCGGACCAGCCGCCCGGGCAGCGCGCCGACGTAGGTGCGCCGGTGGCCGCGGATCTCCGCCTCGTCCCGGATGCCGCCGAGCGAGACCCGCACGAAGCTGCGGCCCATCGCCCGGGCCACCGACTCGCCGAGCGAGGTCTTGCCGACGCCGGGCGGGCCGACCAGCGCGAGCACCGCCCCGCCGGCCCGTCGCCCTCCGCCCTTCCGGGGCAGCGCGCCGTCCCGCCGCTCCTTGCCGTCGCTGCCGGCACCGGCACCGACGTCGGCACCGACCGGCCCGAGCCCCTGCTCGGCCCGGCGCTTGCGGACCGCGAGGTACTCGACGATGCGGTCCTTCACGTCGGCCAGGCCGGCGTGGTCGGCGTCCAGCACCGCGCGGGCGCCGACGATGTCGTAGGCGTCCTCGGTCCGCTCGTTCCAGGGCAGCTCCAGGACGGTGTCCAGCCAGGTGCGGATCCAGGAGCCCTCCGGCGACTGGTCGCTCGCCCGCTCCAGCTTGTCGACCTCCTTGAGCGCGGCCTCGCGCACCTTCTCCGGGAGGCCCGCGGCCTCGACCCGGGCGCGGTAGTCGTCCTCCTCGTCGGCCGGGTCACCGTTCAGCTCCGCCAGCTCCTTGCGGACGGCCTCCAGCTGGCGGCGGAGCAGGAACTCCTTCTGCTGCTTGGCCACGCCCTCCTCGACGTCCTTGCGGATGGTGTCGTTGACCTCCTCCTCGGCGAGGTGGTCGCGGAGCAGGCCGAGCGCGTACTCCAGTCGGGCGACCTGGTCGGCCTCCAGCAGCACCTTGAGCTTCTGCTCGGCGGTGACGAAGGGCGCGTAGCCGATGTTGTCGGCGAGCTCGCCGACGTCCTCGATGGCGGCGACCCGGTCGACGATCTGCCAGGCGCCGCGCTTGCGCAGCCACTGGGTGGAGAGGTTCTTGTAGTCCCTGACCAGCTCGGCGGCCCGCCCGGCCACGGGGGTGCCGGCCGAGGACTCGCGGAACGGCGTGGTCTCGACCCAGAGCGCGGCGCCGGGCCCGGTGGTGCCGACGCCGATCCGCACCCGCCGCACCGCGCGGACCAGCGCGGCCGGGTCGCCGTCCGCCAGCCGGCCGACCTGCTCGACGGTGGCGAGGGTGCCGGCGGCCGCGTACGAGCCGTCCACCCTCGGGACGAGTAGGACCTGGGGCTTGCCCGTCCCGGCCGCGGCGCGGGCGGCCTCGACGGCGGCGCGGACCTCGGTGTCCTTCAGGTCCAGCGGGACGACCATGCCCGGGAGCACGACCTCGTCGTCGAGCGGCAGCACGGGCAGGGTGAGCGGTGTGGACGTCGATGCCATGATCTCTCCCCAGTCAGCGAACTTGAGTCGACCTGACTAAGGATCTGCGGGCGCCGGATGTTCCCCGCCAGTTGTTCGCCGTGAGCGAACGCGGAGTCGGCGCAGGGAGCGCGCGCGGGGGCTGTCAAAAAGACGCGTCCCGGGGTGGCCGCGGCGGCGTCCGGGCGCCGTCGGCCGGGGGCGCCGGCCCGAAGGACGGCCGGAAGGACGGAGACGGACGGAGACGGACGGCCGCGGGCTGCCCCCGGAGGAGCTCGATCGGAAAGCGGCACCGGAACGACACCGGAGCGGCACCGGAGCCACACCACCGGAAGGCGACCGCCGCCGCCGAAGCCGCCGGGCGACGGCCGGCCGGGCACCTACAGCCGGTCCAGCACCGCGGTCCGGCCGCGCGCGGCCACCGGCGCCGGCACCCCGGCGGCCGGCGCGACCGCCCGGCCGCGCCCCGGCCCGTGGCCGTCCCAGCGGCGCAGCCAGCGCCAGAGCGCCACCCCGGCCAGCAGCGCCACCGGGTGCCCGACGCCGGTGACCAGGTCGCGGTCGGTCGCGATCTGCTCGGCGATCAGCGCGCCGGCCAGACCCAGGCCGAACACCCGGCCGGGCAGGGGGAGCAGCCCGGCCAGTGCGCCGAGGCTGGCCAGCACGCCGTAGCTGACCCCGATGTCCAGGTGGTCGAGCGCCGCGGTCTCCAGTCGCCCGGTCTCCACCGCGGCGATCACCACGGCCTGGGAGAGCAGGGTGGCCGTGACGTGCCCGGCCGCGAAGACCACCGCGGCGCGGACCGCCCCGACCCGGCGTTCCAGTGGCGCGACGGTCAGGGCGAAGGCCCACAGGTAGGGCATCCAGACCGTGCCGGCCACCCAGAAGCCACTGAGCAGGAGCGCGCGCAGCGGATGGTGCAACAGGTTGTGCCCGTCCGAGCTGGACGCCTCCTGGAGGCGGGCCACCAGTTCCGGATCGGCGAGCATCGCGAACGTGGTGGTGGTGGCGACCACGGCGAGGTAGCCGAGCGCGAAGGGGTTGCGCCGGGGGGTCGGCACCCGGGCCAGCACCCAGGCGAGCGGGCCGGCCCGCAGCCCGTGGCGGAGCATCCCGTACGGCGGCCCGCCCTGCCCGGCGCCGATCCGTCGCCCCGTCATGCCGCCTCCGCTCAGACGCCGCAGCCACCGGCCCCGCCCGGTGCCCAACGTACCGGCGGGCTCCGGCGATCCCACCTCCACGACTTGTCGTGGCCACGGTACGTCCGGCTCCTGGGAGCCGGCTGGGAAAATGCCGTGAGTATTCCGATACCGGTAGAGACCCGACATTGGTCCAGACCATCCCCCTCCCCGCAGGGGGGCGGCGCCCCTGACCGGCGGGTTGGTGTCAACTCATGTGCATACGTACCGTTACTGAGTGAAAAATCGCCGGGTAAGGTATCGGCCCGTGCCCACTTCCGAGTGGGTCCGGAAACCGGTCCGACAGGCCGGTCCACGGGCCGGAAACGTCCGGTCCGCCTGCCGGGAAGCATCCTCTGTCCGTACGCTGCGGAGTGTGCGGAAGAGAAGGGCGGTCCACACCCGCCCTCCGACGCCGCACGCGCGACGGGACGGCGGACCCGGCACAGTCCACGACGGAACAAGACTACGAGCGGAGCCTCGCCATCCCCACAGGTGGCCGGCCCGCAGCCCTGGGGGCGGTGGCGTGACCGTGACAGAAATTCAGCAGGACCACCAGAACAACGGCGGCACGGTGAGCAGCCAGCGCAGAGTGCTGGTGGTGGAGGACGAGCCCACGATCGCCGAGTCCATCGCGGCCCGGCTGGGCGCGGAGGGCTTCAAGGTCGCCGTGGCCCACGACGGACCCGGCGCCGTCGACGGCTTCCACACCTGGCAGCCCGACCTCGTCGTCCTCGACATCATGCTGCCCGGCTTCGACGGGCTGGAGGTGTGCCGCCGGATCCAGGCCCAGCGCCCGGTCCCGGTCCTGATGCTCACCGCGCGCGACGACGAGACGGACCTGCTGGTCGGCCTCGGCGTCGGTGCCGACGACTACATGACCAAGCCCTTCTCCATGCGCGAACTGGCCGCCCGGGTCAACGTGCTGCTGCGCCGCGTCGAGCGCGCCCAGCAGGCCGCCCGGACGCCCGCACTGGGCTCGCTGCGCTTCGGCGAGCTGGAGATCGACCACGTCCAGCGCCGGGTCCGGCTGGCCGCGGGCGACGTCCACCTGACGCCGACCGAGTTCGACCTGCTCGCCTGCCTGGCCGCACAGCCGCGCGCGGTGCTCACCCGCGAGCAGCTGCTGGCCGAGGTGTGGGACTGGACCGACGCGTCCGGAACCCGGACCGTCGACAGCCACGTCAAGGCGCTCCGCCGCAAGATCGGCGCCAGCTGGATCCGCACCGTCCACGGTGTCGGGTACGCGCTGGAGGCCCCGCTCTCCTAGCGGCGCCTCGGGCGGCGGGCCTCCGGGGGGCCCGTGTCCCGAACCGCCGTGCGCGCCACCCGAGGGATCACAGCACGCGGGGGATTCACAGGGGACCAATGACCTTTCCACAGCAACGCAACGGGGACACCACCGGCAGCAGGCCGCCCACGCTGGCCACGCGTGCCGCCCGCCGGGTCTGGGCCGACATCCGGCCGCTCGACCCGGTCCGCTCCATCAAGGGCAAACTCGCCCTCCTGGTGATCGTCTCGGTCTTCCTGGCCACCGGCATGGTGGTCGTGGCGATCCGGTCCGAGACCCAGATCCGGATCATCATGATCTTCTCGATGATCGCCTCGCTGCTCTTCATGCAGTTCCTCGCGCACGGGCTGACCGCCCCGCTGCGCGACATGACCGCCGCCGCCCGCGCGATGGCCTCCGGCGACTACACCCGCCGGGTCGAGGTGAACTCGCGCGACGAGATCGGCGAGCTGGCGGCGACCTTCAACCAGATGGCGGCCGATCTCGGAGCCGCCGACCGCCACCGCCGCGAGCTCGTCGCCAACGTCTCGCACGAACTTCGCACGCCGATCGCCGCGCTGCACGCCGTGCTGGAGAACGTGGTCGACGGCGTGGTCCAGCCGAACCCGGCGACCCTGGGTGCCGCGCTGGAACAGACCGAACGGCTCGGCCGGCTGGTCGCCCACCTGCTCGACCTGTCCAAGATCGACGACGGCGTGGTCGACCTGGACGCCCGCCCCTTCGAGGTGCGCGAGTTCCTGGACGGCGTGCTGCGCGGGGTCACCGTGGACGGCGCGACGGCCGGCGGGGCGTTCTCCCGCCGGGGCGACGTCCGGCTCGCCCTGGAGGTCAGCCCGGCCGGCCTGACCGGCGTCGCCGACCCGGAACGGCTCCACCAGGTGGTCGCCAACCTGGTCGACAACGCCTGCAAGCACTCCCCGCCGGGCGGCACCGTGACGGTCCGCGCCCGGCCCGGCGACATGCCGGGCGGGCTCCTGCTGGAGGTGGAGGACGAGGGTCCGGGCATCCCGGCGGCCGACCGGACCAGGGTCTTCGAGCGGTTCAGCCGCAGCGGCACCGCCACGGGGGCCGGGCCGGGTGCCGACGGCGGCACCGGGCTGGGCCTGGCCATCGCCCGCTGGGCGGTGGACCTGCACGGCGGGCGGATCGAGGTCGCCGAGGCCGAACGCGGCTGCCGGATCGCGGTCCGGCTGCCCGGCCCGCGCTGACCGCGCGGGCGGCCCCGCGCCGGCCCCGCCGGCGGCCCCGACGGCGCTCGCGTCCGCGTTCACCCCGGTGAGCGCGCCGGTGATCCCGCCGGTGTCCCGCAGGCGGTTCCGTCGGAGGTCGCCGCGATGTTCGCGTCGAGCGGACTTCGCCCGCATGTCACAGAAGCGACACAGACATGCGCGGCGGAGTCCGCCGGTCAATCGAATACTTTTGTCCGCTTTTGCCCATATATGGGACGCGATCAGGCGCGATCGGTTCCCCTCCGATGCGGCCTTCTAACGCACATTTTCAGCCAACCTGCAGGTCAGCACTGTGATCTGGGCGACGCCTGGGCCCCGGGGACTGCGCGATCACTGGTCAGAGGCGTAGCCTTAATCCCCGCTGTCCAAACATCCCAAAAGGAAGCGGAAGAGGGCGGTTGCCGCCGTGTCGCCACAGTCCCATGAAACCTCCAACAGCTCGGCAAGCTCCACGGGCTTCGGCCCCAATGAGTGGCTCGTCGACGAGATCTACCAGCAGTACCTCCAGGACCCGAACTCGGTCGACCGAGCCTGGTGGGACTTTTTCGCCGACTACAAGCCCGGTACCGAGGTGACCCCAGTGACCCAGGCCGCGACCCAGGTCGGCCCCACGCCGACCCCCGCCGCCGCCCCCGCGCCCGCCGCCGCTGCTGCTCCGGCGGCTCCGGCCCCGGCAGCGCCGGCTCCGGCAGCGCCCGCCGCCCCGGCAGCTCCGGCCGCCGCGGCCCCGGTCTCGGCCCCGGCCCCGGCCGCGCCGCTCGCCGCAGCCCCCGCCGCGCCTCCGGCCCCCAAGGCCGCCGCCCCGGCCGCTGCGCCCGCCACCGACGCGACCGGCCCCGAGCTGGTCCCGCTCCGCGGCCCGGCGAAGGCCGTCGCGACCAACATGGACGCCTCGCTGGAGGTGCCGACCGCGACCTCGGTCCGCGCCGTCCCGGCCAAGCTGTTGATCGACAACCGCATCGTCATCAACAACCACCTGCAGCGCGCCCGTGGTGGCAAGGTCTCCTTCACCCACCTGATCGGGTACGCCCTGGTGCAGGCCGTCAAGGCCTCCCCCGGGATGAACAACAGCTACAAGGTGGAGAACGGCAAGTCCTACCTGGTCAAGCCGGAGCACGTGAACCTCGGCCTGGCCATCGACCTGGTCAAGCCGAACGGCGACCGCCAGCTCGTCGTCGCGGCCATCAAGAAGGCCGAGACCCTCGACTTCTTCGGCTTCTGGCAGGCCTACGAGGACATCGTCCGCCGGGCCCGCGCCAACAAGCTGACCATGGACGACTTCACCGGCGTCACGGTCTCGCTGACCAACCCCGGCGGCATCGGCACCGTGCACTCCGTGCCGCGCCTGATGCAGAACCAGGGCACCATCGTCGGCGTCGGCGCCATGGAGTACCCGGCCGAGTTCCAGGGCTCCGCCCCGGAGACCCTGTCCCGGCTCGGCGTCTCCAAGATCATGACGCTGACCTCGACCTACGACCACCGCGTCATCCAGGGTGCGGCGTCCGGCGAGTTCCTGCGCGAGATCCACCGCCTGCTGCTCGGCGAGAACGGCTTCTACGACGAGATCTTCGAGTCGCTGCGGATCCCGTACGAGCCGGTCCGCTGGGCCACCGACGTCGCCACCACCCACGACGACGAGGTCAACAAGACCGCGCGCGTCATCGAGCTGATCCACTCCTACCGGGTCCGCGGCCACCTCATGGCCGACACCGACCCGCTGGAGTACAAGCAGCGCAAGCACCCCGACCTGGACGTCACCACCCACGGCCTCACCCTGTGGGACCTGGAGCGCGAGTTCGCGGTCGGCGGCTTCGGCGGCCAGCGGATGATGAAGCTCCGCGACATCCTCGGCCTGCTGCGGAACACCTACTGCCGCACCGTCGGCATCGAGTACATGCACATCCAGGACCCGAAGCAGCGCAAGTGGCTGCAGGAGCGCGTGGAGAAGCCGTACACGAAGCCGGAGCGCGAGGAGCAGCTGCGCATCCTGCGCCGCCTGAACTCCGCCGAGGCCTTCGAGACCTTCCTGCAGACCAAGTACGTCGGGCAGAAGCGCTTCTCGCTGGAGGGCGGCGAGTCGCTCATCCCGCTGCTGGACGCCACCATCGACTCGGCGGCCGAGCACCGCCTGGACGAGGCCGTCATCGGCATGGCCCACCGCGGCCGTCTGAACGTGCTGGCCAACATCGTCGGCAAGCCGTACGGCAAGATCTTCGGCGAGTTCGAGGGCAACCTCGACCCGAAGTCCATGCACGGCTCCGGCGACGTGAAGTACCACCTCGGCTCCGAGGGCACCTTCACCGGCCTGGACGGCGAGACCATCAAGGTCTCGCTCGCCGCGAACCCCTCCCACCTGGAGGCCGTGGACCCGGTCGTCGAGGGCATCGCCCGCGCCAAGCAGGACATCCTGGACCAGGGCGGCACGACCTTCCCGGTGCTGCCGATCCAGATCCACGGCGACGCGGCCTTCGCCGGCCAGGGCGTCGTCGCGGAGACCCTGAACATGTCGCAGCTGCGCGGCTACCGCACCGGCGGCACCGTGCACGTCGTGGTGAACAACCAGGTCGGCTTCACCGCCGCCCCGGCGTCCTCGCGCTCCTCGATGTACTGCACCGACGTGGCCCGGATGATCGAGGCCCCGATCTTCCACGTGAACGGTGACGACCCGGAGGCCGTGGTCCGCGTCGCGCGGCTCGCCTTCGAGTTCCGCCAGACGTTCCACAAGGACGTCGTGATCGACCTCATCTGCTACCGCCGCCGCGGTCACAACGAGGCCGACAACCCGTCGTTCACCCAGCCGCTGATGTACGACCTGATCGACAAGAAGCGCTCGGTGCGCAAGCTCTACACCGAGGGTCTGATCGGTCGCGGCGACATCACCATGGAAGAGGCGGAGCAGGCGCTCCAGGACTTCCAGGGCCAGCTGGAGAAGGTCTTCGCGGAGGTCCGCGACGCCGCCCAGGCCCCGGCCCCCGCCACCAACGGCAAGCCGGTCGCCGACTTCCCGGTCAACATCCAGACCGGCATCTCCCAGGAGATGGTCAAGCGGATCGCCGCCTCCCAGGTCAACCTGCCGGACTGGCTGACCGTCCACCCGCGCCTGCTGCCGCAGCTCCAGCGCCGGGCCGCCTCGGTCGAGGACAACACCATCGACTGGGCGACGGGCGAGACCCTCGCCATCGGTTCGCTGCTCATGGAGGGCCACCCGGTCCGCCTGGCCGGCCAGGACAGCCGCCGCGGCACCTTCGGCCAGCGGCACGCCGTCCTGATCGACCGCCAGACCGGCGACGACTACACCCCGCTGCAGTACCTCACCGAGGACCAGGCCCGCTACACCGTCTACGACAGCCTGCTGTCCGAGTACGCGGCCATGGGCTTCGAGTACGGCTACTCGCTGACCCGCCCGAACGCGCTGGTCATGTGGGAGGCGCAGTTCGGCGACTTCGTCAACGGCGCCCAGACCGTGGTGGACGAGTACATCGCCTCCGCCGAGCAGAAGTGGGGCCAGCACTCGGGCGTCACCCTGCTGCTGCCGCACGGCTACGAGGGCCAGGGCCCGGACCACTCGTCCGCGCGCCCGGAGCGCTTCCTCCAGCTGTGCGCGCAGAACAACATGACGGTCGCCATGCCGACCCTGCCGTCGAACTACTTCCACCTGCTCCGCTGGCAGGCGCACAACCCGCACCACAAGCCGCTGGTCGTCTTCACCCCGAAGTCGATGCTGCGTCTGAAGGCCGCGGCGAGCGCCACCGAGGAGTTCACGTCCGGCTCGTTCCGCCCGGTCATCGGTGACAACACCGTCGACCCGGCGAACGTCCGGAAGGTGGTCATCACCGCCGGCAAGTTCTACTACGACGTCGAGGCGGCCCGCACCGAGCGCGGCGTCACCGACACGGCGATCGTCCGGGTCGAGCGGCTCTACCCGCTGCCGGTGGCCGAGCTCCAGGAGGAGCTGGCCCGCTACGGCGAGGACGTCCAGTTCGTCTGGGCCCAGGAGGAGCCGGCCAACCAGGGTGCCTGGCCGTTCATCGCGATGAACCTGGTCGACCACCTCCAGGTCGTCATCGGCCGCAGTGCCAACGGCGCCCGCCTGCGCCGCGTCGCCCGCCCGGCCTCCTCGGCCCCCGCGGTCGGCTCGGCCAAGCGTCACGCCGCCGAGCAGCAGTCGCTGCTGGAGGAGATCTTCACCATCTGACCCTCCCGGTCGGACTCCGGCACCGTCGCACCTCCGGCCCCCCGCGCATCCCTGGTCCCCAGGGCCGCGCGGGGGGCCGGAGGCGTATCACCACGGCGTGTGCGAAGGTCCCAGCTCTGCAACCAAAGCGGTACCGACCTGCGGGGAAGACTGACGGGTCGATAGGTTAAGCCTCGCCAGACCGTCGTCGGGGCCGCCGTCAACGAGCCCGGGACGCGGTCGGACGACCTCACCGCTCTCCCAGGGGGATCTACCGCATGACCGCCGACACGCCGAGGGACGCCTCAGCCACCCCGCTCCCACCGGTCTTCCAGCCGCTGCACCCGGACGACCCGAGGGAGGTGGGCGGCTACCGGCTGTTCGCCCGGCTCGGGGCCGGCGGCATGGGCCGGGTCTACCTCTCCTACACGCCCGGCGGCCGGCCGGTGGCGCTCAAGGTGGTCCGCCCGGAGTTCGCCGAGGACAGCGAGTTCCGCCGCCGCTTCGCGCAGGAGGTCTCCAACGCCCAGCGGATCCACGGGCTCTACACCGCGCAGGTGATCGACTCCGGCGGCCTGGACGGCGACGCCCCCTGGCTGGTCACCGCGTACGTCCCCGGCCCCTCGCTCCAGCAGGTGGTGCGCGAGAACGGCGCGCTGCCGGTCCGTACCGTGCTGCTGCTGATGGGCGGCGTCGCCGAGGCCCTCCAGGCGATCCACAGCGTCGAGGTGGTCCACCGCGACCTCAAGCCGGCCAACGTCCTGGTGGCCGGCGACGGCCCGCGCGTGATCGACTTCGGCATCGCCCGGGCCGCCGACGCCACCGCGCTCACCGGCACCGGCTACCGGATCGGCTCGCCCGCCTTCATGTCCCCCGAGCAGGCCCAGGGCCGCCCGGTCACGCCGGCCACCGACGTCTTCGCACTCGGCGCGCTGGCCGCCTACGTGGCCGCCGGCTCCGCACCGTTCGGCGACGGCCCGGACACCGCGGTGCTCTACCGCGTGGTGCACGAGCAGCCCGACCTGGACGCCGTCCCGGCCGACCTGCGCGAGCTGATCCTGCGCTGCCTGGCCAAGTCCCCCGAGGACCGGCCCCGGCCCGCCGAGATCATCGAGATCGCCCGCAACCACCCGGCCGTCGGCGGCCAGCTGCGGTTCTCGGACGACTGGCTGCCCCGGCAGGTCAACACCGAGATCACCCGCCGCTCCGACCTGCCGAAGACGCCGCCCACCCCGCTGCCGGCCGCGCCCACCGCTCCCCCCGCCCCGGCCGGGCCGCCGACCGCCCCGCCGCAGCCGGCGACCGTCCCCACCCACCCGGGCACCGCGCCCTCCTTCGGCCCTCCCACCGGCTACGGACCCACCCAGCCGGCCACCCCGCCCACCGGCTACGGCCAGGCCCACCAGGCCACCCCGCCGCCGGGCTTCGTCCCGCCCGCGCTCGGCGCGTACGGCGCCGCGCAGTCGCCCACCGAGGCGCCCACCGGCCCGCTGCTCCCCGCGCCGCCGACCGTCCAGCTGCGCCAGGAGCCGCCGTCCTACGACACCCCGCCGCCGGGACCGGTGGTGACGGACACACCGGCGGCGCCGGAGCCGAAGCGCAAGGGCGTCTCCTGGAAGGTGCTGCTGACCGTCGCCCTGGTGATGGCGCTCGGCGGCACCGCGGGCGGTGTGGTGCTGATGGACCGGATGGACAAGTCGAAGAAGGACGAGGCCAGGACGAGCTCCGCCCCGAGCGCGCCGGTCACCCAGCAGCCCGCCGCCCTGCCGACCACTCCGGTGGAGACGACCCCGACCGCCACGACGGGCGGCTCGTCACCGAAGGCGAGCCCGTCCGCGACCTCCGCACCGGTCAGCGCCGTGCCCCTGCCCGGCTCGCCCAGCGCCTCCGGGGTCACCGCCCCGGCCCGGCCGACCGGCTACCAGCTGGTGATCGACAAGAAGCCGCTCTCGATCCCGGGCGCCGAGTACTCCAGCGAGGCGTACCGGATCGACCTGACCACCGGCAACGTGGTGCCGCGCGGCTCCGACCTGAAGTGGGGGCTCGGCCTGACCCGGGAGTCCACCTCCAGCGGCAGCCGGGCCGACTCCTTCGCCAGCTCCGGCGACAGCAAGTCGGACTTCGCGGTCATCACCGAGGCGGCCGTCACCCCCGAGCAGTGCGCGGCGGCGATCGACTCCCGTCCGGACACCGACCTGACCTTCAACCGGGTCACCCCGGGCCGGCTGCTCTGCATCCGCGACCGCGTCACCCGCAACATCGCCATCGCCGCGGTCGAGGTCGCGGACGCCACCACCGGTGCGGCCAAGGTGAACCTGTCCACCTGGCGCGCCAGCTGACCGGACTATCCTGACCAGGTCGAATCCCCACCGGACCGGAGCGAACCGTGTACTTCACCGACCGCGGCATCGAGGAGCTGCAGAGCCGGCGCGGCGACGAGGAGGTCACCTTCGAGTGGCTGGCCGAGCGCCTGCGCGAGTTCGTCGACCTCAACCCGGACTTCGAGGTCCCGGTCGAGCGGCTGGCCACCTGGCTGGCCCGGCTCGACGACGAGGACGACGACTGACCCGGTAGGCCGTCCTCGCAGGCCGGCTGGGCGAAGGGCCCGGAGAGCACCCGCTCTCCGGGCCCTTCGCCGTCCCCCGTAGGGGACGGCTCGGGGTGGGCTCCGGGTCCGCTCCGGGTCGGGGTCCGGCCGGATTCCCTTGACTTCACCGTCACGCGATATATCGTCTTTAAAGAGAGAACGCGATACATCGCGAGTCATCAACGGGAGGCGGCAGAGATGAGCCAGTGGACGGTCGAAGGACCTGACAGGATCACCATCGAGGAGGCCGTCCGGACCCTCCAGGTGCGGATCATCGACGGCACGGTGAACGTGGTGGCCGCCGAGGGGCCCGCCCGCCTGGAGGTCACCGAGCTCAAGGGCGAGCCGCTGCACGTCACCCTGGTCGACGGTGTCCTCACCGTCACCTACAAGGACCTCAGCAGCTGGAACGAGTTCGGCGACGTCCTCAAGTCGGTCGAATCGGTGAAGGGCTTCTTCACCTCGTTCAAGCGCAAGCGGACCGCCGAGGTCACCCTGACCGTGCCCGCCGGCACCGAGGTCAAGGTCGGCACCGTCTCGGCCGCGACGACGGTCTCCGGCTTCACGGAGCGCGTCTCGGCGCAGACCGCCAGCGCCGACGTCACCCTCGTCGGCCTGGCCGGCCGCACCGACGTCAACACCGTCACCGGCGACGTGGACGCCCAGTCGGTGGCCGGCCGGCTCAAGCTGAACACCGTCTCGGGCCGGCTCACCGTGGTCGCCGGCACCGCGGAGAAGGTGTCGGCCAACGCCGTCACCGGCGCGGTCACCCTGGACCTCGCCGCCGCCACCCCGACCGAGATCAAGGTCACCACGGTCAGCGGCGCGGTCGGCGTCCGGCTGCCGTCGCTGGCCGACACCAAGGTCGAGGCCGGCACCACCAGCGGCGACCTCTCCTCCACCTTCGAGCAGCTGAAGGTCGGCGGCTCCTGGGGCACCAAGCGGCTCTCCGGCCAGCTCGGCGACGGCAAGGGCAGCCTCACGGTGACCACCGTCTCCGGCGCCGTCACCGTCCTGCACCGGCCCGACGCCGAGGAGGACGCCCCGGCCGTGGTGCGGGAGCTGCCCGCCCCGGCCGACCTCACCAAGGGCCCCGACCTCACCGAGGAGGTCTGAGATGACCCCCGTCTTCGGCCACGGCCGGCTTCGCCTCTACCTGCTCAAGCTGCTGGACGAGGCCCCGCGGCACGGCTACGAGGTGATCCGCCTGCTGGAGGAGCGCTTCCAGGGCCTGTACGCGCCCTCGGCGGGTACCGTCTACCCGCGGCTGGCCAAGCTGGAGCAGGAGGGCCTGGTCACGCACAGCACCGAGGGCGGCCGCAAGGTCTACCGGCTCACCGACGCCGGCCGGGCCGAGCTGGAGGCCCGCCAGGGCGAGCTGGACGATCTGGAGCTGGAGATCCACGACTCGGTGGCCCAGCTCGCCGGGGCGATCCGCGAGGACGTCCGCGACAGCGCCCAGGACCTGCGCGAGGAACTGTGGGGCGCGGCGGCGAAGCAGGCCCGGCGGCGCGCCTCCGGTGACGGGGACGCGACCGGGGACGGGGGCGGGGACGGGGACGAGGGCACCACCGGGGACGGCAGCCCGTGGGCCGGACCGTGGAGCGACAGGGCCGCCTGGCAGCGGGCCAAGGACGAGTTCGCCGAGTTCAAGCGGCAGGCCAAGGAGCAGGCCAAACGGGCCAAGGAGCAGGAGAAGGCCGCCAAGGCCAAGGCCAAGGCGGCCGAGGAGGAGGCCCGCCGGCTGCGCGAGCAGTCCCGGGCGGCCCGCACGGCCGCGCAGCAGGAGGCGCTGCGGATCAAGCGCCGGGTCGAGCAGCAGGTCCGCGACCACGCCGCCCGCGGCGACTGGCCGACCGGGCTGGCCGAGGGGCTCTCCGAGCTGACCAGGGGCCTGGCCGGGCTGGCCGACGCGGCCCGCTGGGGCCAGCAGGCCGACGACCGGGCCGAGGAGCGGGGCGAGCGGCCCGCCGACCGGCCGGCCGGAGCGCCCACCGAGAAGGTCACCGTCACCCGGATCGACCTCGACAAGGACGAGCCGACCGGCGCGGCCCCGGCCGACCTGCCGGCGTGGGCGGCCACCGACCCGGCCGGTGACCCGGCCCGGGAGCTGGAGCGGCTGCTCGACCGGTTCCGTGACCAGGTCCGCGACGCGGCCCGGGACGGCGGCGTGTCCGCCGACCGGCTGGCCGAGGCCCGCGCGGTGCTGGGCGCCGCCGGCGAGCGCCTGAAGCGGCTGCTGGGCTGACCCCGGCACCCTCGGGTCCGGCATCCCCGCAGGGGTGCCGGACCCGCGCGCGTCACGGGGTCAGGACGATCTTCCCGAAGACGTCGCCCCGCGCGAGCCGGGCGAAGCCGTCCCGGGCGTCGGCCAGCGGGAGCACCGAGTCGATCACCGGGCGGACGCCGGTGGTGGCGCAGAACGAGAGCAGCCCGGCCAGTTCGTCCCGGTCGCCCATGGTGGAGCCGACCACCTTCAGCTCCAGGAAGAAGATCCGGTTCAGCTCGGTGGCGGCCGGGTTGGGGCCGGAGGTGGCACCGGAGATGACGATCGTGCCGCCCGGGCGGAGCGACTTCACGGAGTGGGACCAGGTCGCGGCGCCGACCGTCTCCATCACCGCGTCGACCCGCTCGGGCAGTCGGGCCCCGGCGGGGAACGCCGCGTCGGCGCCGAGCTCCACGGCCCGGGCGAGCTTGGTCTCGTCGCGGCCGGTGACCCAGACCCGCAGCCCGGCCGCCTTGCCGAGGACCACCAGCGCGGTGGACACACCGCCGCCGGCGCCCTGCACCAGGACGGTGTCCCCCGGCCGCACCCCGGCGTTGGTGAACAGCATCCGGTAGGCCGTCAGCCAGGCGGTGGGCAGGCAGGCGGCCTGCTCGAAGGAGAGCCCGGCGGGCTTGGGCAGCAGGTTCCAGGTGGGGACGGCCACCTGCCGGGCGAAGGTGCCCTGGTAGCGCTCGGTCAGGATCGAGCGGGGCTCGTCCGGCCCGACGCCGTGGCCGGACTGGCCGATGACCGAGTGCACGACCACCTCGTTGCCGTGCTCGTCGACCCCGGCCGCGTCGCAGCCGAGGATCATCGGCAGCTTCCCGGCGGGCAGGCCGACCCCGCGCAGCGACCAGAGGTCGTGGTGGTTGAGGCTGGCGGCCCTGACCGTGACCACGCTCCAGCCCGGACGGGCCTGCGGCTCGGGGAGCTCGCCCAGCTCCAGCCCGCCGAGCGGGTCGTCGGCGTCGATTCGTGCGGCGTAGGCAGCAAACATGATCCGGACGATAGCGGCGGGCGCCCGGGGCCGGAACCGCGCGTACGTGTGACGCGCGTCCCGGGGAGGGGGAGCGCCCCCGCGAGGGCGGCGCTCCCCCGGCGCGCGTCAGCGGCGGGCGACGCCCTCCGCGCGGGCGGCCTCGGCGACGGCCTTGCTGACCGCCGGGGCGACCCGCTCGTCGAACGGCGAGGGGATCACCTTCTGCGGCGTCAGCTCGTCCGCCACCACACCGGCGAGCGCCTTGGCCGCGGCCAGCTTCATGCCCTCGGTGATCCGGGTCGCCCGGACCTGCAGGGCGCCGGCGAAGATGCCCGGGAAGGCCAGCACGTTGTTGATCTGGTTCGGGAAGTCGCTGCGCCCGGTGGCCACCACGGCCGCGTACCGGTGCGCGACCTCCGGGTGGATCTCCGGGTTCGGGTTCGCCATGGCGAAGACGAACGCGCCCGCGGCCATGGTCGCGACGACCTCCTCCGGCACCGTGCCGCCGGAGACGCCGATGAAGACGTCGGCGCCGGCCAGCGCGTCGGCCAGCGAGCCCTTGAGGCCGGCCCGGTTGCTCAGCGCGGCGATCTCCGCCTTGACGTCGGTGAGGTCGCCACGGCCCTCGTACACCACGCCCTTGCGGTCGCAGACCGACACGTCGCCGATGCCGGCGGCCAGCAGCATCTTGGCGATCGCGATACCGGCCGCGCCGGCGCCGGAGATGACGGCCCGCAGCGAGCCGATCTCGCGGCCGGTCACCTTGGCCGCGTTCCAGAGCGCGGCGGTGGTGACGATGGCGGTGCCGTGCTGGTCGTCGTGGAAGACCGGGATGTCCAGGGCCTCCTGGAGCCGGCGCTCGATCTCGAAGCAGCGCGGGGCGGAGATGTCCTCCAGGTTGACCCCGCCGAAGGACGGCGCGAGCCGGACCACGGTCTCGACGATCTCGTCCACGTCGGTGCAGGCCAGCGCGATCGGGACGGCGTCCACGCCGCCGAACTGCTTGAAGAGGATCGCCTTGCCCTCCATGACCGGGAGGGACGCCTCGGGGCCGATGTCGCCGAGGCCGAGCACGGCGGTGCCGTCGGTGACCACGGCCACCGTGTTGGCCTTCCAGGTGTAGTCGTTCACCAGCTCGGGCTGCTCGGCGATGGCCGTGCAGACGCGGGCGACACCGGGGGTGTAGGCGAGGGACAGGTCGTCCGCGTCGCGCACCGGGACGGTCGCCCGGACCTCCATCTTGCCGCCGCGGTGGAGCGCGAACACGGCATCGACCGGATCGTCGGTGTCCTGAGTAGTGCTGTGGATGATCTCCGCTGCCACGATGACCTCTTCGTCATTGATCGAGCGAGGGCACGCGCCCGACGGAGCGGACGGCCCGGCCTGGACCGACGTCCGGTCAGCGGTGACCGGTCACCGGTGTCCGGGGACGCCGGGACGTCCCCGGGAAGGCCGGGTCGGGGCGCCGCCGTCGGGCGTGCGCCCTCGGATGAGGGTTTTATTCGAGTTTTCTGCTGCGCCTGGTCTGCGTCGTGCTTCCGCGCCGAGCGTAGGTCGGAGAGAGGCATCGCACCCATGCCTTTTCGTCCAAGTCACATACCGGTCGTACGCCTCACGGCCACCCTGAGGAACCAGGCGTCGCGAGCACCGGCCCCGGCGGCGGCAATGGCGAACGAGCACGCACACCCGCAGGAGTGAACGCAGACACGGAGGGAGGCCGGTGCCTCGGATACGGAGTCGACGTCATGGACTTCCGTTCCTGCGCACCCCGAGCCGGTTGCGGCTCGGCGGTCTGGTTCGAGCGTCGGGGGTCACCCGGTACCGAATTCTGACACACCCGCCCACGGGCCCGGCAGAGCGGGATGGGAGGATCCCTCATCCCGCCATCTCGCGTACACCTCCGCGATGCCGCGGTGCCACTCCATCCCTCCCACAGGAGTACCCCCATGCATCACCGTCCCCACTCCCGACGACCGGCCGCCGCCGCACTCGCCCTGGCCACCGCCGGAGCCCTGCTGCTGAGCGGCTGCGGCGGCGGCGGCGACGAGCAGGCCGCGCAGGACCCGCTCCAGGAGATCCGCGGGAAGATCCCGAAGGCCCAGCAGACCGCGAAGGCGCTCCGGATCGGCATGGACGTGAACTACCCGCCGGTGCAGTTCCGCGGCGCCGACGGCAAGCCGGACGGTCTGGACCCCGACATCGCGGCGGCGCTCGGCCGGATCCTCGACCTGCGGATCGAGTACGTCGACACCCCGTTCGACAAGCTGATACCGGAGCTGCACAAGAAGCAGTTCGACGTGGTGATGTCCGCGCTGAGCGACATCCGCCAGCGCCGGGAGGGCGTGGACGACCAGGGCAAACCGACGGGCCCCGGCGTGGACTTCGTGGACTACTTCATCGCCGGCACCTCGCTGGTGGTGCCGAAGGGGAACCCGAAGGGCATCCGCACCCTGGACGACCTCTGCGGCCGGACCGTCGCCGTGCAGCAGGGCACCACCCAGGACGAGATCGTGGCCCGGCAGGTCACGGCCTGCACCCGGGCCGGCAAGCCGCTCACCGTGCACAAGTTCGACACCGACGCCAAGGCGCTGGCCGAGGTCGCCTCGGGTGCGTCGCAGGCCGGCCTGAACGACTTCCCGGTGGCCGCCTACGCGGCGAAGAACACCGACGGCGGCAACCGCTTCGAGGTGACCGGCTCGCAGTCCCGGTCCAACCCGTACGGGATCGCCCTGCGCAAGGAGGACACCGAGCTGCGGGACGTCCTGGCCAAGGCGGTCGACCAGCTGATCCGCACCGGCGAGTACGACAAGATCCTCGCCAAGTGGAACGTCTCCGCGGGCGCGGCCCAGAACGCGGTGGTCAACGGCGGAATCTGAGCGGGGACGGAGCACGGGGCCCGCGTCCGGGCGGGCGCGGCGGGACAGCCGCAATTCGGGCGAGGGCGCGGGCGGGCCTCCGGGCGGACCGCACGGGGGTCTGCATACTTATACACAGGGTGACAGGGACACGGTATCCGTCCGAATAGCGGACGGCACGCCCCCTCGTTATCCGATTTTGATCTGAATAAGGACCACCCGCCCGTCATCAGATGGCAGGATTCCCCCCATCTCGGATCGAGCCGGCCACTGGTCGAGGCGGTTCGGTCAAACGCCCACCTCGGCGGACGGTGGCGGAGAGCAGTACCTCGTACCACCCTGCGCAGTCACCCTGCCCCACCCGTACAGCGCCGTACGGCCTACTGCCCCGGTGTGCCGCCCCCCGCGGTGCGCTCCGCCCGACCTCTCCCTCAGGAGGAGATCTCCCCCATGATCGTCCGTACCCAGCGCACCCGTCTCCTCGCCGGCGCGGCCGTGCTCGCGTCCGCGTCGCTCGTGCTGACCGCCTGCGGCAGCAGCAAGGAGGAGAGCAGCGGCGCGCCGAATGCCTCCGCAACCGTCAACGAGGTGAAGGTCGACGAGAAGCTGACCGCGCTCGTCCCGGCCGACGTCAAGTCCTCCGGCAAGATCGTGGTCGGTACGGACGCCTCGTACGCGCCGAACGAGTTCAAGGACGACAGCGGCAAGATCGTCGGCATGGACGTCGACCTGGCCAACGCCGTCGCGGCCAAGCTCGGTCTCAAGGCCGACGTCCAGGACTCGCAGTTCACCGCGATCATCCCGGGCATCCAGTCGAACAAGTTCCAGCTCGGCATGTCGTCCCTCACGGACAACAAGGAGCGCGAGCAGACCGTCGACCTGGTCACCTACTTCAACGCCGGCAGCGCGATCGCGGTCAAGAAGGGCAACCCGGACAAGATCAACGCCGACGACCTCTGCGGCAAGAAGATCGCCGTCCAGACCGGCACCACCCAGGCCCAGGAGATCACCGACACCCGCAGCCCCGCCTGCGTCAAGGCCGGCAAGCCGGGTGTCGTGAACGACGGCGACAAGTTCGACCTGCAGACCGACGTCACCAACGCGGTGGTCTCCGGCCGCGACCAGGCGATGATGGCCGACTCCCCGGTCGTCGACTACGCGATCAAGCAGTCCGGCGGCCAGCTGGAGAAGCTCGGCTCCACCTACGACTCGGCCCCCTACGGCATCGCGCTCGCCAAGGGCTCCGCGCTCGCCCCGGCCGTCCAGGGCGCCGTCCAGTCGCTGATCGACGACGGCACCTACAAGCAGATCCTCGCCAAGTGGGGCGTCGAGGCCGGCGCCCTCGACAAGTCCACGCTCAACGGCGCCGTCAGCTGACCCTCCGCCGGATTCCTCTCTCCCCCGAGGCCACACCGTGAATTCTCTGGACAAGGGGCACGCGGAGAAGGGACGGCCTGAGACCATCAAGGCCGTCCCGGTCCGCCACCCCGGACGCTGGGCGGGCGCCGTCGTCATCGCCGTCCTCGGCGCGATGCTGCTGAGCGCCCTCTTCACCAACCCCGCTTTCAAGTGGGACATCGTCGGGAAGTACCTCTTCCACGACAGCATCGTGCACGGCATGCTCGTCACGCTGGAGCTGACCGCGCTCGCCATGATCATGGGTGTGGTCGGCGGCATCATCCTCGCGGTGATGCGGCTCTCCCGGAACCCGCTGCTCTCCGGCACCGCCTGGATCTACATCTGGATCTTCCGCGGCACGCCGGTCCTGGTGCAGCTGGTCTTCTGGAACTTCCTCGGCCTGATCTGGGCCAAGCTCTCGATCGGCGTGCCGTGGGGACCGGAGTTCTGGTCCGAGTCCACCAACGTGCTGATCCCGACCTTCGTCGCCGCCCTGCTGGGCCTCGGCCTGAACGAGGCCGCCTACATGGCGGAGATCGTCCGCGGCGGCATCCAGTCGGTGGACGAGGGCCAGGCCGAGGCGTCGCACGCGCTCGGCATGAGCCAGTTCCAGACCATGCGGCGGGTCATCCTGCCGCAGGCCATGCGGGTGATCATCCCGCCGACCGGCAACGAGACCATCTCGATGCTCAAGACCACCTCGCTGGTCTCCGTGATCTCCCTGGAGGAGATCTTCCGCGCCGGTCAGATCATCTACTCTCGGAACTACCAGAACATCCCGATCCTGATCGTGGTCAGCCTCTGGTACCTCGCCTTCACCTCCGTGCTGACCGTCGGCCAGTACTACATCGAGCGGCACTACGCCCGCGGCTCCAACCGGACCCTCCCGCCCACCCCGCTGCAGCGACTGCGGGGCCTGTTCGCCGGGAAGCCCACCCCGAAGACCCAGTCCGACGTGGTCCCGGGGCTTGAGGGAGGTGGTCACGTATGACCGATCTGACCAAGCCGACCGCCGACGCCGCCCAGGGCGGCCCGATGGTCCGGTCCGAGAACGTCCACAAGTCCTACGGCACCGTCCAGGTCCTCAAGGGCATCGACCTGGAGGTCAAGCAGGGCGAGGTGTTCTGTCTGATCGGCCCCTCCGGCTCCGGCAAGTCGACCTTCCTCCGGTGCATCAACCACCTGGAGAAGATCAACGGCGGCCGGCTCTGGGTGGACGGCGACCTCGTCGGCTACCGCCAGAAGGGCGACAAGCTCTACGAGCTCAAGGACAGCGAGGTCGCGCTGAAGCGGCGCGACATCGGCATGGTCTTCCAGCGCTTCAACCTGTTCCCGCACATGACCGCCATAGAGAACGTCATCGAGGCGCCGGTTCAGGTCAAGGGCGAGAGCAGGAGCTCCGCCCGGGAACGCGGGATGGCGCTGCTGGAGCGGGTCGGTCTGGCCGACAAGGCCAAGAACTACCCGTCCCAGCTCTCCGGCGGCCAGCAGCAGCGGGTGGCGATCGCCCGGGCCCTGGCCATGAAGCCCAAGCTGATGCTCTTCGACGAGCCCACGTCGGCGCTCGACCCCGAGCTGGTCGGCGACGTCCTCGACGTCATGCGCGGCCTCGCCGAGGAGGGGATGACCATGGTGGTCGTCACCCACGAGATGGGCTTCGCCCGCGAGGTCGGCGACGCACTGGTGTTCATGGACGGCGGCGTCGTCGTCGAGTCCGGCAACCCGCGCCAGGTCCTCACCGACCCGCAGCACGAACGCACCCGCGCGTTCCTCTCCAAGGTGCTCTGAGCACGTCCACGTCGGCGCCCGGCAGGCCCGCCCTGCCGGGCGCCGACGTTTTCCCCGCACAGGTAATAGGCTGGACGCAGTCAGCCCGTTACCAACCCCTGGAAGGACCCCCGTGGAGCTCGCCTCGTACGCCGATCTGGCCGTCCGGCTGGTGAACACCGAGGAGCCCGAGCGCGGCACCGACTCGCTGACCTCGGTGGATGCGGTGCGCGGACTGTTCTCGGACGCGTCCCGGGCCCGCGACCTCGCCGACGAATCCGACCTGCCCCGGCTGCGGGCCGTCCGCACCCGGCTGCGCGGAGTCTTCGAGGCCGCCGCCGAGGGCGACGAGTTCCGCAGCGTCGACCTGCTGAACAGCCTGCTCATGGAGTTCCCGGTCAGCCCGCTGGTCTCCGGCCACGACTACCTGGACGCCGCCGGCCAGCCCCGCTGGCACCTGCACCTCGCCGACAACTCCCCCACCGCCACCGCGCACTTCAGCGCCGTCGCCTGCATGGGCCTGGCCGTCCACCTGACCGAGACGGGCGCCGACCGGCTCGGCATCTGCCAGGCCGCACCCTGCCGCAACTCCTACCTGGACACCTCGACCAACCGGTCCCGGCGGTACTGCTCAGACCGCTGCGCGACCCGCGCCAACGTCGCCGCCTACCGGGCCCGCAAGCGGCTGGAGGCCCAGGAGGCCGCCACCGCCGGCCAGGGCTGAGGGCCCGGGCCTACGCCCGGCTCCCCCGGATCTCCTCCGGGCGGACCCAGACGCCGCAGCGCCGGGCCAGGCCGGGGATCCGGGCCAGCGGGGTGGAGAGCAGCAGGCGCTCCAGCCCGCGGCCGGGGGCCAGCCAGGCCGGGCGCGGGCGCAGCCGCAGCAGCACCCGGCCGAGCACCAGCTCGTCCGGGACCGCGCCGTAGCTGCGGCTGTCGCTGTCGACCGGCCGGTTGTCGGAGAGCAGCCACCAGCCCTTGGGGCGCCGGGCGTCGGCCCGTTTGACCACCAGCAGGTCCTGCTGGAACGGGTGACGGAACACCACCACCGCGCCCGGCCTGATCCGTGCTCCGTACCGGACCAGCAGCTGGTCCCCCTCCCGCAGCGTCGGCACCATCGAGTCGCCCGCCACGTCGATCAGCCCGAACGGCGCGCCGCCCCCCGGGGTGCCGTCCTCCGGTTCCGCGCTCCGTGCCACGACTCGTCCTCCCGGCTCGCGCCCGCGTCCTCGGCTCCCAAGTCTGCCGTACGGACCGTCACCCGCCGGTGTCCGGATTGGCCGGGTTCCGGCTCGGCCTTTTGCCCTAGGCCCGCCGCCCGATCGCGAAACCCCGCGACCGGCGGGGTAATCTCGGCCGCGGGAAGACGATCTAAGGAAGGACTCCCATGTTCTCTCGTCTGTTTGCACCGCGTGCCACCGCGCACGCCCACTGCGACCTGCCCTGCGGCGTGTACGACCCCGCCCAGGCGCGGATCGAGGCCGAGTCGGTGAAGGCCACTCAGGAGAAGTACCAGGCCAACGAGGACGCGCACTTCCGCGCCCGCGCCGTCATCATCAAGGAGCAGCGCGCGGAGGCCGTCAAGCACCACATCTCGGTGCTCTGGAGCGACTACTTCAAGGCCCCGCACTTCGAGAAGTACCCGCAGCTGCACCAGCTGATCAACGACACCCTGAAGGCCGCCTCGGCCGCCAAGGCGTCGACCGACCCGGCCACCGGCCAGGCCCTGCTCGACCTGATCGCCGAGGTCGACAAGATCTTCTGGGAGACCAAGCAGGGCTGACCCCCGGTCAGCACCCCTCGGCCGCCCCCGTCCGCACCGCCGGACGGGGGCGGCCGTGCGTTCTCCGCGGGTCGGGCCCCGCCGCCGCCCAGGCCCGCGTCCGCGGCCTGCCCGGGCGGTCCGCGTCCGCGCCCGACCCGGTAAGGGTTACCTGACCGGAGCGCTTGTTATGCTGCCTGGGCGTCCCGAGGGGAAGCCGGTGCGAATCCGGCGCTGACCCGCAACGGTGAACGGTGCCCCGCACCGTGAGTCCGACCGCCCCGGGGCGCCGACCTCCCGACAACTCGCCGTGGACTGCGAGGGGATGCCGCCCCGGCGTACCCTCCGCCCGGACGTGCCGCCCCGCGCCGCCCCGGCCCGAGGCGAAGGCGCGCCGCTTGTGAGCACCACCGCCACCGCACCCCCGATACCGGCCGCCGCGCCGCCCGCGCCCGGGACACGCCGGACACCCACCGTGCCGCTGGCCGCCGGCCTGGCCGCGGCCCTGCTGCTCTCGCTGGTCTGCGCCGTGGCGGTGGGCTCCTCCGGACTCGGCTGGGCCCGGGTGCTGCGACTGCTCGGCGCCGGCCTGACCGGCGGCCGGCTGGAGGCCGACGAGGCCGCCGCCTACGCGATCGTCTGGGAGATCCGGCTGCCGCGCGCCGTCCTCGCCGCCGTGGTCGGCGCCGGACTGGCCGCCACCGGGGTCGCGGTCCAGGCGATGGTCCGCAACGCGCTGGCCGACCCCTTCGTGCTCGGCATCTCCTCCGGTGCCTCGGTCGGCGCCAACGCCGTGCTCATGCTGGGCGCCTTCGCCTCGCTCGGCGTCTGGGCGCTCTCCGTCTCCGCCTTCGGCGCGGCCCTGCTCGCCATGGTGCTCGTCTACCTGACGGCCCGTACCGCCTACGGCCTCACCCCGCTGCGCCTGGTGCTGACCGGCACCGCGATGTCCTACGGCTTCTCCGCCGTCACGGCGCTGATGGTGTTCGCCGCCGCCCGCGGCGAGGCCGCCCGCTCCGCCATGATGTGGCTGCTCGGCAGCCTCGGCGGGGCCACCTGGGGCTCGGTGCCGATCGCCGCCGTCACCGTGCTCGCCGGGCTGACCCACCTGATCTGCTCCGCCGGGCGGCTGGACGCGCTCGCCATGGGCGACGAGACGGCCGCCTCGCTCGGAGTCGACCCGGACCGGCTGCGCCGCGAACTGTTCGTCGTGACCGCCGCCGTCACCGGCACGGTCGTCGCGGTCAGCGGCGCGATCGGCTTCGTCGGGCTGATGGTCCCGCACGTGGTGCGGATGCTGGTCGGCGCCGGCCACCGCCGGGTGCTGCTGATCGCGCCGCTCGCCGGGGCCCTGCTGCTGGTCTGGGTGGACATCGTCTCGCGCACCCTGCTGGCCCCCGCCGAACTTCCGGTCGGGGTGGTCACCGCGGCCCTCGGGGTGCCCTGCTTCCTGCTGCTGATGCGCCGCCGCAGCTACTCCTTCGGAGGTGGCCGATGAGGGCCGTCCGCACGACCGTCCCCGACCTCACCGCGGACCCCGCCCTGGACCTCGCCGTCGACCGCGTCTCGGTCGAGCTGGCCGGCCTCCGGCTGGTCCACGACGTCACCCTGACCGCCGCCGCCGGGCAGGTGGTCGGCCTGGTCGGACCGAACGGCAGCGGCAAGTCCACGCTGCTGCGCTGCGTCTACCGGGCGCTGCGGCCCGCCGCCGGGGCCGTCCGGCTGGGCGGCGAGGAACTGCACGCGCTCACCGCGCGCGAGGCCGCCCGGCGGGTCGCCGCGCTGCCCCAGGAGCACTCCGCCGAGTTCGACTTCACCGTGGCCGAGGTCGTCGCCATGGGCCGGCTGCCGCACCGGCGCGGCCCGGCCGCCGGGCCCGCCGCCGGCGACGGCGAGCGGTGCGCCGCGGCGCTGCGCCGGGTGGGTGCGGCCCACCTCGCCGAACGGGGCTTCCTGAGCCTGTCCGGCGGCGAGAAGCAGCGGGTGCTGATCGCCCGCGCGCTGGTCCAGGAGCCGAAGGTGCTGGTGCTCGACGAGCCCACCAACCACCTGGACATCGCGCACCAGTTGGAGGTGCTGGCACTGGTCCGGGAGGCCGGGCCGACGGTACTCACCGCGCTGCACGACCTCAACCTGGCGGCCGGCCACTGCGACCTGCTGTACGTGGTCGCGGCCGGGCGGATCGTCGCCTCCGGACCGCCCGCCGAGGTGCTCGAACCCGGACTGCTCGCCGAGGTGTTCGGGGTCCGCGCGACGCCCGTCCGGCACCCGGGGACCGGCGCCGTCCAGCTGCTCTTCGACCGACTCGCCAAGTGACCCCCCGTTGATCCAGCAAGGAACCGCCATGCGTACCAAAGCCGTTGCCGCCGCCGCCCTGCTCGCCCTCGCCCTCACCGGCTGCGGCGCCGAGATAGCCCCGAGCGGTGACGGCGCCACCGCCTCCGCCCACTACCCGGTGACCGTCCGCAACTGCGGCACCGAGCTCACCTTCCGGCAGAAGCCGGCGCGGACGGTGACCAACGACGTCGGCATCACCGAGCTGATGCTCGCGCTCGGGCTGGAGGACCGGATGGCCGGCTACGTCATGCCGGACGACAAGGGCGACGTCGAGAAGGTCGCCTGGAAGGACGGCTACCAGCGGACCACCTGGCTCTCCAAGAAGCAGATCACCAAGGAGATCGCGCTGGAGGCCAAGGCCGACCTGGTCTTCGCCGGCTGGCACTACGGCTTCGACGACGCGAGCGGCGTCACCCCGCAGGCCCTGGCCGACCTGGGTGTCGCCTCCTACGTGCTCAGCGAGTCCTGCCGCAGCGGCAAGGGCCCGGAGCGCGGCGTGATGGCCCCGCTGGACGCGCTCTACACGGACCTCGCCAACCTGGGCGAGATCTTCGACGTGCGGGACCGGGCCGACAAGCTGATCGCCGAGTTCAAGACCCAGGTGGCCGCCGTGCCGGAGCCGGCGTACCGCCCCGGCGTGTTCCTCTACGACAGCGGCGAGGACAAGCCGTTCACCTCGGGGAGGTTCGCGGCGCCGGAGGAGATCATCTCCAAGGCCGGCGGCCGGAACGTGACGGGCGACGTCGCCGACTCCTGGACCACGGTGGGCTGGGAGAGCGTGGTCCAGCGCGACCCCGAGGTGATCGTGATCAACAACTACGGCACCCCGGACGCCGAGGCCAAGCGGAAGTTCCTGAAGACCTTCCCGCCGCTGGCCGGCGTCTCCGCCGTCCGCAACGACCGGATCTTCGTCCTGGACTACGTCGACCTGGTGGAGAGCCCGCGCAACCCGGCCGCGATCACCGCGCTGGCGGCCTACCTGCGGACCGTGCCGGCCCGCTGAACCACCGCCCCTCCGGCCGGTTCCGCCGGGCGTACGCTCGAAGGTACGAGCCGACGGAACCGACCGCAGGAGCGAGCACATGACCGCCATGGCCGCACCGCCCGCCTTCGACACCGGAGCCCTTCGCCAGGGCATCGAACACGCCGACGCCTCGGCCCTGCTGGCGCTCTACGCGGACGACGCCGAGGTCCGCGTGGTCGACCGCACCACCCAGCCCAGCCACCCCCTGGTCATGCACGGCCGGGACGAGATCGGCGCCCTGCTGGACGACCTCTACGGCCGGCAGACCACCCACCGGCTGGAACAGGTGGTGCTCCAGGACGACCGCCTCGCCTTCCTGGAGTCCTGCCGCTACCCGGACGGCGTCCGGGTGCTGGTCAGCTCGGTCGCGGACCTGCGCGACGGGCGGATCGTCGACCAGACCTCCGTCCAGGCCTGGGACGAGAACGAACCGGCCCAGTAGGCTCGTGCCATGATCCGCACCGCCGTCGCCACCGACGTTCCGCTCATCCGCACCCTGATCCACGAGCTCGCGACGTACGAGAAGGCCCCCGACGAGGCCGTGGCCACCGACGACCAGCTGCACGACGCGCTGTTCGGCGCCGAGCCGGCCGTGTTCGGCCTGATCGCCGAGGACGACACCACCGGCGAGCCGGTCGGCTTCGCGCTCTGGTTCCGCAACTTCTCGACCTGGCGCGGCACCCACGGCGTCTACCTGGAGGACCTCTACGTCCGCCCGGAGGCCCGCGGCGGCGGCCACGGCAAGGCGCTGCTGCTGGAACTGGCGCGGATCGCCGTCGAGCGCGGCTACTCCCGGGTGGAGTGGTCGGTGCTGGACTGGAACGAGCCCTCGATCGACTTCTACAAGGCGCTCGGCGCGGTGCCGATGGACGGCTGGACCGTCTACCGGCTCACCGGCGACGCGCTCGCCGCCGCCGGCACCCGCTGAAACCGGCGCGCGGGGGCGCGCACGGACGGCCTGCAAGGCCCGCGTCCGACCACTGCCACCCTGCGTCGCGATGCCTTACCATGAGTGACTCCCGTACCGGGTCAGGAAAGCGGTAACGTCTCGGACGGACGCGCGGCGTCCGGCCACTCCTTGAGGGGTATGACCGGTACGTACCGCACCACCCCTCTGGACAGTTGGGGCGAAGCAGTTGAGCCAAGCAACAGACAGTGCCGCGGCCACCGGCCCGGAAGCACAGCGCGTCACCCAGGAGGTGAGGGTGTCCCAGATCGACGGCGAGCCCGGAGTGCAGGACTTCGTTGAGGTCCGGCTGCCCGCTGCGGGCGCCTACCTCTCGGTCCTGCGAACAGCCACGGCGGGCCTGGCGGCCCGGCTGGACTTCACGCTGGACGAGATCGAGGACCTGCGCATCGCGGTCGACGAGGCGTGCGCCATCCTGCTCCAGCAGGCCGTCCCCGGTTCGGTCCTCTCCTGCGAGTTCCGACTGGTCGGCGACTCGCTGAAGGTGATCGTCTCGGCGCCGACCACCGACGGCCGGGCCCCCGAGCGGGACACCTTCGCCTGGACGGTGCTCTCGGCCCTGGCCGGCGAGGTGGAGTCCACGGTCGCCGAGGACAACACCGTGTCGATCAGCCTGCACAAGAAGCGTGGCGGCCCCGCCACCCACTAGTGCCGCCGCGAGAGATCGCGGCAGCACCGACCGAGAGCCGTCCGCCCGGTACCCACCCGGGCCGGCGGGCGGCTCCCCGTACCGCCCCCACCGGGCGGTACGACCATCGAGACGAACCGGGGCCGGCGGCCCCGGCGCTCCCGGAACGGAACGGGGGAATGGCCGTGAGTGATCTGGACCGTACCGGCCTCGCGACGGCGGGCCCTGCCGTACCGACCCAGGCGAGCATGCCCGGCCTCGCCGCCAACGACGAAGCGCACCCGAAGGACGCCCAGCGGATGAGCCAGCCGACCGAGCCGACGCCCGATCCGTCGCCCACGCCCGAGCCGCAGGCCGCGGACCTCCCGGACGAGGCGGCCACGGCGGCCGACACGGCCGAGCAGGCTGCCGAGGCGCTGCGCGCCGCGGTGCCCGCCCAGACCCCGCACCGCAGCGGTGCACCGGACCGCGAAGCGGCCCGGGCGCTGTTCGTCCGGCTGTCCGCGCTGCCCGACGGCTCCTCGGAGCGCGTCGAGCTGCGCAACCAGCTGGTGCGCATGCACATCCCGCTGGTCGAGCACCTGGCCCGGCGGTTCCGCAACCGCGGCGAGCCGCTGGACGACCTGACCCAGGTCGCCACCATCGGCCTGATCAAGTCGGTGGACCGCTTCGACCACGAGCGCGGGGTCGAGTTCTCCACCTACGCGACGCCGACGATCGTCGGCGAGATCAAGCGGCACTTCCGCGACAAGGGCTGGGCGGTCCGGGTACCGCGCCGGCTCCAGGAACTGCGGCTCTCGCTGACCACGGCGACCAGCGAGCTCTCCCAGCGGCACGGCCGCTCCCCCACGGTGCACGAGCTGGCCGAGCACCTGGGGATCTCCGAGGAGGACGTGCTGGAGGGTCTGGAGTCCGCCAACGCGTACTCCACGCTCTCGCTGGACGTGCCGGACAGCGACGACGAGTCGCCGGCCGTCGCGGACACCCTGGGCACCACCGACGAGGCCCTGGAGGGCGTCGAGTACCGCGAGTCGCTCAAGCCACTGCTGGCCCAACTGCCGCCCCGGGAGCAGAAGATCCTGGTGCTGCGGTTCTTCCGGAACATGACCCAGTCGCAGATCGCCGCCGAGGTGGGCATCTCCCAGATGCACGTCTCCCGGCTGCTCGCCCGGACCCTCGCCCAGCTGCGGGAGAAGCTCCTGGTGGAGGAGTAGGGCGCGCCCGGCACGCCCCACCGGTGGCCGCCCGACGGGCGGCCACCGGGCCTTCGGCCCTCTGTGCTCAGCCCTCGTGCGGAGCGTAGAGGGCCTCCGTCGCCCTCGGGCTGAGCAGCGCGCCGATGCCGGTCAGGCCGATCGCGGCGACGGCCAGCGCCACGGCGGCCATCGGGCCGCCGCTCTGCCACATGTAGTACGCCACCGGCAGGCAGGTCGAGTTGGTCAGCACGGCCGGGCTGCGGCCCCAGCGGCGGCCCTTGAGCAGCGCCCGGGCGGCCAGCAGCGGCAGGACGCCGAGCAGCACGATCACCAGGCCGCCGAACTCGTTCAGGGCGAGCTGCTTGGACTCGCCGGACAGCGCGGCGACCATGTCCCAGACGCCGACGACGGCCAGCGCGGCGCCCTCCAGTGCGGTGATGGCGGCGCCCAGGGTGAGCGCCGTGGGCCGCGCGGAGCCGGGCGCGGGGACGGGTGCGGAGGATTCTGCGGTCACTCCAGCAGGGTAGCCGCCGACCGGTCCGTACCGACCCGTAGGCTGAGCACATGCGCGCTCTCCTGGTCGTCAATCCGAAAGCGACCACCACCAGTGGCCGCACCAGGGATGTCCTGATCCACGCCCTGCGCAGCGACCTCAAGCTGGAGGTGGCGCAGACCGAGTACCGCGGCCACGCACGTGACCTGGCCCGCGAGGCGGTGGACGACGGCGCGGTCGACCTGGTGGTGGCGCTCGGCGGGGACGGCACCGTCAACGAGGTGGTCAACGGACTGCTCTCGCACGGCCCGGGCGAGAAGGTCCCCCGGCTGGCCGTGGTGCCCGGCGGCTCGACCAACGTGTTCGCGCGCGCCCTGGGCCTGCCCAACGACCCGGTCGAGGCGACCGGTGCGCTGCTGGCCGCCCTGGAGAGCCGCAGCGAGCGGCCGATCGGGCTGGGCAAGGCGATGACCGAGGGCCTGCCGGACCGCTGGTTCACGTTCACCGCGGGCCTCGGCTTCGACGCCGGCGTGGTCGGCCGGGTGGAGGAGCAGCGCCGGGCGGGGCGCAAGTCCACGCACGCGCTCTACGTCACCCAGGCGCTCCGGCACTTCGTCACCCAGCGTGAGCAGCGCAGATCGGGCCCGGTCACGCTGGAACTGGCGGGCCGCGCACCGGTTCCGGGCCTGGCGCTGGCGATAGTCAGCAACACCTCGCCGTGGACGTTCCTGGGCAACCGCCCGGTCTATCCCTCACCGCTCGCCTCCTTCGACGCGGACCTCGACGTCTTCGGCATCACCCGGATGACGGCGTTCGGTACGGCTCGAACGGTCCGTCAGATCCTGCGGTCGCACGGGCCTTCGAGCGATGACACCCCGCCGCCCGGCCCCTCCGGGAAGCACGTCGTCACCTATCACGACGTCCGGCACTTCACCTTGGTTTCAGAGGAACCGGCCCCATTCCAGGTCGACGGGGATCACCTTGGATCCAGGAGTCGCGTCAGTTTCACAGGCGTACGGCGGGCACTGCGTGTGATTGTGTGACTGGAAGGGGGCTTCGCCCTTCTTCTCGAACGCACAAGCCCCCTTCACTCCATAGAAGTACTGGCTGTGAGCTAGGCGACACCGAAGAATCAAAAATTCCTTCCTGAAGGGGGTTGTATCCGGGCCCGAGGTTTGCGAACCTCTACATGGCGATCGGGACACATCGCAGCGACGGCAACCTCAGAACCTGTTGGATGCCGACCGCGGAGCGTCCCTCGAACCGCCGAATCCCTCCCCAGCACAGACCTCCCGGGCCCGATGGGCCTTTGGTCTCTTTTGCTGTTGCGGGATTCGTGAAAGCGTTCACATTCACAAACCCCATCGATGACGCCGACCGGGCAGCCCCCGCCGGCAGGAGGAGTTGGACGACCATGGACTGGCGCCACCGCGCTGTCTGCCGCGAAGAGGACCCGGAGCTGTTTTTCCCGATCGGGAACACCGGTCCCGCTCTGCTGCAGATCGAGGAAGCCAAGGCCGTGTGCCGCCGCTGTCCGGTCATGGAGCAGTGCCTCCAGTGGGCCCTCGAGACCGGTCAGGACGCCGGCGTTTGGGGCGGTATGAGTGAGGACGAGCGCCGCGCGATGAAGCGCCGTGCCGCCCGCAACCGCGCCCGCACCGCCTGATCACACGCCGTAGCAGCAGTGACAGCAAGACCGATCAACACATGATCAAAGGCTTCCCTGCACTTCCTGGCGAAGCCTTCCGTACAAAGGACCTTGCTCGACGAGGTCCTGCGACACCGACCCGCCCAGGCACTTGATACTGTTCACTTAGAGCAATATTGTGGAGCTGTGGCGCTCACCGTGTGCAACGCATCGGTGTGGTGTCGCACCACTCAGAGCCCCCGTTCCGGCCGACTCCCCCCGACGGCCGGAACGGGTTGAGAGGCCCTGTCGACCCACCCCCCCCGGTCGACAGGGCCTCGTTTCTGTTTCCCGGTACGGAAAAAGGCGTGCACCCGGCGCGTTCGCCGACTGCACGCCCCCTTCGCGCGTCTCTGCGCTTCCCCCGAACTTCCCCGGCCCTCCCGGGCCCTCTCCCCGCGCCGCTCCCGGCGACTCTCAGCGGACCGGGATCTCCAGCACGACCTTCGTACCCCCGTTCGGACCGGCCACCATGTCGAAGGTGCCGCCGAGCTCACCGGTGGCCAGGGTCCGGACGATCTGCAGCCCGAGGTTGCCCGACTGCTGCGGGTCGAAGCCCTCCGGCACGCCGCGGCCGTCGTCCTGCACGGTGATCAGCAAGTACTCCTCCGGACGGGCCCCGCCGTTCCAACTGTCCGACCAGCCCATGCCGGTGGACGGCGCCCGCCCGCGCAGCGCGCTGACCTCCAGGTTCCCGGAGGAGGACGGGCCGAAGGCGTGCTCCAGCGCGTTCTGCAGCAGCTCGGTCAACACCATCGCCAGCGGGGTCGCCACCTCGGCGGAGAGGATGCCGAAGCTACCGCTGCGGCGGGTCGCCACCCGGCCGTCCTGGGAGAGCTCCATCACCATGGCCAGCACCCGGTCGGCGATCTCGTCGAAGGTCACCTTCTCGTCCAGCGCATGGGAGAGCGTCTCGTGCACGATCGCGATCGAGCCGACCCGCCGGACCGCCTCGTCCAGCGCGGCCCGGCCGGCCTCCGACTCCATCCGGCGGGACTGCAGGCGCAACAGCGCGGCGACGGTCTGGAGGTTGTTCTTCACCCGGTGGTGGATCTCCCGGATGGTGGCGTCCTTGGTCATCAGTTCACGGTCGCGGCGCCGCAGTTCGGTGACGTCCCGGCAGAGCACCAGTGAGCCGGTCAGGGCGCCCTTCGGCTTGAGCGGGATGGCCCGCAGGGTCACCACCCCGCCCTGGACCTCCACCTCGGTCTGCCGGGGCGCCCAGCCGCTCGCGAGCTTCACCAGCGCCTCGTGCACGGCGGCCCGGGAGGGCGGCACCAGGTCCGCGGTGGCCCGGCCCAGGTGACTGCCGACCAGGTCGGTGGTGAGGCCGAGCCGGTGGTAGGCGGAGAGCGCGTTCGGGCTCGCGTAGGTGACGATGCCGTCCGCGTCGAGGCGGATCAGGCCGTCACCGACCCGGGGCGCGGCGTCCATGTCGGCCTGCTCGACGCCGGGGTACGGGAAGGTGCCGGCCGCGATCATCTGGGCCAGGTCGGAGGCGCTCTGCAGGTAGGTGAGCTCCAGCCGGCTGGGCGTCCGTACGGTCAGCAGGTTGGTGTTGCGGGCGATCACGCCGAGCACCTTGCCCTCACGGCGCACCGGGATCGACTCGACCCGGACCGGCACCTCCTCGCGCCACTCGGGGTCGCCCTCGCGCACGATCCGGCCCTCGTCGAAGGCGGCGTCCAGCAGCGGTCGGCGACCGCGCGGGACGAGGTGGCCGACCATGTCGTCCTGGTACGAGGTGGGGCCGGTGTTGGGCCGCATCTGGGCCACCGAGACGTAGCGGATGCCGTCCCAGGTGGGGATCCACAGCACCAGGTCGGCGAAGGAGAGGTCGGAGAGCAGCTGCCACTCCGAGACCAGCATGTGGAGCCACTCCACATCGGCACCGGTCAGGGTGGTGTGGCGGCGGACGAGTTCGTTCAGCGAGGGCACATGGCGAGGGTAGCTCCAGGGGGCCGGGGCAGGCCCGGCGCACCCGCCGGTCGGACGCCCCCGAAGGTTGTCCAGACCAATTTTCGGGGAGCCCTGGACAACCCAGATTGGTCTAGTCCACAATGAAAGGGCACCAAGGAGAGGCCCACCGCGCAACTGCCCTGACCGCGCGAGGCCACTCCTCGGTCGGACGCCGCCGAGCGAGGACCCCGCACAGTTCTCGGTCGTTCCCGGTGCCCGACGACAGCTCCGGGCTGCGGTGCCGCATGGGTTGAGGGTCCCGTGTCGGCGCCGTGGCCCGTAGTGCTTTCCCCCTCCGGTCACCCGCGCCCGCGCCCGACGACAGCTCCGGGCTGCGGTGCCAATGGGCCCCTCCTGGCCGTGGCCCGTAGTGCTTCCCGCAGGCTTCCGCCGCGCCGCGCACCGCACGCGAAACGCCGGTCCCCCGTCCACAGGCTGTGGACGGCGGACCGGCGTTCTTCGTCCGCGGCGGCCGTCAGTGGGTCTCGGTGACCTTGGCGAGCGCGCGGGGGGCGTCCGGGTCCTGGCCGCGGGCGATGGTGACCTCGTAGGCCAGCAGCTGGAGCGGCAGGATCTCCAGGATCGGCTGGACCTCCTCGGGCACGCCGGCCGGCAGCGCGAAGCCCCCGGAGGCGGCGTCCACCTGCGCCTGCTGGCCCACCACGACCAGGTCCGCGCCGCGGCCGCGCAGCCGGTCCAGGACCGGCTGCAGGGCCTCGCCGCCCTTGCCGTCCGGCACGATCGCGATGACCGGCGAGACGTTGTCCACCATGGCCAGCGGGCCGTGCAGCAGGTCGGCGCCGGAGAACGGGGAGGCGGGGATGTAGGTGGTCTCCATGAGCTTCAGGGCCGCCTCGCGGGCGGTCGGGTAGCCGTAGCCGCGCGAGGTGATGACCAGGCGCTGGGCGAAGCGGTAGCGCTCGGCCAGGGCCTTGACCTCGCCCTGGCGGGCGAGCACCCCCGCGGCCAGCGACGGCAGGTCCTTGGCGGCCGCACCGTCGCCGCCGCGCAGACCCTCGACGAGCAGGTAGAGGGCCAGCAGCTCGGCGGTGTAGGTCTTGGTGGCGGGCAGTGCCTTCTCGGGCCCGGCCAGCACGTCGATGTGGAACTCGGAGACCTCGGCCAGCGGTGAGCCGGCGTTGTTGGTGACCGCGAGGGTGATGGCGCCGGCCTCACGGGCCGCCTTGGTCGAGGCGACCAGGTCCGGCGAGCCGCCCGACTGGCTGACGGTGATCACCAGCACGTCCGAGAGGTCGGGCTTGGCCCCGTACGCGGTGGTGGTCGACATCGAGGTCAGCCCGGCCGGCTTGCCCAGCAGGATCTCGATCAGGTACTTGGCGTACAGCGCCGCGTTGTCCGAGGTGCCGCGCGCGGTGAGCAGGACGAAGCGCGGGTTGCGGGCAGCGATCCGGGACGCGATCTCGAAGATCCTGGGAGCGCCCTCGTCGAGGATCCGCTGCAGGACGGCCGGCTGCTCGGCCATCTCCGCCGCCATGATCCGGCCAGGGACGGTCTGCGTGTCGGACATCGTGGATGTGCCTCCGATGAGTGGTCCAACCCCGCTGGGCGGGCGTGCCCGGCGGAGACCTCTACGGCGGCGAGTCCGCACACTCGCTGCGGTGAATCTGCGGCAATCCTACGGGGGGCGTCCGCGCCGGGCACATCAGAACTCCGTCCGCGGCAGGTCCGGGCCGGCCCGGGGGCCACGGGGCCGCAAGCGCCGGGAGCCCCTCCCCGCGGTGCGGGGAGGGGCTCCTGCCGGCCGGTCGACCGGCCGGCCCTGTCGATCGGCCGGCCCGTCCGGTCAGCCCGCCCGTCCGGTCAGCCCGCCTTGTTGATCAGCTGGTCGATCGCGGCGTCGGCCTCCTTGGCGGCCTGGTCCACCGACTTGCCCTTGAGGATCGCGGTCAGCATGTCCGGCAGGATCTTCTGCTTCTCCACCGCGCCCCAGCCGGGGGCCAGCGGGGTGAACCAGGCGTCCGGCACGGCGTTGGCCGCGGCGGCGGTGGCCGGCTTGTTCTTCAGCGGGTTCAGCTGGGTGAGGTTGTTCGGCAGGATGTCCTTGTCGGCGAGCGCCTGCTGGGACTTGGTGCTGGTGAACATCCGGACCCAGTCCGCGGCCAGCGCCGCCGAGGGCGACTTGGACGTGACGGCGAGGGCCGAGCCGCCGATGAAGGTCGGCAGCGGCTTGCCGCCCGGGCCGGGCATGGTGGCCACCTTGACGGCGTCCTTCAGGCTCGGGTCGCCGGTGACCGGCGCGGTGACGCTGGCGGACTCGAAGCCGTTGCCGTAGAACGCCGCCGCGTGGCCCCGGGCCATCGACTCGAACTGGTTCTGCTCGTTCACCGCGAGGTCGCCCTTGTTGTACTTGCGCACCAGGTCGACGAAGTGGGTGATGCCCTGCTGGGACTTGGGGTCGCTCAGGGTGCCGTGCCAGTTGCCCGCGCTGTCGAACCGGGCGATGGCGCCGCCGTACGCGGAGACGTAGCTCATCGCGGCGTACCAGTACGGGCCCGGCAGGTAGAGCGACGAGTAGGTGCGGTCGGCCTTGTTCTTGTCGGCGACCTTGTCCAGCGCCGTGCGCAGCTCTTCCTCGGTCTTCGGGAACTCGGCGTTGCCGGTGGCCTGCTGGAAGGCGGCCGAGTTGTAGATGGCGACCCGGGCGCCCGCGTAGTACGGCACGCACCAGAGCTTGTCCTGGTAGGTGCAGGTGTTGGCGAGCGCCTTGATCCAGGAGTCGGAGTTGTCGAACGTGTTCCGCTCCACCGGGGCCAGCGCGCCGGACAGCACGTACTTCATGGTCTCGGTGTTGCCGAGCTCCACGACGTCCGGGGCGGTGCCGTCGGCGAGCGCCTTGTCCAGCTTCGTCACCTTGTCGGCCCAACCCTGGTAGGCGAGCTTCAGGGTGACGTTGGGGTACTTGGCGGCGAAGTCGTCGTTCACCCGCTGGACGAGGTCCGGCCAGCTCTTCTGGGCGTCGTCCATCAGCCAGACGGTGACGGAGCCGGTTGCGGTCTTCGGGTCCGTCGAGGCGTTCTTGGCGTCGCTTGACGCGGAGCCGCCCGACGAACAAGCCGTCAGTCCGACCGCGAGCGCCATGATTCCGGCCGTAGCCATGAGCCGACGCATCTTCACGCCATCCTCCGAGGGTGTTAGAGCCTGTGCCCGCCGGCAGCGTGGTGGCGCCCGCCGGGACGGTGTCCGGGGAGGGGCGGCGAAGAGCTTAGGGGTGGGCCTATACCACATCCGGTGAAATTGAAATTCGAACCGGATGAACTGGAGCCTGGCCTAGACCACTGACGGTGTCAACGCCAAATGGCCTGGCAGCCGGGGCCGTTGCAGACCTGTTGTACCGCGTGGCGATCAGTGGCCCCACCGTTACCCTAAGTAGAACTTAAGGGTGCCTTAAGGAGGATTTGAGGGAACACCGTCAGGTTGCGACATCGCAGGTCAACGGAGGGAAACGGCAGCGGGCCCGCCATGCGACATGCGCATGACGGGCCCGCTGGGCGCGTGCCTCCCGGCACCCTGTGTCACGGCCCGGCCGGGACTCCCCGGCCGGAGATCGGACGGTCTCAGCCGACCGCCCCCGGCTGCCCGGTGAGCACCTCCACGGCCGCCAGCCCGCAGACCCGGGCGGCACCGTGGGTGGCGATGTGCAGCGCACCGACCGGCTCGGACTGCGGCAGGCCCATCTCGACCACCGCGGCGTCCGGGCGGGCCGCCACCAGGCGGGCCAGCGCGGCGGACATCCACTCGTGCCGGTGGACGTCCCGGACCACCAGCACCAGGCGGCGGCCCTCGGCGCCGGCCAGCACCTCGGCCACCACCGTGTCCAGCACCGCCGGCTCGGCGGTCTCCGGGCCGACCTCGCGGGTCCGGGTGCCGGGGAAGCGGTCGGCCAGCATGTCGGCCACGCCCCACGGGGTGACGTCGCCGACCGCGATGTTCGGCTCGGCGGAGAACGAGGCCACGTACGGGCGCTCGGTCACCGGCAGGACCTCCCGGCCCGGCGCGCGGACCACGCGCAGCGCCCGGCGGGCCGCCCGCAGGCCGACCGCCAGGTCCGCCTCCGGCCGCTCGCCCTGGGCCGCGATCCGGCCCCAGCTGCCGAGCGCCCGCACCCGGGCGGCCGCGTCCGCGAGCCGCTCCTCGGCGAGCTTGCCGGACTGCACGCCCGCCACGATGGCGTCGCGCAGCATCAGCACGGTCGCCTCGTCGGCCAGGCCGCCGCCCACGCAGATCGCGTCCGCGCCGGCCGCCAGGGCGAGCACGGTGCCGTCGCCCATGCCGAAGGTGTCGGCGATGGCACCCATCTCGATGGCGTCGCTGACGATCAGGCCCTGGTAGCCGAGGCCGCCGTCCTCCGGGGCCGCGCGCAGCAGGTCGCGCAGCACCAGCGGGCTGAGCGTGGCGGGAAGCTTCGGGTCGAGCGCCGGGATCATGATGTGGGCCGTCATCACGGCCTTGGTCCCGGCGGCGATCGCGGCCTGGAACGGGATCAGGTCGCGGGCGCGCAGCACGTCCAGGTCGACGTCGATGACCGGCAGGCCGTGGTGCGAGTCGACCGCGGTGTCGCCGTGCCCCGGGAAGTGCTTGGAGCAGGCCGCGACACCGGCCGACTGCAGGCCCTCCACCCAGGCGGCGGTGTGCCGGGCGCACAGCTCCGGGTCGGCGCCGAACGAGCGGACGCCGATCACCGGGTTGCGCGGGTTGGAGTTGACGTCCGCGGTGGGCGCCCAGTTGTAGTTGACGCCGGCGGCGGCCAGGGCCCGGCCCAGCTCGCGGGCGACGTCCCTGGTCAGCGCCGGGTCGTCGATCGCGCCGAGCGCGAGGTTGCCGGGCCAGGACGAGCCGGAGCCCGCCTCCAGCCGGGTGACGTCGCCGCTCTCCTCGTCGATGGCGATCAGCAGGTCGGGGTTCTCGGCCCGCAGCGCCCCGGTGAGGGCGGCGAGCTGGTCGAGGTCGGCCACGTTGCGGTCGAACAGCGCGACCGAGCCCAGACCGGCCGCCAGGTGGCGGCGCAGCCACTCCGGCGGCTCGGTGCCGACGAAGCCGGGCTGGAGGACGGTCAGCGCGTCGCGGTGCAGCTGGTCGGAGGCCGGGAGGGTGGGTACGAGGATGCTCATGGCGGGATCAGCCCTTCACGGCGCCGTCGGTGAGGCCACCGACCGCCTTGCGCTGCAGGAAGACGAACAGGATCAGCACCGGCAGGGCGAACAGCGTCGAGGCGGCCATGGTGGCACCCCAGTCGGTGCCGAAGTTGGTCTGGAAGGAGGACAGCCACAGCGGCAGCGTCTGGCCCTCGGTCTTGTTGAGGATCAGGACCAGGGGGAACTCGTTCCAGGCCGTGATGAAGCCGAACAGCGAGGTGGACATCAGGCCCGGCGCCAGCAGCGGGAAGATCACCTTCACGAAGGCCTGGGTCCGGGTGCAGCCGTCCACCATGGCCGACTCCTCCAGTTCCTTCGGCACCGCCGCGATGAATCCGCGGAGCGTGAAGATGGTGAAGGGCAGCACCATCATCATGTAGAAGGCGGTGAGCGGAACGAGGCTGTTCAGCATCTCGTTGTCGCGGGAGATCAGGTAGACCGCGATGGTCATGACCTCCCAGGGCGCCATCTGGGCCGCCATGACGACCAGCACGAAGCCCTTGCGGCCGCGGAACTTCATCCGGGCGATGGCGAAGGCCGCCAGGGTGGCGATCACCAGCGAGAGCAGCACCGCGACGATCGTGACGATGAAGCTGTTGGCCGTGTACGTCCAGAACTTCGGCGCGTCGATGGCGGTCTTGAAGTGGTCGAAGGTCGCGTTGAGCGGCAGGAACACCGGCGTCTTGCTGACGATGTCCTTGTTCGGCTTGAACGCCGTGACGATCATCCAGTAGACGGGGAACACGAAGAAGACGAAGAGGACGACCGCGATCACGTTCGGCCAGGTGCGTCCGATGAGCGAGCGCCTCACAGCTCGTCCTCCTGCTTGAGAATGATGCGGAAGTAGTACGCCATGAGCACGCCCAGCATCAGGATGGTGAGGACCGCGATCGCGGAACCGGTGCCGTAGTGCTGGCGGCCGTTGCCCTCCAGGAAGGCGTGGATCGGCAGGGTCCGGGTGAGCCCGTCGGGGCCGCCGGCCTTGATCGCGTAGATCTGCGTGAAGGCCTTGAAGATCCAGATGACCTCGAGGAAGGTCGTGGCGAGGAAGAACGGCTTGAGGTTCGGGAAGACCACCGAGGTGAAGATCTTGACCGCGCCGGCGCCGTCCATCCGGGCGGCCTCGTAGAGCTCCTTGGGGATGGTCGTCAGCGCCGCGTACATGTTGAACGCCACGAACGGGATCGAGCCCCAGACGAGCAGCAGGAGGATCACGAAGAACGTCGAGTACTGGCTGCCGGTCCAGTTGAAGGTGGCCATCGAGTGCCAGCCCAGGGCGTCCAGGAACCAGTTCACGACACCGAACCGGGTCTCGAACAGCCAGGTGTAGACGGTGGTCGCGGCGACCACCGGCATCGCCCAGGCGAGCAGCAGGCCGATCGACAGCAGCAGCCGCATCTTCTTGCCGAGCCGGTTGAGCAGCAGGCCGACCAGCGAACCGCCCACCATGATCAGGAAGACGTTGAGCGCGGTGAAGGCGACGCTCCGGCCCGCGACCGACCAGAACTCGGGATCGCTGAGCTGCTCGGTGTAGTTCTCGAAGCCGTTCCACTCGGTCAGGTGCTGGACGAGCTGGCGCGCGTTCAGGTTCTGGAACGAGACCAGGACGGTCTTCAGCAGGGGCCAGCCGAGCAGGGCCACGGTGGCCACGGTGGCGGGCAGGAGCAGCAGGTACGGCGCGAACCGGGAGCCGAAGCTCCGGCCGTCCACCGGTCTGGCGCTCTTCTTCGGGGTGCCGGCGCCGCCACCGCGGTGGGCGCTCGTCTCAGTAGTGGCCACAGCAGCCTTCCCCGATGTCGGGGACTGTGTCTGCACCCGCTCCGAATGCACAGCCATCGTTCTCTCTTCCTGACAACCTGACCACGACGGACAGGCGTCGCCCACCGGCTCCCCGCCGGGAGTCGGTGAGCGACGCCGCTCGACTGTTACTGCTTGGCGTTCAGACGCTTGGCGATCTCGTCGTCGGCCTTCTTGGCCGCCGCCGCGTAGTCGCCGGTCAGAGCGTTGGTCAGGAACTCCTTGATCGGGTTCGGCTCGTTCTCGACGGCCGCCCAGTTCGGCGTGGTCGGGGTGATGCCACCCACGACGGCCGCGCTCTTGGCGGCGGTGGCGAAGTCACCGACGACCTTGTCGTTGAGCGAGTTCTTGTTCGGGATGAGGCCCGCCGCGGCGACCAGGCTCTCGTTCTTGTCGTTCAGGGCGACGGCCAGGAAGTCCTTGGCCATCTCGGAGTTCTTGCTCGCCTGGGCGATGGCCAGGTTCGAGCCGCCGAGGAACACGCCGGAGGGCTTGTCGGCGGTCTTGCCCGGGAGCGGGAAGAAGCCGATCTTGTCCTTCGGGATGGCCTTCTCGTCCGGGAGCTCCCAGCCGAGGCCGATGATCGAGCCGACGTTGCCCGCGCCGAAGACGTCCTTCTGCTGCGGCTTGGCCTCGTCCTTGTCCTTGGCGCCGGTGAGCGACTTGCCCTGGATCGTCTTGTAGGTCTCGAAGGCCTTCTGCGCCTCGGGGGACGACAGGCCGCCGACCCACTTGTCGCCGTCCTTCTTCGCCAGCTTGCCACCCTCGGTGGTGAGCAGACCGAAGTAGACGTACCACTCCTGACCCGGCATGTACAGCGGGTCGACAACGCCCTCGGTGGTCTTGAGCTTGTCCAGCGCGGCGTAGAACTCGTCCAGGGTCTTCGGGGTGGCGGTCAGACCGGCCTTGGCCCAGAGGTCCTTGTTGTACGCGACGACGCGGTTGGTGACGTACCACGGGGCGGCGTACTGCTTGCCGTCCAGGATCGCCGACTCGCTCTGGTTGGCGGCCCAGTCGGCACCGCCGATGGCGGCCTTGTCCTTGGTGATGTCCAGCAGGCCACCGGTGGCGGCGTACCCGGCGGTCTGGGTGTTGCCGACCTCCAGGACGTCGACGGAGCCCTCGGAGAGCGCGGCGGTGACCTTGGGGCCGATGCCGGTCCACTCCTGGACCTGGAACTCGACCTTGGAGCCCGCGTACTTGGACTCGAACTCGGTCTTCACCGAGTCCTCCCAGCCCTTGGGGGCCGAGCCACTCATCAGCCAGACCTTGAGCGTCTTGCCGCTGTAGTCCTTCTTGCCATCGGCCGCGGTGGACGAACCGGTCTTGGTGTCGTCCTTCTTCGCGTCCGAGCCACAAGCCGCGAGACCAACAACCATGGCCGCGACGCCGACTGCCGCAATGAGCTGACGCTTCACGCCATCCTCCTGAGGGATGCCTGGGTTACCCCCGTCGGGTGGCTGCGGCGGACCCACACAATGCGGGAGGAAAGGTGCCGCGGACCCCAGCGAACGGGTGGGGGGATTCATAGTGACCGGCCTAGTGGTGTAGACCAGATGCCTGGAGCTTGGCCTAGACCAATGGGCCTGTCAACGGCTGTTCGACCGATCAGGACCACCCGTTATCAAGCCGACACCGCACATCGTTCATCGCGTGATGAGGTATTCGTTCCGTAGCCATACATGCAACGATGTGAGTTGTTAATGATGCGGCGGGGCCCCAAAAGCCCCGCGAGAAGCGGGAGACAGGTCCGATGAGCAGCGACGGGGGCAGCACGGCCCAGGTCAACGACCCCCAGGTGAAGAACCTACCGACGCAGGGCGGCGCAGACCCGACGGCCCGGGTGCCCAAGTACTACGGCCTCAAGCGCCACCTGCTGCAGCTCACCGAGACCCAGCCCGCAGGGACCCCGGTTCCGCCCGAACGGGCACTGGCGGCACAGTTCGACACCTCCCGCACCACCGTCCGGCAGGCCCTCCAGGAGCTGGTCGTCGAGGGCCGGCTGGAGCGCATCCAGGGCAAGGGCACCTTCGTCGCCAAGCCCAAGGTGGCGCAGGCCCTCCAGCTCACCTCCTACACCGAGGACATGCGCGCCCAGGGCCTGGAACCCACCTCCCGGCTGATCGAGATCGGCTACATCACCGCCGACGACCGGCTGGCCCCACTGCTGGACATCAAGCCCGGCGGCCGGGTGCTGCGGATCGAGCGCCTCCGGCTGGCCAACGGCGACCCGATGGCCATCGAGGTCGCCCACCTCTCCGCCAAGCGCTTCCCCGCCCTGCGCCGGAACCTGGCCAAGCACAACTCGCTGTACACGGCCCTGCGCGAGGTGTACGGCGTCACCGTGGCCGAGGCCGAGGAGACCATCGAGACCACCCTCGCCGACCCGCGCGAGGCCGGACTGCTCGGCTCCGACCTCGGCCTGCCGATGCTCCAGCTCGCCCGGCACTCCTTCGACGCCGAGGGCAACCCGGTGGAGTGGGTCCGCTCGATCTACCGCGGTGACCGCTACAAGTTCATCACCCGCCTCAAGCGGCCGGAGCTGCCCGAGTAGCCGCACCCCTCCTCCGTACTTCCGGGCATCGGCGTGCACTCCCCGCACACGCCGGTGCCCGTTCCGTTTGCCCGGCGCGCGTACCCCTCCTCCACGCCCGTCCGCCTACCGGCGCGCGTTCCACTGACCAAGCGTGCGAGGCACCCACCCGGCGTGCGCACCATCGGGGTGGCGCGCAGATCGCCCGGATGGCGGGAAGTTGCGCGAACCCAGTGACACGGGTCACTCCATGCTCTAGATTCCGCATCCGTACTGACTGTCGATCACCACTGGTGCTGCTCGGCGGACCCACGGGGGGTGTGCGACTCCTCGGGGTTGCGGCGCCGACGAGGTGAAACCCTCCGAAGCGGAGCCGAACCATGTCGTCAGACCTTGATACCGACCAACCTGTCATGCCCGAGCCAGAAGGCCCCCCGAACCTCCCGGCGGTCACCCCCGAGCGGGTGCTGGCCGCGCTCGCCCTGCTGGTGCCGATCGTCGCGATGCTCTGGGTGGGCTCGTACGACAAGCTCGACCCCGAAGCCGGCGGAGTGCCCTTCTTCTACTGGTACCAGTTGCTCTGGGTCCCGGTCTCGGCCGTCTTCACGGTCGCGGCCTACCTGCTGATCAACCGGGACGAGAAGGCCCGCCGGGCCGCCCGGAAGGCGGGTGGCGCCCGATGAACGGGGTCAACGTGCCCGCGCTGGCGGTCTTCGTCCTCTTCTTCGCGCTGGTCACCGTGATGGGCTTCCTCGCCCCCCGGTGGCGCCGCGCCGACAACGCGCTCCACCTCGACGAGTGGGGCCTCGGCGGGCGCAGCTTCGGGACCTGGGTCACCTGGTTCCTGCTCGGCGGCGACCTCTATACCGCGTACACCTTCGTCGCCGTCCCGGCCGCCGTCTACGCGACCGGCGCGGCGGGGTTCTTCGCCGTGCCGTACACGATCGTCGCCTACCCGCTGGTCTTCCTCTTCCTGCCCCGGCTCTGGTCGGTCTCCCGGGTCCACGGGTACGTCACGCCGGCCGACTTCGTCCGCGGGCGGTACGGCTCCAAGCCGCTCTCGCTGGTGGTCGCGCTCACCGGCATCCTCGCCACCATGCCGTACATCGCCCTCCAGCTGGTCGGCATCCAGGCGGTGCTGGACGTCCTGGGCGTGGGCGGCGGCGAGAACGCCAACTGGTTCGTCAAGGACCTGCCGCTGTTCATCGCCTTCGGCGTGCTGGCCGCGTACACCTACTCCTCCGGGCTGCGGGCCCCCGCGCTGATCGCCTTCGTCAAGGACGCCCTGATCTACGTCGTGATCATCGTCGCGGTGATCTACATCCCGATCCGGCTCGGCGGCTTCGGCCACATCTTCGACGTGGCGGGCGAGAAGTTCGCCGCGCCGAAGGCGACCGGCTCGCTCACCGTGCCGGAGAACAAGCAGTGGACGTACGCGACGCTGGCGCTCGGCTCCGCGATGGCGCTGTTCATGTACCCGCACTCGGTGACCGGCGTGCTGGCCTCCAAGTCCCGCAACACCGTCCGCCGGAACATGGCGATCATGCCCGCCTACTCGCTGATGCTGGGGCTGCTCGCGCTGCTGGGGTTCATGGCGATCGCGGCCGGGGTCGGCAAGGGCGACAAGACGTTCAACACCCAGCTGTCGGTGCCGCAGCTGTTCGAGAACATGTTCCCGGACTGGTTCACCGGCGTCGCCTTCGCGGCGATCGGGATCGGCGCGCTCGTGCCGGCCGCCATCATGTCGATCGCGGCGGCCAACCTCTTCACCCGCAACGTCTACAAGGAGTACCTGAAGCCCGACGCCACTCCCGCCGACGAGACCCGGGTGGCCAAGTTCGTCTCGCTGCTGGTGAAGGTCGGCGCGCTGGTGTTCGTGCTCGGCATGGACAAGCAGGCCGCGATCAACCTGCAGCTGCTCGGCGGCCTCTGGATCCTGCAGACCTTCGTCGCGATCGTCGGCGGCCTGTTCACCCGCTGGTTCCACCACTGGGCGCTGCTGGCCGGCTGGGCGGCCGGCATGGTCTACGGCACCTGGAAGGCGTACAGCATCGCCAGCCCGGCCACCAAGCACTTCGGCGGCAACTCGGCCGAGATCCCCGGCATCGGCGAGATCGGCTACATCGGGCTCACCGCCTTCGTGCTCAACCTGCTGGTCTCGGTCGCGCTCACCCTGGCGCTGCGGGCCGCCAAGGCCCCGGAGAGCCCGGACGAGACCCGGCCGGCCGACTACGGCGCCGAGAGCGGCGACGAGGAGCCGAGGAACGCGCCGGAGCCCGTGACGGCGCATTGACGCACCCCGTGCGCGCCCTGTGATCGCGCCGTCTCCTCCGTCAACACTGGAGAGGCGGCGCGATCATATGTATGAACAGCCGCACGGACAGGGCACCAACAGGGCACCACCAGACCGGACCGGAACCGGCCGGCAACTGACCGACCCACGGGGAGCAGCGGCGATGGCAGAACTCGGCACCACGCTCAACGGTCAACACCTCTCCACCACCACCCACCCACCCGGCGCGACGGCCACCGGCCTGCCGTCCGTCCTGATCGCCACCCGCCACGGCGAGTCCACCGCCAACGTCGAGTTCCAGCTCGCCGAGGCCGTCGGCGCGCTCAGCGTGCCGATCAGCTGCCGGGACGCGGACATCCCGCTCTCCCTCCACGGCCAGCAGCAGGCCCACGCCCTCGGCCGCTGGTGGGCCGGCCTGCCCAGCGCCGACCGCCCGCGCAGCGTCTGGTGCTCGCCGTACGTGCGCACCGCCGAGACCGCCCGGATCGCGCTCGCCCAGGCCGCCGGGCTCGGCGCCGTCCCGGTCTCCCTCGCCGTCCGCTACGACGAGCGGCTGCGCGACCGCGAACTCGGCATCCTGGAGATGCTGCCCAAGGCCGCCATCGAGGCCAAGCACCCCGAGGAGGCGGCCCGGCGGCGCAAGATGGGCGAGCTGTACTACCGCCCGCCCGGCGGGGAGTCCTGGGCGGACGTGGCGCTGCGGGTGCGCAGCGTGCTGCGCGACATCTGCGCCGAGGAGGCCGGCCGGCCCGTCCTGCTGGTCGCCCACGACTGCACCGTGCTGATGCTGAGGTACGCGCTGGACCGGCTCACCGAGGCGCAGCTGACCGCGCTGGAGCCGGTGCGGAACTGCTCCACCAGCCTCTGGCGGGCGGAGGGCGACCGGCTGCGGCCCGCGCACTGGAACGACACGGGGCACCTGGGCGACGGGGAGTGGCCCCCTGCGGCCCGGGCCTGAGCGGCGCCGGCCCGAGCGGCACCGGCCGGCGGGGCGCCCGGGCCGCTCAGGCCGGCGCGGGACGGCCGGGTACGGGACGGCCCGCGCGGCCGGCCGGCACGGACGGCCCGGCGGCCCGGACGGCGGACGTCTCGGGCTCGGCGAAGCAGCGGCGGTACGCCAGCGGGGTGGTCCCCAGCCGGCGGCCGAAGTGGTGCCGCAGGGTGGCCGCGTTGCCGAAGCCGCAGCGGGCGGCGATCGCGTCCACCGGCTCCGTGGTCGACTCCAGCAGCCGCTGTGCGAGCAGCAGCCGCTGCCCGGTCAGCCAGCGGTGCGGGGTGGTGCCGGTCTCCTGCTGGAAGCGGCGGGCGAACGTGCGCGGCGACATGTGGACCCGGGCAGCCAGTTGCTCGACGGTCGACTCCCGGTCCAGGTGGTGACGCATCCAGTCGAGCAGCGGCGCGAGCGAGTCCCCGTCGTGCTCCGGCACCGGCCGGTTCACGAACTGCGCCTGGCCGCCCTCCCGGTGCGGGGCCACCACCATCCGCCGGGCGATCCCGCGGGCCACCTCGGCGCCCTGCATCCGGCGCACCAGGTGGAGGCAGGCGTCGATGCCGGCCGCCGTCCCGGCCGAGGTGATCACCGGGTCGTCGTCCACGTACAGGACGTCCGGCTCGACCGTGGTCAGCGGGAAGCGCGAGGCCAGCTCCGCCGTGTGCCGCCAGTGCGTGGTGGAGCGGCGGCCGTCGAGCAGGCCGGCGGCGCCGAGCACGAAGGCTCCGCTGCAGATGGAGAGCACCCGGGCGCCGCCCTCGACGGCCGCCCGGACCGCGTCCACCAGCGGAGCCGGGTACTCGGGGCGGACGCCGGTCGCGGTGACCACGACCAGGTCGGCCTCGGCGAGGCGCTCGGGGCCGTGCGGGACGTCGACGGAGAAGCCGGCGTGCGTCCGGTGCAGGCCGGGGCGGGCGCCCGCGATCGCGAAGTCGTACCCGGGCAGGCCGTCCGCGCTGCGGTCCAGGCCGAACACCTCGCAGGCGACACCGAGCTCGAAGGGGTGGAGCTCTTCGAGGACCACCGCGACCACGTTCTTGAGCATGCCCCCAGGATAGGACGACCGCTGGCAGTTTTTCGATGTATTAAGGCATTCCTGCCACTCGTAGGCGTCCGGCGACGCGAGCAGAGTGGAGTCATGGATTCCGACACCATCGCCAGCGCACTCGCCCTGGTCGGGGCCGTCGGCGGAATCGGCCTGCTCGGCGCCCTGATCGGACGCGAGGTGGCGCAGCAGGACGCCGCCGGACGCGACAACTGGCACCGCCCGGGCGGCTACCCCGTCGACCCCGCCCTGCCCGACCGGCTCTACGGCACCATGCCCGCCGCCTCCCTCCGCCCGTCCGCCGACCCCGCCACCGCCCCCTCCGCTCCCCTCACTGCCACCGGAACCGCCGACACCACCGGCGACCGCGTCGGTCCGTCCACGGCCGACCCGGCGACCGGCGCCGGCAGCGGTTCCGGCACACTGACCGGATGGACATCGCCATCCGCCCGGCCCGCGCCGAGGACTTCGAGGACGCCGGCCGCATCACCGTCGAGGCCTTCGTCGGTGACGGGCACACCTCGCCCGAGAGCGACTACGTCCACCTCCTGCGCGACGCCGCCCGCCGGGCCCGGGAGGCCGAACTCCTCGTCGCGGTCGACGCGGCCGAAGGACGGGTGCTCGGCTGCGTGACCTTCGCGGTCGGCGGCACCGAGTGGGCCGACATCGCGACCCCCGAGGAGGGCGAGATCCGGATGCTCGCCACCTCGGCGGCCGCCCGCGGGCGGGGCGTCGGCGAGGCCCTGGTCCGCGCGGCGCTCACCCGCAGCCGCGAGCTCGGCCTGGCCGGGATGGCCTTCTCCACCCGCCCGGAGATGACCACCGCCCACCGCATCTACCGGCGGGTCGGCTTCCGCCGGTCCCCGGACCGGGACTGGTCGCCGTACCCTGGCGTGGATCTGATGGTGTACAGCCTGGCGTTCTGACGCCCGGTCCGGCCCCGGTTCCGGGTGGCCGGCCGACGATCAACCGGGGTCTTTTGATATAAACCTCTGATCGAGACACCTCGCGGCAGCCCATCGATCGGGGGAGAACAACCCATGCACGACGGGCCCAGCCTCGGCGCGCCCTCGGCGGCGAGCGGACCCACGCTCCAGGACATGCGCGAGGCCCGGGGTATCCCGGCCCCGCGCGGCAGCCGGTACGCGGTACCGGCGCCCCCTCCGGAGCCGCCCCGCCCCCTCCCCCCGTCCGTGCGCTTCGCGTCGGTCGACGGCCTGCGCGGCCTCGCCATCGCCTCCGTGCTGCTCTACCACACCAACTGGTTCCAGAACGGCCTGTTCGGCGTGGACGCGTTCTTCGTCCTCTCCGGCTTCCTGGTCACCCTGGTGCTCATCCGCGAGCTGGACCGCACCGACCGGATCGCGCTCGGCGTCTTCTACCGCCGCCGTGCCAAGCGGCTGCTGCCCGGCCTGCTGGCCACCGTCTTCCTGGTGGTCGCGCTCTCCGCCCTGGTCAGCCCGCTCAAGGACGTCAAGGAGCTGCGCCCCCAGGCCCTGGCCGCCCTCGCCCAGGTGGCCAACTGGGCCCAGCTGGAGCGCGGGGACGCCTACTGGCAGCACTACGCGGGGATCGACCCGCTGGCCGCCATGTGGTCGCTCAGCATCACCGAGCAGTTCTACGTGGTCTGGCCGCTGCTGCTGCTGCTCATCCACGCGGTCTGCCGCCGCTCGCTCACCGCGACCGGGATCGCCACCGGCGTGCTGTTCGTCCTCTCCGCCGCCGTCGCCCCGCTGATGTGGAACGGCTCCAACGCCGACCGCCTCTACCTGGGCACCGAGACCCGCGCGGTCGGCTTCGCCGCCGGGGCCGCCGCCGCCTTCGTGGTCTACCTGCGGCTGCGGCGCAAGGCCGCGGACGGCGCCGGGGCCGGCCCGCGCACCCAGCGACGCTTCCGGGCCGCCTCCGGACCGGCCGGCACCGCGCTGCTCACCCTGCTGGGCACCGCCACGCTCGGCGGGCTGGTCGCGGCCAGCCTCACCGTCCACGACTACAAGCAGCCGTGGCTCTACCAGGGCGGCCTGGCCGCGGTGGCCGCGCTCTCGGCCGTCCTGGTCGCCTCGCTCTGCCACGACCGCGGCCCGCTGGTCCGGCTGCTCTCGCTGCCGCCGCTGCGGCTCACCGGCACCATCTCGTACAGCCTCTACCTGCTGCACCTGCCGGTCTACTGGATGCTCCAGCGGTTCGTCGACGACATCTCGCCGCCGATGCTGCTGGCGATCGGCGCACCGCTCTCCTGGGTGCTGGCCTGGCTGCTGCACACCGCGACCGAGCGGGTGCGGGTCATGCGCTGGCGGCCCTTCCCGACCGTCCCGATCCTCGCCGCCACCACCGCGGTCGCCACCGTCGGCGCCTGGTACCTGCCGGCCTGGGTCTCGTACGACATGCGCTCCGGCTCGGCGGGCCGGCCGCTGGTGCTCGCGCTGGGCGACTCCTTCTCGCAGGACCTCGCCACCGGCCTGTACCGGCACGGCGACCGCTTCCGGGTGGTCGACGGCGGGATCAGCGGCTGCGGCGTGTTCGGCGCGGAGAGGGTGCGCGGCACCTCGAAGGAGGAGTTCGACACCACCGACGAGTGCCGCGACCGCACCGGGCGCTGGGAGCGGGACCTGGGCCGGACCGGGGCGCAGGCGGTCGTGCTACACCTCGGCTGGGACGCCGCCGAGCAGTACCTGGACGGCACCTGGCTCAACCCGTGCGACGAGTACTACCGCACCCGGTACGGCACCCAGCTCGCCGAGGCGGTCGGCCTGATCCGGCAGCGCGCGGGCGACGCCAAGGTGCTGCTGATGAACGAGCGGGTCGAGAACGGCGCGATCAACAAGACCTGGGGCACCTGCTACAACCAGCAGGTCGCCGAGTTCGTACGGGGCTCCGCCGGCACCGTCCAACTGCTCGACCTGAACGCCTTCTACTGCCCGGACGGCACCTGCCTCTGGAAGGACCGCGACGGCCACCTGGTCTCCCCCGCCACCGACGGCGTGCACCTGACGCCGGCCGGCATGCGGGTGGTCACGCCGTGGCTGGAGCAGCAGATCTCGGACGCGCTCGCCGGGGTGCGGGCCGACGGGCCCCCGCCCGCGACGCCGCAGGCCACCCCGGGGGGACAACCGGGCACTCCGGCCCCGGCACCCGCCCAGGCACCCGCCCAGACGGCGTCGCCGGCCGCCACCGGCCAGCCCACGCCCACGCCCACCGGCCAGAGCACGCCGACGGGCCGGGCGACCGGGACGACCCAGCCGCCGGCGGCCGGGAAGCCGTCGACGAGCACGAGCCCGTCCGCCAAGCCCCAGCCCTAGCCCCAGCCCTAGCCGGGTCCTGCTAGGGCTTGCGCGTGGCCTGCGGGCTCCCCGGGGCGGAGCCGCTCGGGGCAGGACTGCTCGGGGCAGGGCTCCCCGGGGCGGAGCCGCTCGGGGCCGGCGTGGTGGCACCCGGGGCCGGGCTCGCCGTCGTGCCCGGGGCGGCGGGCGCACTCGCGGCGGCGGTGCCATGGCCCTCGGGGGCCGCGGGCACCTCGTACGTCTGCGCGAAGCAGTCCCGGATCGCCTTCTCCGAGGCCGGCCGCCCGGCGAAGTCCATCCGCGGGGTGTCCTCGGTGGTCGGCAGGGTCGGGTCGATGCCGAAGTACAGCGACCAGAAGTACACCCCGGCGAGCTTCCGCTCCCGGGCGACCTGGCAGACCGCGGTGAACCAGGTCGCCTGCACGGGCTCGTTCAGCTCGCGCCTGGTGTAGAAGTCACCGGGCGTCTTGTACGCGCCCTTCTGCGCCGGGATGCCGACCTCGGTCAGCTTGGTGGTCGGCTGCACGCCCTTGCCGCGCTTGTCCAGCCAGGTGTTCCAGCTGGCCACCAGGTCCGCCGCGGAGGCGTCGTCCCCCGCCGACTTGGCCGGGAAGTAGGCGTCGACGCCGGTCTGCTCCACCGGCACCGGGATCGCGCCCTTGGACCAGTTGTCCCAGTTGGCGTCGTAGGCCAGCTCGCCGCGGAAGGTCTTCCGCGCCTGCTCCACCAGCCCGGCCCAGTGCGGGTCGCTCTCCAGCGAGTTGAACTCGGTGCCGATGGTGAACTCGGCCGCGCCGTGGTCCTGGGCGGTCTTCAGGTACGGCGTCAGGAAGGCGGCGTAGCTGGCGAACCAGGCGTCCCGGTCGGCCGGGGCGATGTTGCCGCGCCAGTTCCCGGTGGTGGTGTACTTGAGCGCCTCCTCGTCCAGGAGCGGCCGGACGGTGGTGCGCAGGCCCGCGCGGTGCGCGGCGTCCAGCAGCAGGGCCAGCCGGTCCGGGCCGGGCGTGGTCGGCCGGGCCGCGACCGCGTTGGCCCTGGCACCCACCGTGTAGTACGGGAACGTCACCGAGAGCGCGTTGGCGTTGAGCCCGACCACGTAGTCGACGATGCGGTCGACCTTGCCCCGGACGAAGCTCTCCGGGTCGTTCGGGTCGTCCAGCCAGTACACCTGGACGCCCCACTCGGGGCTGCCCTCGGTCCACGGCCGGACCACCTTGGGGCCGGTGTCCACGGGCTCCTGCGGCGTGTCCTTCCCGAAGCCCCAGACGCGGCCCTGCTCCTCCGCGACGCCGGCGAAGTGCACTTCGGTCGGCCGCCGGTGGTCGAACTTGACCGGGTGGTCCCCGAACAGGATCGGGACGCCCACGGTGATGCCGAGCACGGCGGTCGGCAGGATGAAGATGACGAAACGTTTCATGGCTCTGGCAGCAGTCCCGTGTGATCCGTCAGGCCGGCTTGGCGATGACGACGAACTTGTTCTCCTCGCGGCGCAGGAACTTGATCAGCCCCCGCAGACCGCCCCAGCCCTCCAGGAAGGAGAAGAGCGGGATGGCCGCGACCACCACGATCGGCTCCCACCACTTGCGCCGGTGGTTGGCCGAAGCGACCACGTTCAGCCGCAGGCCCTCCCAGTACGTCCAGATCACGTAGGCGAAGTTGATCGACCAGACCAGCACCACCGACTGGGTCACCGGCGAGGTGTTCATCGTCCCGGTGAACCACGCGACCAGCAGCACCAGACCGACGTGCTGCAGCGGGCCGAGCACCCAGCTGACCATGCCCATCCCGATGAACAGCCGGAACCGCAGCGGGATGGACTTGTTGAAGCAGAGCGCCACCAGGCCCCAGGCCCAGCGCTCGCGCTGCTTGAGGAAGTCCTTGACCCCGGCCGGCGACGCCCCGTAGCAGCGGCCGTTGAACCAGTCGCTGCGGCCCGGGTAGCGCAGGCAGAAGTTGAGCGCCATCTGGGCGTCCTCGACGATGGTCTTCGGGCCGAAGTCCCAGCCGATGGTGGCCTCGACCGAGGACCGCACCAGCAGCAGCTCGCCGTGCACGCCGGCGATGGGGGTGCCGGTGCCGGTCATCGCGCGGAACCGGGCGATGTCGTCGGCCGGGCGGATCGCGTCGGCGAGCCAGGTGAAGGTGGAGACGGCGTTCTCCCGGGGGTACGTCAGGATGCCCTGCGCCATGTGCTTGGCGTCGTCCCCGGCCCGGCGCTGCCGGTTGATGAACTGGGCCACCGCGGCGGCGGTGTCCGGCCCGACACCGGTGTCGTCGTCCATGTGCAGCACCCAGACGTCGTCCTCGGCCTCGCCCTCGTCGATCCGCAGTTCGTGCGAGTAGTGGTTGGCACGGGCCTTGAACTTGGTGCCGTTCGGCGTCTCGTACGCCTTCGGGACGGTCACCACCCGGATCAGCGGGTGCCGGGCGGCCAGGTCGTCGATCTTCTCGCCGGCCGCGCAGCCCTCCTCGGTGAGGATGTCCACCCGCATCCACGGGAAGTAGACCGGCAGGTGTTCGACGTACGAGAGGACCGAGCGCTCCAGCGCCGGGTAGGTGTCGTGCCGGCCGATGGTCGGTACCAGCACGATCAGGTAGTCGTCGTCGACCGGCACCGGCGGGGTCATCCGCCCGGCCTTGCGGATCCGGCGGCGCACCATCAGCACACCCTGGAACCCGATCAGCACGCCGAACACCGGCATGCCCCAGAGGATCGTGATCACCCAGCCGAGCGGGGTCGGGTTGGGCACGTAGGCCCAGGTCGAGAAGCCGAAGATGACCAGGAACGAGAGGTAGAAGGGGACGACCCGGGGCTTCCACGACATCTGCCGGTCGGCGAGCCTGGCCGCCTCGCGGGACGTGGTCAGGACCGTCCGCACCGGTGTTGCTGAGGTCATGGTGAAAGGGGTTCCTCGTCGTCTTCGGCTGAGCGTTCATCCGTCCGGCCCAACGGCCGGAGCATCCAGCAGGCTACCCCGGGTAGGGCGGGGTGTCCTGGGGAGGCCGGACCTGACCGGGCGCCACCGGGCCCGGCGTGACCGGTCCGGGCGCCACCGGCGGGGCCGGCCAGGGCTGCTGAGGGGCCGCCGGCCCGGACGCGTACGGCTGGGGCTGGGGCTGGGGCCAGCCGGTCTGGGTCGGCTGCTCGTGCGGGTAGGGCTGGGGGTGCGCCTGCGGCTGGGGCTGGGGGTAGGGCTGGGCCTGCGGTGCCCAGGCGGCCGGCGCCTGCTGGGCATGCGGCTGGGCATGCTGGGCGTGCTGCTGGACCGGCCCGCCGAACGGCGGCTGCCCCGGGAACGTCTGCCCGGGGAACGGCGACTGCGCCGCCCACGGGCCGGGCGCCGGCTCCCGGCCGGTCTCCGGCCGCCGCAGCGAGCGGACCAGCAGCAGGACCAGCACCGCCGTCACCAGCACGCCGAGCCCGAAGGTCACCAGCTTCAGCCAGCCCTCGGTCGTCCCGGTGAACCAGCGGCGCTGCGGCTCGTCCAGCAGCGCACCCGTCAGGCTGCGCACCCGGTTGTAGCCCTCGACCAGCGCCACACCGACCGCCACCCCGCGCGCCCAGCCGTGCCCGCGCAGCAACAGGACGCCCGAGACCAGGTACAGCAGGCCGTAGTTGAGGCTGCCGGTCTCGGCGGTCACGGCGTCGCTGCCGTAGTAGAAGATGCCCTTGACGAAGGTGGCGACACCGGCCTGCCAGAAGCAGTTGTACGCCGCCCAGCCGAGCAGGACGGCTCCCCAGGCCACGGCGATGCCACCGGCCGGGCGGTCCGGACGCACCTGTGTCATCTCCCGTACCCCCGCCCGCCGGGTGTCCCCCGGCATCAGCCCGCTCGATTCCGGGCCACAGGATGCCACACGGGTCGACGGCCCGGAATTCCGGGCGGCCCGGGGCCGCCGACTTGTTATCGAAGGCCGCGACCGCAGCCGGTGGCCCGGCCCGGCGCACCGCCGTCCGCCTCCCCGGCACCGGCACCGGCCCCGGCACCCGGGCCCCGGCCACCGCCGACCGGTATCACCGCACGTGCAGGCCGCTCCAGTCCACGTTCGCCCCGAACGCCGCCGAAGCGCCGGTGAGCGCCAGGGCGTCGTCGTAGGTGGCCTTGACGTCGGCGTTGGAGTTGCGCGGCTGGTCCGGGGTCAGGTTGTCCGCCGTCAGCGACTGCCCCCAGACCGTCCAGATCGTCCACGGGGTGCGCCGCAGGGTGTCCGACTGGCGGGAGTTGACCGGGACGGCGAAGGACTCGGCCAGGATCCGCGGCTTGCCGTACCCGGCCAGGCCGTCGTAGTAGCGCTTGGTCCACACCTCGCCGGTGCCGATCGGGCGCGCCGGGCTGCCGCTGTAGTCGTCCACCCCGACCAGGTCCACGTACTGCGCACCCGGGTAGTAGTTCCACGGGTCGACGCCCGGGGCGCCGTCCCAGGAGACCGGCGTCCAGGCGAACAGCAGGTTGTGCAGGCCCCGGGTCTCCACCAGGTAGTGGTAGGTGATCCGCCAGAGCGCCTGGTAGTCGGCCGGCTTCTGGCCGGACCACCAGAAACCGCGGGCGCAGTCGGCCGCGTTCATCTCGTGGTACGGGCGCAGCAGCACCGGCACGTCGTGGGCGGCGAGGTACTCCAGGTGGTCGGCGAGGAAGGACAGGTCGGTCAGCAGCGCCCGGTACTCGGGGGTGCCGCCGGTGCTGTCCACGACCCGGCCGAACCAGCCCGGGTCGCCGGCCGCGGGCGAGGACGAGCAGAGCACCCGGTCGAAGGACTTGACGTCCGAACCCGGGTACGGCTGGTGGAAGGACATGCCGACCAGGCCGGCCGGGGCGCCGCCGTTGTCCGGCAGCTCGGTGGCGGTGCCGTCGCAGTTCTTCTGGACGCCGGCCGCGCCGTACGTACCGTCCGCCGCACGCGGGTGGCCGGACCAGACGGCGGCCATCAGGTCCACCGCGTCGTCGGTGTACTGCCAGCCGACCGCGCAGGCGGGCCAGCGCCCTTCGGAGTAGGAGCGCGGGTTGCCGACGCCCCAGCCGCTCTGGCCGTAACCGGGGCCGAGGTCGGTCTCGACGAAGCCGGGCAGCTTGCCGGTGATGTCGGCGGCCTTCTTGTAGTAGTAGCCGACCGGCTTGGTGCCCCGGTAGTCGCCGTACTCGGGGTTGTAGCGCTCGTTGTGCCCCTCGATGTGCTGGCCGATCACCGTGCCGCCGGAGCGGCCGGACCGGGCCGTGGCCTCCAGGTCGGCGAGCAGTTGCTGGACGGCCCGGGCGTTCGGCGAGGCCTGCGGATCACGGGCCAGCAGGTCGCGGCCGACCTCGGGGGGCAGGGCGCGGCCGGCGCCGTTGAGGGTGAGTTCGCTGCGTCCGGTCGGCCCGGCGGGGCCGGGCGGCGGCGGGGCGGAGCGGTCGTCCCGGCCGCCGAGCACCAGCGCGCCGGTGGCGAGCACGGCGGCGGACACGGCCAGGGCGGCCGGCTTGCCGTGCAACGGGCGGGGCAGGGCCACGGGGCACTCCTCCGGAGACCGGGGTCGGCCGGGGGGCCCGGCGGCGACGCCCGGGCCGCCACGACCGGACACGCGTACGACTGACAGCCCGCGAGCCTGCCACACTCCCCCGCGTCCCGGCGAGCGGGCACGCGGGGGACGGCCGGCCGGGCCGGCGGCGGGCGGTCAGCCCGCCGGGGCCGCCGGCGGGGCCGCGGGCGTCTTGGCCCGCTGGAGCAGCTGGTTCTTCACGTGCTCGCCGAAGCCCGTGGCGGCCGCGGTCGCGGCGGCGTCCGCGGTGTTGCCGCCCTTGGCGGAACCCTCGACGGTGAAGTAGGCGTAGCGTCCAAGGATGCTCTTGGTGTTGGTGCAGCCCGGAGTGGCGCAGAAGACCGGCGCCCCCGGGGCGGCGGCGCCCTTGAGGTGGCCGACGTAGTTCTTCAGGGCCGTCTCGGCCTGGATCTTGTGGTCGAAGACGGCGACGCCGAGCGTCACCGCGCTGTCGCCGGAGACGTAGGTGGCCCGGAGGACCTGGCGGCAGCCCTGGTCGCCGAGCGCCCGGCCGAGACCGCCGACCGTGGAGTTGCCGTCCCAGCAGGGCGAGTCGAGCGAGACGACGGTCCGGTTCCAGGTGGCGCCGTTGACGGTCACGGTGAGCGCCGAGAAGAGCGCCGCCGCGTCCTGCGGGGCCGGGTCGGTGGAGGCGTCCCAGAGCGGCTTCGACGGGTCGTCGGGGGTCGCGCTCGGAGTGGGGGTCGGCGTCGGGGTGGACGTCGGGGTCGGCTTGGCGGAACCGGTCGGAGACGGCGCCGGCTGCTGGGTGGCCCCGGTCGCGGTCGACGTGGGCCCGGCGATCGGCTTCTCGTCGCCGTCCTTGCCCAGCAGGAGCAGGCCGCCGGCGACGGCGCCGCCGATGATCAGGACGGCGACGGCCGCACCGATGATCTTCAACCGGGTCTTGCGCCGGTGCTCGGCCGCGTTGCGGTCGGCGAGCGCGGCCCAGTCCGGCTCGGTCTGCTGCGGCTGCTGCGGCGGCGGCAGGTGCTGCGGCTGCGGCTGCCAGTGGTGCGAGGGCACCGGCATCGGCGGCTGGGGCTGGGGCTGCACCGGAGGCTGCGGCGCGGGCGGCGGAACAAGCGGCGGCACCTGGATCGACTGCGGCGGCTGCGGCGCCGCGGGCGCCGGCGGCCGGGCCGGCGGCGGCGCGGGCGGTCCGTACGACGCCGGAGGCGGTCCGAAGCCGCCCGGTGCCGGCGGCACGGCCTGGCCGCCGGAGGGCTGCTGCCCCGGCGGCACCGGTCCGGGTCCACCCGGCTGCTGGTTCTGTGCGCCCCCCGCACCGGCGGGAGGGGCCGGCTGCTCCCCCGGCGAAGCGGGCTGTCCAGACCACTCCCCGGGCACGCCCGTTCCGTCGCTCATGAGGCGAGATCGTAGGGCATGGCCCTGACCGGCGACCGCCCCGGTCACCATTCCGTTTCCGAATCCTGACAAGCCCCGGGGCGTCCGGAACCCCGGCCCGCGCCCCTTCCCGGCTCCCGCCCCGGTACCAGCGGTCATCGCGCCAACACGCCGCGCTGCACAACATGTGGTGTCGCATCGAGAGAGCACCACTAGATGTATGCTCGACCCTGCTGTCGACGCAGGGGAACCCGGTGCGAGTCCGGGACTGCCCCGCAGCGGTGAGCGGCCGTCTCCCCATGGGAGCCCGCGAGTCCGAGTACCTGCCGACGGTGTGCGAGCGCCTCCCCGCAGAGGCCCCAGCACGAGCACCACCTTCCGGGCCTCGCGGGCGGGCCGGGGACGACACGCCGCGCGACGCCACGGGCGCCCGCGCCGTCCTCCCCTGCCCCGAACGGCCCGGCCCCCCGATCTACCGACGCCGATCGCCGCCAGGAGAGAGCGCCTTGACCACCGCTGCCTCAGTCACCCTGCCCGCCCAGGGTTCCAGCTCCGCCCCCGCCGACCGTACGGTCTCCGACCCCGGCGGCGCGCTCCTCCGCGTGCTGACCGACCGCAGCGTCGACCTCCCCCAGGTGGACCCGGGTCACGTCGCCGCCGCCGCGCTGCGCGGCCGCAACGCCGGCTCGGACTTCGCCGAGCTGCGCGGCCTGGCCATCGACGCCGCCGCGTCGATGATCGCCGAGGACCCGCAGTACTCGAAGCTGGCGGCCCGGCTGCTCGCGCTGGAGATCGTCGACGAGGCGGCGACCCAGGGCGTGGTCTCCTTCTCCACCTCGATCACCGTCGGCCACGCCGAGGGCCTGATCGGCGACACCACCGCCGCGTTCGTCGCCAAGCACACCGAGGCGCTGAACGCCCTGGTCGACCCGGCCGGCGACGACCGCTTCGAGTACTTCGGCCTGCGCACCGTGCAGTCCCGCTACCTGCTGCGTCACCCGATCACCCGCAAGGTCGTCGAGACCCCTCAGCACTTCCTGCTCCGCGTCGCCTGTGGCCTGGCGGTCGGCGACAACGAGCAGTCGGTGCGCGAGGTGGCCGAGCTGTACCGCCTGATGAGCCGGCTGGAGTACCTGACCTCCTCGCCGACCCTCTTCAACTCCGGCACCCGGCACCCGCAGATGTCCAGCTGCTACCTGCTGGACTCGCCGCTGGACAACCTGGACTCGATCTACTCGCGGTACGCCCAGATCGCCCGCCTCTCCAAGCACGCCGGCGGCATCGGCCTCTCCTACTCGCGGATCCGCTCGCGCGGCTCGCTGATCCGGGGCACCAACGGCAAGTCGAACGGCATCGTCCCGTTCCTGCGCACCCTCGACTCCTCGGTCGCCGCCGTCAACCAGGGCGGCCGTCGCAAGGGCGCGGCCTGCGTCTACCTGGAGACCTGGCACGCGGACATCGAGGAGTTCCTGGAGCTCCGCGACAACACCGGTGAGGAGGCGCGCCGCACCCACAACCTCAACCTCGCGCACTGGATCCCCGACGAGTTCATGCGCCGGGTCAACGCCAACGCCGACTGGTCGCTGTTCTCCCCGGCCGACGTCCCCGAGCTGGTCGACCTGTGGGGCGCCGACTTCGACGAGGCCTACCTCAAGGCCGAGCTGGCCGGCAAGGCCGTCCGCACCATCCCCGCGCAGACCCTGTACTCCCGGATGATGCGCACCCTCGCGCAGACCGGCAACGGCTGGATGACCTTCAAGGACGCGTCCAACCGCGCCGCCAACCAGACCGCGCTGCCCGGCCGCACCGTCCACTCCTCCAACCTCTGCACCGAGATCCTGGAGGTCACGGACGACTCCGAGACCGCCGTCTGCAACCTCGGCTCGGTCAACCTCGGCGCCCACGTCGCCGCCGGTGCCACCGCCGCCGACCTGCTGAACGCGATGGACTGGGAGCGTCTGGACGCGACCGTCCGCACCGCCGTGACGTTCCTCGACCGCGTGGTGGACATCAACTTCTACCCGACCCCCGAGGCCGGCGCCTCCAACTCCCGCTGGCGCCCGGTCGGCCTCGGCGTGATGGGCCTGCAGGACGTCTTCTTCCGGCTCCGCCTGGACTTCGACTCCGCCGAGGCCAAGCAGCTCTCCACGCTGATCGCCGAGCGCATCATGCTCACCGCGTACGAGCGCTCCGCCGACCTGGCCGAGCAGCTCGGCCGCCACGAGGCGTACGCGGAGACCCGCGCCGCCCGCGGCGAGCTGCACATCGACCACTTCCCGAGCGCCGCGCCCGAGTGGGCCGACCGCTGGGAGGCCCTGCGCACCCGCGTCGCCTCCACCGGCCTGCGCAACTCGCTGCTCCTGGCGATCGCCCCGACCGCGACGATCGCCTCGATCGCCGGCGTGTACGAGTGCATCGAGCCGCAGGTGTCCAACCTGTTCAAGCGCGAGACCCTCTCCGGCGAGTTCCTCCAGGTCAACCCGTACCTGGTGCGCGAGCTCAAGGAGCTGGGCGTCTGGGACCAGCAGACCCGGGACGCGCTGCGCGACGCCAACGGCTCGGTCCAGGAGCTCGGCTGGCTGCCCGCCGGGGTCCGCTCGCTGTACCGCACCGCCTGGGAGCTCCCGCAGCGTGCGCTGATCGACCTGGCCGCGGCCCGCATGCCGTACATCGACCAGAGCCAGTCGCTGAACCTGTTCATGGCCGCCCCGACCATCGGCAAGCTCAGCTCGATGTACGCGTACGCCTGGAAGGTCGGCCTGAAGACCACCTACTACCTGCGCTCGCGCCCGGCCACCCGGATCGCCCAGGCCGCCTCCGGCGCCGCCCGCGCCGCCGCCCCGGTCCCGGCCGGTCCCGTCGCCGTCACCGTCGGCGCCCCGACCCTCACCCCGGAGGAGGAGGCCGCGCTGGCCTGCTCCCTGGAGAACCCCGAGTCCTGCGAGGCCTGCCAGTAATGTCCGACGCCCAGAAGATGCTGCTCGACCCCGGCTTCGAGCTGACCCTGCGCCCGATGCGCTACCCGTCGTTCTACGACCGGTACCGGGACGCGATCAAGAACACCTGGACCGTCGAGGAGGTGGACCTGCACTCCGACGTCGCCGACCTCGCCAAGCTGAGCGAGGGCGAGCGGCACATGATCGGCCGCCTGGTCGCCTTCTTCGCCACCGGTGACTCGATCGTCGCGAACAACGTGGTGCTGAGCCTCTACAAGCACATCAACTCCCCCGAGGCCCGGCTCTACCTGTCCCGGCAGCTGTTCGAGGAGGCCGTGCACGTCCAGTTCTACCTGACGCTGCTGGACACCTACCTGCCCGACCCCGAGGACCGCAACGCGGCCTTCGCCGCGGTGGAGAACATCCCCTCCATCCACCAGAAGGCCCAGTTCTGCTTCAAGTACATGAACGCGGTCGACCACATCGACTCGCTGCAGACCAAGGAGGACCGCCGCGCGTTCCTCCTGAACCTGATCTGCTTCGCGGCCTGCGTCGAGGGCCTGTTCTTCTACGGTGCCTTCGCGTACGTGTACTGGTTCCGCAGCCGCGGCCTGCTGCACGGCCTCGCCACCGGCACCAACTGGGTGTTCCGCGACGAGTCCATGCACATGGACTTCGCCATGTCGGTGGTGGACACCGTCCGCGCGGAGGAGCCCGACCTCTTCGACGAGAAGATGGCCCAGCAGGTCACCGAGATGCTGGAGGAGGCCGTCGAGGCCGAGCTCCAGTTCGCCCAGGACCTGTGCGGTGACGGCCTGCCCGGCATGAACACCGAGTCGATGCGCGAGTACCTGCAGGCCGTGGCCGACCAGCGGCTCGCCCGCCTGGGCCTGCCGGTCCGGTACGGCTCCACCAACCCGTTCGGGTTCATGGAGCTGCAGAACGTCCAGGAGCTGACCAACTTCTTCGAGCGCCGGGTCTCCGCCTACCAGGTCGCCGTCGAGGGCTCGGTCTCCTTCGACGACGAGTTCTAGGCCCCTCCCGGCCCCGGCCCGCCGGGGCCGACGCCCGCTGCCCCGTACGGAACCTCCGCGGTTCCGTACGGGGCAGCGGCGTTCGGGGCGCCCGCGCCGCGCCGGACACGGCGAAGGGCCGGGGAGCGGTCGCGGCTCCCCGACCCTTCGTCGACTCCCCGGGCTGCGTCAGTCGTTCGAGACCGTCGCGTACCGCGGCGTGCCCTCGGCCATCTGCCGCAGCGCGTCCTTGCGGTCCCGCTTCGACAGCTTGTCGATGTAGAGGAACCCGTACAGGTGGTCGGTCTCGTGCTGGAGGCAGCGTGCGAAGAAGCCGGTGCCCTCCACCCGGACCGGGTTGCCGTCCTTGTCCCGGCCGGTCACCGCCGCGTAGTCCGGGCGGGCCAGCTCGGCGTACGCGGTCGGCACCGAGAGGCAGCCCTCGTTGCCGTCGTCCAGCACGCGGCGGCGGTCCGCCGGGTACTCCTCCAGCACCGGGTTGATCACGTGGCCGACGTGGCGGACACCCTCGTCGTCCGGGCAGTCGTAGACGAAGACCTTGAGGTCCACGCCGATCTGGTTGGCGGCCAGGCCCACGCCCTCCGCCGCGTACATCGACTGGAACATGTCGTCGATCAGCCCGGACAGCTCGCCGTCGAAGGCGGTCACGTCCTTCACCTCGCGGTGCAGAACCGGGTTGCCGAAGACGGTGATCGGGCGCGCGGTGCCCCTGGAGAGGTCCGGCTCCTCGCCGACCACCTTCACCGGCTGGTCCCCGCCCTGCTCGGGCTCGTGATCATGGTCGTGCTGGTGGTCGTGCTGCTCCGCCATCGCTGCTTTCCGCTTCCGCTTCCGTCGACTGCCGTGCCCGTGGACTGCCACGCTGTACCGGTCAAGGGTAAGCGGCCCGGTCAGCAGACTTCTTCGAGATCCCGATATGCCCGGGTTCCGGGCGCAGCGGCCGCCCAGCGGTCCAGCAGTGTCCGCACCAGACGGGCCGGCGCGGCGATCCCGCACTCGCGCTCGACCAGCCACGACATCCCGCCCGCGCCCTGGCTCAGATGGCTCAGGTGGCCCGGGTGGGCGGCGTCGCCGTCGTCGTGCGGGTCGTGGTGGGCGGTGTGCCCGTCGTCCGAGGCCATCCGGCTCTCCGAACAGGCACGGCACAGCAGCCGCACCGAGGACGTCCAGTCCTCCGCCGCGTAGCCGGCGTCCGCGACCAGCCGCTCCAGGGCGTCCCGGTCGGCCGCCGTCGCCGCCTGCAGCAGCACCACGTAGGTCGGCACCGGGGACGGCGCCCACAGCTCGATCTCGTCGAACACCGGGTAGGCGACCCCGTCGGTGACCCGTTCGCCGTGCGGTGCGCCGTCGTGCAGGACCACCTCTCCCCAGCGCCGGCCGGAGGACGGCAGCGGGATCGACAGGACCTCGATCCGGGCCGGGTCCAGTCGGCGGCCCCAGACCACCTCGGACTCGCCGTCCGGGGAGAGCCGCACCGGCGTCGTCCCCAGGTCCAGGCTGACCGGTCCGTCCGGCTGTCCGCCGGGACCGCCGGGCAGCCGCAGCCCGTACGCCTGCCAGGCCCGCCGGGCCAGCGCCCAGTCCTGCAGTGCCGTCGCCGTGATCCCGAGGTTCCACCAGTCCGGGGCGCCCTGTTCGCGGTCGAGCAGCGCCACCGCCCGCAGCCCGGCCGCCCGCGCCTGCTCCCAGTCGCGGCGGAACTTGTGCAGCAGCGCGAGGTTGAACCACGAGTCCGACAGCCACGGCTCCAGGTCGGCCGCCATCACCAGCAGCGCGCCGGCGTCCTCGTAGCGGCCGTCACCGATCAGCGTGAAAGCCCGGTCCGTCGTCTGCCGCCAGGTGGCGGACGGCCGGTGTCGTGCCCGGTGGAAGATCCTCACGTTCGTCCCTGCCGTCGTCGTCCGCTCAAGTCCCGTGTCCGCTCCCGCGTCCGGGGCCCGGTGCCCCGGGTCGGTGTTCCACGCTACGACCGCATCCAACCACGCCCACCGCCGCGCGCGCTTCCCACCGCCGCGGTTGCCCGGCGCCGGTCCCCACCCCCAGCCTGCCCGCACCGCCCCGCCGGCTCAACCCCGGACGGACGCCGTCCCCGCCCGGCGGCCCCGTGCCCGGGCTACCCGCGCACCCGGACCAGCGCGTCCACCACCCGGGCGTCGTACACCCGCCCGCGCCCCAGTCGCAGCACCTCCAGGACCTCCAGCCGGCCCACCGCCTCGCCCGCCCCGCGCCCCCGCGCCGCCGTCAACAGGTCGTCGTGCGCGTTCGCCACCCGGATGATCCTCGCGGCCAGCGGCACCGCCCGGCCGCCGCCGTCCGGCGCGGGCCACGGGTCGGCCAGCCGGGCGACCTGCTCGGCGACCTGCCGGGGTACGCCGGTCCGGCGGATCACCTCGCTGCCGAGCCGGGCGATCCGCTGCTGTTCGTCGTCCGGCAGCAGCGCCGTCGCCCCGCCGGGCACCGGCTCGACCAGCGACAGCTGCCCGACGTCGTGCATCAGCGCCGCGTACTCCAGCAGCGCGAGTTCCCGGGTGCCCAGGCCCAGCTCGCGGCCGAGCGCACAGGCGGTGTCGGCGACCCGTCGGGCGTGCCCGGGGGGTGTGTACCCGGCCACCTCGGTGGCCTTGGCGAGGCTGGCGATGGTCTGCCCGGTGGTGGCCCGGACGGCCGCCGCCCGTCGGAACGACACCTGCGCCAGCAGCAGCGGCGCGCAGAACAGCGGCAGCGCCCAGAGCCCCACCTCGCCGGCGGCCAGGCTGACCAGCATGCCGGTGGCGACGATCGCCGAGCCGATCCCGAACAGCGAGCGCAGCTCGTCCTCCAGCACCGCCGGGAACCGCAGCCCGCTGCGGGCCCGGCGCAGCAGCGCCGCCAGGGTGACGTCGCAGAGCGCGGCGAGCGCGGCGACCGCGGTCAGGAACGCCCCGTACGCCGGGCCGTCCGCGGAGTACCGGTCGACCACCCCGCTGTTGTAGAGCGGCTGGAACACCGCGGCCGCGAAGGCGGCGCCGAGCAGCCGCCGCGCCGCGCCGTCCCAGCGTGCGCGGTCGCCCCAGGGCCGGCGCCGGTGCCGCCGGTCGCCGCGCGGGCCCGGCGCCGCCGCCCGTACCGCCGCCCGGAGCGCGGCGGGCAGCAGGGCGAGGAGCAGGCCGACGCCGGTCACGGCCACCACCTGGAGGACCCCGTGCGCGGTCGGCAGCCCGCGCAACGGCCCGAGCAGCGCGTACGCGAGCGCGCCGGCGGCCCCGATCGGCGCCTGCTCGCGGTCACCGGGGAGGGTGATCCGGACGCACTCGCCGAGCGCGATCAGCACGGTGAAGGCCAGCGCCACACCGGGCTCGGCCACCCCCCGGACCGCCACCGCACCCAGTGCGGCGGCCAGCAGCGCGAGCGCCCCGGCGTGCACCACGCGCACCGGGCCCGTGCTCGGCGCCCGCACGCCCGGCACCCGCGCCCGGTCGGTCGCCGCGCTCACGGCTGCCCGGTCGTCGGCACGGTGCCGCCCTGGGCGGGGACGCCGCGCGGGGCCGCCCGGACCGGCTCGGGGACGCCGAGCGGGATGTCCGGCACCGCCCGGATGCAGTCGGCGGGCGGCGGCAGCACCGGCTGCCAGTCGTGGACGGCCAGCGCGGAGACCAGCGCCCGCACCATCACCGGATCGAACTGGCTGCCCGAGCAGCGCTCCAGCTCCGCCACCGCCTCCGTGACCGGCCTGCCCCGCCGGTAGGAGCGGGTGGACGTCATCGAGTCGAACGCGTCCGCGACCGAGATGATCCGGGCGAACTCCGGGATCTGCCGGCCGGTCAGCCCACTGGGGTAGCCCCGCCCGTCCATCCGCTCGTGGTGGTGCAGGATCCCGGCGTGCGCCTCGCCCAGGAAGGCGATCCCGCGCACCAGCTCGTACCCGTGCACCGGGTGCACCTCGACGGCCCGCCGCTCGACCTCGGTGAGGGGACCGTTTCTGCGCAGAAGCTCGGTGGCGACCCCCAGCTTGCCGACGTCGTGCAGGACGCCCGCGTACCGCAGGGTGCGCAGCCGCTCGGACTCCATGCCGAGCTGACCGGCGATCAGCACCGCCGCCTTGCCGACCCGTTCGCTGTGCCCCCGGGTGTAGGCGTCCTTGATCTCCACCGCCTGGACCAGGGCCTGGACGGTGGCCTGGTGGGCCTCGCGCTCCCGGTGCCCCTGGGCGAACACCCACGCGGAGATGGTCAGCGGCAGTAGGGCCAGCAGCGCGGCGAACGCGCCGTACGGCCCCTGCCAGAGGACGGCGACCATCAGCCCGCCGGCCGCGTGCACCACCACCGGAAGCCCGACCGCGGCGGCCGGCCCGCGCAGCAGCACGGTGGGCCGACGCCCCTCCGCCAGCACCAGCATGCCGCCCACCAGCACCCCGTTGACCAGGCAGAACGTGCCGAGCGCGGCGAAGCCCGGGAGCAGCGCGGCGGGGAAGCGGGAGCCGAGCAGCAGTTGCGGGCCGGCCAGGAGGTGGAAGACCAGCGAGGCGGCGAAGGCGGAGAGCGCGAGCTGGGAGCCGTTCCACAGCTGCCGCCGCCGGCAGGCCGGTTCGGCGGCGCCCACCAGCGCGGCCGGCGCCGCCACCAGGGCGGCGGCGGCCGGCGGCAGCATCAGCACCCCGGCGAACAGCACCGGGAAGAAGGCGTTGACGCTGGGCCGGGCCGGCACCCGGGCCGCCGACGGGGGGCGGCGCAGCACCGCCCGGACCAGCCGCAGGCACGGCGTGGGCAGCCCCTGGGCGAGCGACTCCCAGCACCCGTGCAGGAAGGCCAGCAGCCCGACCTTGGGCCAGTCCACCGGCGCGCCGAGCCAGTGCGGCGGGTCCAGCGGGGCCGGTGCGGGCAGCAGCGGCAGCAGGCAGCAGAGCGCCGCCACCGGGACGGCCACGAGGTAGCGCGTGGCGCCCTCCGGCAGGTCCGTGTCTCCACTGTCGGTAGCGATCTCGACCTCCCCGCCGTCCTGGCCCGCGCGGCGCCCGGCCCGCCGGGCCGACCGGCGGTGAGTGCCCGTCAGGAGGATAGGGCGCCGTTCCGGCGTGGGGACGCATGATGGCGCAATGCCGCAGCTGGCACACCGCCAACTCACTCGAACGAGTGACGGCGCATACGAGCAGAACGGGAGCGGCCCCGGGAGCTCAACGCTCCCGGGGCCGCCCGGCGCGCGCCGTTCGGCGCACAGGTCGTTCCGTGCCCGCAGCCGGCGGGCCTCCGCTCACTCCGCCGGAGCGCCGGCCTCGACCGGGGCACCGGCACGGGCCGACGGCTCCGCCGCCTCCCCCGCCGACCGGGCCTGACCGGCCGTCTCGGCGTGCACCTCGATCGTCGTCTCGACGGCGACCGCCACCGTCTCGCCCGAGCGCTGCCCGGCCCGGATCGAGTCGATCCTGGCCAGCACCTTGCCGCGCAGGTCGGCCGGGGTGTCGTCGCAGCCGCAGGAACGCTTGATCAACGCCTTGATCGCCTGCTCCAGCCCGTACTGCTTCAGGCACGGCGAGCACTCCTCGAAGTGCTCACGCAGCTTGGCGCAGTCGCCCTCGGCCATCTCGTTGTCGAGGAATTCGTAGAGGTGGTCGAGGACCTCGCCACACTCGGTGTCGTTCGGATCGCCGCAGCTCATGAGCCCGAGCCCTTCGCTTCCTGCCCTGCCCCACTGCCGGCCGGGACCAGCCCGCGCTCACGGGCGTAGTCCTCCAGCATGCCGCGCAGCTGACGGCGGCCGCGGTGCAGCCGGGACATCACCGTACCGATGGGAGTACCCATGATGTCCGCGATCTCCTTGTACGCAAAGCCCTCGACGTCCGCGAGATAGACGGCGATACGGAACTCCTCCGGGATGGCCTGGAGGGCGTCCTTCACGTCGCTGTCCGGGAGGTGGTCCAGGGCCTGGGTCTCCGCCGAGCGCAGACCGGTCGACATGTGCGACTCGGCCCGGGCCAGCTGCCAGTCCTCGATCTCCTCGGCGGCGGTGCGCTGCGGCTCCCGCTGCTTCTTGCGGTACGAGTTGATGAACGTGTTGGTGAGGATGCGGTACAGCCAGGCCTTGAGGTTGGTGCCCTCGCGGAACTGGTGGAACGACGCGTACGCCTTGGCGAACGCCTCCTGGAGCAGGTCCTCCGCGTCGGCCGGGTTGCGGGTCATCCGCAGCGCCGCCGAGTACATCGGATCCAGGTAGCCCAGGGCGTCACGCTCGAAGCGGTCCCGCCGGGCCTCCTCGCTCTCCTCCGCCGACACCCGGAAGGTGTCCTCGCCGATCGCCTCGGCCAGCTCCTCACCGGTGAGCGCCTCGCCCGTGGGCAGGCCCTCATCCGGGCCCCGGCCCGGCTCGGCCTCGTGCTCGGTCCCGACGACCGGACCCACCTCCTCGGCATGACGGGCACGACCCACGGCGGGCCGCCCCGAAATGGAGGATATCGGGCTGACGGGCTTCTCGCCCGCGGCAATCCAGTCCGACCACGAGGGGGCGAACGTCGCCGCGGCCTCGCGCTCGTCCGGCCGCTCGGGGCACGCGATCGAACCCATCTGCCCTGCCTTCCATCGGGACTCAAGCTGACGAGGGTGTCAACCACTGGAATCACTCCCGCATTCCCGCCCCCCGCCCGCAGTTCGCTCGAACGGGTGAACAGAGCGTGACAGCCCGCGCACGGGGCCCCGGGAACCCCCTCAGACCAGCCCCAGCACCCAGTCCCCGACCGCCGACGTGATCAGCTCCAGCACCTCGCCCTGACCGACCGGCGCCCGCTTCGGCACCTCGAAACCGTGACTGCCGTACTCCAGCGCCACCAGCGCGTGCGTACCGGGCAGCTCCGGGAACTCCGCAGGCCCACCGAACGGGTCGGCCGCACTCTGCACCACCAGCGTCGGCAGACCCGAGCCCAGCAGTTCCCCCGCCCGGCTCTTCTCCGGCCGGCCCGGCGGATGCAGCGGGAACGCCAGCGCCACCACCCCGACCGCCCCGGCCGCCGCGCCCGTCCGGCAGGCCACCCGGGCCCCGGCGCTGCGCCCGCCCACCACCAGCGGCAGACCGGCCCCGGCCAGCCGTTCGGCCACCGGCGCCCACCCCGCGTCCAGCGTCTTCGGCGCCGGCCCGAGCCGCTTCCCGGCCACCCGCCAGGGCTGCTCCACCAGCGCCACCGAGATCCCCCGCGCCGGCAGCGCCGCGGCCAGCGCCACCAGGTCCCGCGCCTCGATCCCGCCGCCGGCGCCGTGTCCCAGTGCCAGCACCGCCCGCGGTGCGGCCGACGGGTGCAGGGTGATCCGGGCGTCCCCGACGGGCGTCGGGACGAGTTCCCTCGTCACGGCCTCGCGGCTCACGGCCTCGCGGTCGGCGGTTTCCCGGGCGGCGACCGCCCGGTCGGCGGCTTCCTGGTCGGCGGCTTCCTGGTTCACGGCGGCTCCGGTACGAACGACGGGGAAGGACGGGGAGAGGACAGGGGAGGGCGACGGCCGGGAGGCAGGGCGCGGCGGAGCTCAGAAGAGCGTGGTCTCGTACTCGACCTCGGTGTACGGCTCGGTCAGACCGGGCTCGTCGTTGCGGATGCTGCCGACCGCCGGCGACACCGGAGTGGCCCGCAGTGCCCCCGGCGGCGGGGGTATCAGCAGCCGCCGCAGCTCCTCGGGGTCGTCCCGCCGCGGATCCAGCCACTCGTCGAACGATCCCGGATCGAGGAAGAGCGGCATCCGCTCGTGGATCGGCGCCAGCAGTTCCTCGGCCTCCGTGGTCACGACGGTGAACGTCACCAGCCAGCCCTCCGGGTGGTCCGACGGCACCGTCCGGTTCCGCCAGAACTCGTACAGCCCGGCCAGGGCGAGCGGCGAGCCGTCCGTCCGGGAGACGAAGAACGGCTTCTTCCTCGCCTTCCCGCGCTCACCCGGCACCGTCTGCCACTCGTAGTAGCCGTCCACCGGCAGGATGCACCGCCGGGACGCGAAGGCCTGCCGGTACGAGGGCTTCTCGTGCACCGTGTCCGAACGGGCGTTGATCATCTTCACCGCCGTCTCCGGCGACTTCGCCCACTGCGGCACCAGCCCCCAGCGCAGCACCCGCAGCTGCCGCACCGGAGCCCGTTCCCCCTTCGGCACCCGTTCCAGCACCACGAAGGCGCTCTGCGTGGGCGCGACGTTCCAGCTCGGAGCCAGCGTCTCGGCCGGATCCCACTGCCGGACGCCGAACAGCTCGACGATGTCCTCGGGCCTGGTGCTCGAAGCGAAGCGACCGCACATGCCGTCAGCTTGCCACGGCCGCGACCCCCGCCGGGTTTCTCACCCCCTCCTCACGCCCGCCGGAGAACCACCCGCCCCCGCCCGGCCGTCCCCCGCATGGCAGGCTGCCACCCCGGGACGGCCGAACCGAGGCGGAGGAGACCCCCATGGACGCCAGGACCATCGACGAACTGTGGACCGCCGTCACCGGCACCCAGCCCGCCCCGCCCGGCTGGCTCGCCCTCGCCACCGGCGCCGTCGCCCTGCTCGCCGTCCTCACCCGCCCGCTCTGGCGGATCACCCGCAACGCGGTGACCATCGCGCACGAGGGCGGCCACGGACTCGCCGCCCTCGTCACCCGCCGCAGGCTGGCCGGCATCCGGCTGCACTCCGACACCTCCGGCCTCACACTCTCCTACGGCCGCCCCACCGGCCCCGGCATGGTCCTCACCGCCGCCGCCGGCTACCTCACGCCCGCCCTGCTCGGACTCGGCTGCGCCGCCCTGCTCGCGGCCGACCGGATCACCCTGCTGCTCTGGCTCGCCATCGTCCTGCTGCTCGCCCTGCTGGTCCGCATCCGCAACGCCTTCGGCTTCCTGAGCGTCCTGCTCACCGGCGCCGCCTTCTTCCTGGTCTCCTGGTTCGGCACCCCCGAGGTCCAGGGCGGCTTCGCCTACCTCGGCAGCTGGTTCCTGCTGTTCGGCGCGGTCCGCCCGGTCCTCGAACTCCAGCACCAGCGCCGCCGCGGTCAGGCCGGGGACTCCGACGCCGACCAGCTCGCCCGCCTCACCGGCGTCCCCGGCCTCGCCTGGACGGCGCTCTTCCTGGTCACCGCACTCGCCGCCCTCGCCCTCGGCGCGAGCTGGCTGCTCCGCCCCCTCTGAGCAGGAGCCCCCGCCGACGCGGGCGAAAGGACAGTTCCGGTACGGCCCCTAAACTTGCCCCATGACCGAGACCCTGTGGCCCGCCCCCGTCGCGACCAGCCCCGTTGACGCCACCGTCACCATCCCCGGCTCCAAGTCGGTCACCAACCGGGCCCTGGTGCTGGCGGCCCTGGCCGACGAGCCCGGCTGGGTGCGCCGACCGCTGCGCAGCCGCGACTCCCAGCTGATGGCCGACGGCCTGCGCGCGCTCGGCGTCGGCATCGAGGAGCAGGTCAACAACGACTCCGGCGGCACCGGGGGCGGCGAGGCCTGGCGGGTCATCCCCGCCCCCGCGCTGCGCGGCCCCGCCTCCGTCGACGTCGGCAACGCCGGCACGGTCATGCGTTTCCTCCCCCCGCTCGCCGTCCTCGCCGACGGCCCGGTCCACTTCGACGGCGACCCGCGCAGCCACGAGCGCCCCCAGCACGGCGTGATCGACGCCCTGCGCGCGCTCGGCGCCCGGATCGAGGACGGCGGCCGCGGCGCCTTCCCGCTCACCGTGCACGGCACCGGGGCCCTGGAGGGCGGCCCGGTCGAGCTCGACGCCTCCTCGTCCTCGCAGTTCGTCTCCGCCCTGCTGCTCTCGGGCGCCCGCTACAACCAGGGCGTCGAGGTCCGGCACGTCGGCGGGCCCGTCCCCTCGCTGCCGCACATCCGGATGACCGTCGAGATGCTCCGGCTGGCCGGCGTCCAGGTCGACGCCCCCGGGGACGGCGGCGAGAAGGACGTCTGGCGGGTCACCCCCGGCGCCCTGATCGGCCGCGACATGGTCGTCGAGCCCGACCTCTCGAACGCCGCACCGTTCTTCGCCGCCGCCCTGGTCACCGGCGGCCGGGTCACCGTCCGCGACTGGCCCCGCCACACCACCCAGCCGGGCGACCAGCTGCGCGACCTCTACACCCGGATGGGCGGCAGCTGCGAGTTCACCGACGAGGGCCTCCAGTTCACCGGCACCGGCCGGATCCACGGCATCGAGGCCGACCTGCACGACGTCGGCGAGCTCACCCCGGTGATCGCCGCCGTCGCCGCCCTCGCCGACTCCGAGTCCCACCTCTACGGCATCGCGCACCTGCGGCTGCACGAGACCGACCGGCTGGCCGCGCTCGCCAAGGAGATCAACGACCTCGGCGGCGACGTCAGCGAGACCGAGGACGGCCTGCGGATCCGCCCGCGCAAGCTGGGCGGCGGCGTCTTCCACACCTACGAGGACCACCGCCTGGCCACCGCCGCCGCGGTGATCGGCCTCGCCGTACCCGGCGTCCAGGTGGAGAACGTGGCCACCACCGCCAAGACCCTGCCGGACTTCCCCGCGATGTGGGACGAGTTGCTCACCGGAGTGGTGGCGGGCGGCTGAGCGGGAGACTGGGGACATGCGCCGTTACGGCAAGGACGCCGACGAGGACGACATCCGCAACCGGCCCGGACGGAAGGGCTCCCGCCCTCGCACCCGGATCCGGCCCAAGCACGAGGACGCGGCCGAGGCGATGGTGCTCACCGTCGACCGCGGCCGGCTGACCTGCCTGATCGACCCGGGCACCAAGCAGGAACGTGAGATCGTCGCGATGAAGGCCCGCGAGCTGGGCCGCAAGGGCGTCGTCGTCGGCGACAACGTCTCCATCGTCGGCGACCTCTCCGGGGACGCCGACACCCTGGCCCGGATCGTCCGGGTCGAGGAGCGCAGCTCGGTCCTGCGGCGAACCGCGGACGACGACGACCCGTACGAGCGGATCGTCGTCGCCAACGCCGAGCAGCTCGCCATCGTCACCGCCCTGGCGGACCCGGAGCCCCGGCCCCGGCTGATCGACCGCTGCCTGGTCGCCGCCTACGACGCGGGGATGGAGCCGCTGCTCGTCCTCACCAAGGCCGACCTCGCCCCGGCCGAACCCATGCTGGACGCCTACGCACCGCTCGGCATCCGGTACGTGGTGACCCGCCGGGACGAGCTGGCCACCACCGGCGCCGAGGTCGTCCGGGAGCGCCTGCGCGGCCTGCGCACGGTGTTCATCGGCCACTCCGGCGTCGGCAAGACCACCCTGGTCAACGCCCTCGTCCCGGAGCACCAGCGGAGCACCGGGCAGGTCAACTCGGTCACCGGCCGGGGCCGGCACACCACGGTGTCGGCCCTCGCGCTGCGCCTGCCGCCGCCGCCCGGGGCCAAGCCGGGCTCGAAGAAGGCACTGGACACCGGCTGGGTGATCGACACCCCCGGCTTCCGGTCCTTCGGCCTCTCGCACATCGACCCGTCCCGGGTGATCCTGGCCTTCCCCGACCTGGAGCCCGGCACCGCCGAGTGCCCGCGCGCGTGCAGCCACGACGAGCCGGACTGCGCGCTGGACGCCTGGGTGGCCGAGGGGCACGCGGATCAGGCCCGGCTCTACTCGCTGCGCCGTCTGCTGGCCAGCAAGGAGGCCCGCGAGGACGACTGACCCGCCCGGGTGCGCGGGCGGAGTCCGGGGTTTTCGCGCGTTCGAGGTGTCGGAGCACCGCCGCCTGGTGATCATAGGAAAGTCGGGCCGGATCACGGCCCGTTTCCGGCGATCGACAGGGAGAGCACGCGATGGCATGGGCCCTGGTGATCCTGGCCGGTCTCCTGGAGACCGGCTTCGCGATCAACCTCAAGCTCAGTGAAGGCTTCACCAAGCTCTGGCCCACCATCAGCTTCTGCGTCTTCGCCCTCGGCAGCTTCGGTCTGCTCACGATCTCCCTGAAGACCCTCCCGGTCGGCCCCGCGTACGCGGTGTGGACCGGGATCGGCGCGGCCGGCACCGCGATCTACGGCATGGCCTTCCTGGACGAGACCACCTCGGTGCTCAAGCTGGTGTCGATCTCCCTGGTGATCGCCGGGGTGATCGGCCTCCAGCTGAGCGGTTCCGCGCACTGAGCCCCCGCCCGCCCGGGGCGGGTCCGGCCCGGGGCCCGGCCCTTCCCGGTCCGGTCCGCGAGCCCGACTGTCCCGATCGGGGAGGGCTCGCTAGGGTTTCGGACATGGCCGACTACCACGACGACCTCCGACTCGCCCACGTCCTCGCCGACTCGGCCGACTCGGTCACCCTGGAGCGCTTCCGCGCACTCGACCTCCGGGTCGAGACCAAGCCCGACCTCACCCCCGTGAGCGACGCCGACAAGGCCGCCGAGGAGCTCGTGCGCAGCATCCTCCAGCGGGCCCGCCCGCGCGACGCGGTGCTCGGCGAGGAGTTCGGCCTCCAGGGCACGGGACCGCGCCGCTGGGTGATCGACCCGATCGACGGCACCAAGAACTACATCCGCGGCGTGCCGGTCTGGGCGACCCTGATCGCGCTGCTGGAGGACGGCCCGGACGGCGTCGAACGGCCGGTCGTCGGCATCGTCTCGGCCCCCGCGCTGAACCGCCGCTGGTGGGCCGCCAAGGACCTCGGCGCGTTCGCCGGCCGCAGCCTGGCCAAGGCGAGCCGGATCCGGGTCTCCGGCGTCTCCCGGATCGAGGACGCCTCCTTCTCCTACTCCTCGCTCTCCGGCTGGGAGGAGCGCGGCCGCCTCGACCCGTTCCTCGACCTCACCCGGGCCTGCTGGCGCACCCGCGCCTACGGCGACTTCTGGTCGTACATGATGGTCGCCGAGGGCGCGGTCGACATCGCGGCCGAGCCGGAACTGTCCCTGTGGGACATGGCGGCCAACTGCATCATCGTCGAGGAGGCCGGCGGACGCTTCACCGGCCTGGACGGCGTCCCGGGCCCGGGCGGCGCCGACGCGGTCGCCTCCAACGGCCTGCTCCACGAGGAGGCGCTGGGCCGCCTCGGCGTGTGACCCCGGCAGTGCCCCGCGACATGGGTGCGGGCCCGCCACGACCGGTGCTCCGGTCGCGGCGGGCCCGCTGCTCATCGGGGGCGCGCCGGCGTCACCGCTGCTTGCGCAGCTCCCGCACGGCCGCCTCCAGGCGCTGACCGTAGTCGGCGTCGGCCTTGCGGAAGTTCTCGATCGCCCGCTCGACGATGTCGTCGCGGTCGGCCGAGACCTTGGCGATGAAGCCGGCCAGGTTGGCGACCAGCCGCTGCTTCTCGTCCTCGCCGATCAGCCGGTACAGGTTGCCCGCCTGCACGAAGTCGTTGTCCTCGGCGTGCGAGGGGGCCTCGGAGGTGCCGGTGGCACCGCTGACGGGGGTCGGCGCCCAGAGCGGCCGGCCGGTCTGCACCGGGCCGCCGAAGCTGTTGGGCTCGTAGTTCTTCTGGCGGCCGTGCCGGCCGTCGTACAGGTGGCCGTCACGGCTGTTGTTGCGCGCCTCGGCGGCGTGCGGGCGGTTGACCGGCAGGTGGTCGGCGTTGATGCCGACGCGGTAGCGGTGGGCGTCCGCGTACGCGAACAGGCGGCCCTGCAGCATCTTGTCGGGGGACGGACCGATGCCGGGCACGAAGTGCGACGGGGAGAAGATCGACTGCTCGACCTCGGCGAAGACGTTGTCGGGGTTGCGGTTGAGCTCCAGCTTGCCGAACTCGACCAGCGGGTAGTCGGCGTGCGGCCAGACCTTCGTCAGGTCGAAGGGGTTGAAGCGGTAGTTCGCCGCGTCGGCGGCCGGCATGATCTGGACGCTGACCGTCCAGGTGGGGAACTCGCTGCGCTCGATGGCCTCGCGCAGGTCCCGCTGGTGGCTGTCCGGGTCCTCGCCCGCGAGCTTCGCCGCCTCCTCCGACGTCAGGTTCCTGATCCCCTGGTCGGTCTTGAAGTGGTACTTGACCCAGAAGTACTCGCCGGCCTCGTTCTGCCACTGGTAGGTGTGCGAGCCGAAGCCGTCCAGGTGCCGGTAGGAGGCCGGGATGCCGCGGTCGCCGAACAGCCAGGTCACCTGGTGGGTGGCCTCGGGCGACAGGCCCCAGAAGTCCCAGACGTTGTCCGCCTCCTGCGAGCCCGTGTACGGGTCGCGCTTCTGGGTGTGGATGAAGTCCGGGAACTTGGTGGCGTCCTTGATGAAGAACACCGGGGTGTTGTTGCCGACGAGGTCGTAGTTGCCCTCCTCGGTGTAGAACTTCAGCGCGAAGCCGCGCGGGTCGCGCACCGCGTCGGCGGAGCCGAGGTTGCCCGCCACGGTGGAGAACCGCAGGAAGGTCTCGGTCTGCTTGCCGACCTCGGAGAGGAACGCCGCCCGCGTGTAGCCGGTCACGTCGGCGGTCACGGTGAACGTGCCGTACGCGGCCGCGCCGCGGGCGTGCACCACGCGCTCCGGGATCCGCTCGCGGTTGAAGTGCGCGAGCTTCTCGAACAGCTGCTGGTCCTGGATCAGCGCCGGACCGCCGACACCGGCGGTCTCGGTGTTCTGGTTGTCGGCGACGGGGGCACCCGCCTCCGTGGTGAGGGTGGGGCGCAGCTCGTCCTGGGTAGTCATAAGAGGGTGCCTCCGCGTGATCCGGTCGTTACGACTCGATCCTAACTTGGACTTTGTCCAAGTCAACACTGGAACCAGACTGGGAGTGCACTTACCCTGTACCCATGAGTGACCTGCTGGAACGGCTTCGCGGACGTGGATGGCGGCTGACCTCGCAGCGCCGGGTCGTGGCCGAGGTCCTCGACGGAGAACACGTCCACCTCACCGCCGACGAGGTGCACGCGCGCGCGGCGCAACGGCTGCCCGAGATCAGCCGCGCCACCGTCTACAACACCCTCGGCGAACTCGTCTGCCTCGGCGAGGTGCTGGAGGTCGCGACCGACGGCCGCGCCAAGCGGTACGACCCCAACGCCCACCACGCCCACCAGCACCTGGTCTGCTCCGGCTGCGGCGCCATCCGCGACGTCCACCCGCTGGGCGACCCGCTGGCCGCGCTGCCCGCCTCCGAGCGGTTCGGCTTCACCGTCTCCGGCGCCGAGATCACCTACCGCGGCCTCTGTCCGGACTGTACGACCGGCCCCTGAGCAGCCCACGCGAACCGCCCCCGGCGCCACCACCCCCGGCACAGGGCGTCCGGGCGGACCGCGCAGGCGGGCACCTCGACCCGGTGAACGACGAGGACGGCGCCCGACCCGCGGCGAGCGGCGCCGGGTGCCCCCGGCCGGGCCAGGCGCTACGCGCTCAGCTCGGCATGGAGGGCGCCCAGCAGGCGGCCGGCCCGCTCGGCCACCTCGGCCGGACCGTAGTCCGCCGCCCGCCGGCACCAGTTCTCCGCCTGCACCGGCTCCCCCCGGCGCAGCGCCAGCAGCGCGAGCCGCAGCGCCGCCCGCCCGTGCCCGGCGTCCGCGGCCCGGGTGTACCAGAGCATCGCCTCGGCCTCGCTGTCCTGCCGGGCCAGCAGCAGCCCCAGGTTGAACGCGGCGCTGCGGCTGCCCGCCGCCGCGGCCCGCCGGTACCAGCTCTCGGCGATCTCCAGCGCCCCGCGCTCGGCCGCCCGCACGCCCATCCGCACCTGGGCCCGCCGGTGCCCGGCGTCCGCCGCCACCGCGTACCAGTGCTCGGCCTCCTGGTCCGCGTCCCCGCGCCGGTCCAGCACCGAGGCCAGCCGGAACGCACCCTCCGCCGACCCGCCCGCCGCCGCCTGGCGGTAACGCTCCAGCGCGCCCGCCAGATTGCCGCGCTGCTCCTGCACCACCGCCAGCTGAAGCGCCGCCTCGCCGTGCCCCTCGGCCGCGGCGCGCGCGTACCACTCCTGCGCCTGCCGCTGCTCGCCGCGCCCGGCGTGCAGGACGCCCAGGTTGAAGGCGCCGTCCACGCTGCCCGCCTCCGCGGCCTTGGAGAACCACGGTTCGGCGCCCGACTCGTCACCGCGCTGCAGCAGCACCACGGCCAGCGCGTTGCACGCCTCCCGGTGCCCGGCGTACGCGGCCCGCCGGTACCACTGCTCGGCCTGCTGGTCCCGCCCGGCGCCCGCGCAGAGCAGCCCCAGGTTGAACGCGCCGTTCTGGTCCCCGGCCTCCAGCGCGCTGCGGTACCAGCGCTCCGCCTCGGCGGCCTCGCCGCGCGAGGCGTGCAGCGCGCCCAGCGCGTTCGCCGCGTTGCCGTCCCCGGCCTCGGCCGCCTCCTGCCACCACTCGGCGGCCGCACCGAGATCCCCGGAGTCGCGCAGCAGGAAGCCCAGCGCGCACGCGGCCCGGGGCTCGCCGTTCTGCGCCGACTGCCGGTACCAGCGGGCGGCCTCCTCCAGCAGCGCCTGGTCCCCGCCGGCCCGGTCCTCCAGCAGGACGCCGAGGCGCAGCGCCGCTCGGGCGTGGCTGCGGGCGGCCGCGATCCGGTACCAGGCCTCCGCGGTCTCCTTGTCCCCGGCCGCCTCCCGCATCCGGGCCAGCCGGTAGGCGGCCTCCCGGTGTCCGGCGTCGGCGGACACCTTGAACCAGCGTTCGGCGCGGACGTCGCGCCGGTGCTCCATCAGGTCGCCGAGCGCGTACGCGCCCAGCGGGTGACCGTGGTCGGCGGCGAAGTGCAGCCAGTACTCGGCCGCCTCCTCCTCGCCCTGGTCCCGCAGTTGCAGGCCGAGCGCGTGCGCGGCCGGCGCGCTGCCGGCCACCGCGGCCTGCCGCCACCACTGGGCCGCCTCGGCCCGGTGGCCCTGCTGGTGCAGCAGCACGCCGAGGTTGTTGGCCGCGGAGCGGAGTCCGGCAGCGGCGGCCCCGCGCAGGTACGGCTCCGCGTCCTCCAGGTCGCCGCGGCGCAGCAGCAGCGTGCCGAGCCGGCCGGCGGCGTCCGCGTCGCCGTCGTCGGCGGCCTGACGGTGCCGGGCTTCCAGTGCGGCCTGCTCGCGGGCGGCCAGCGCGGTCTCGAAGCTCGCGGAGTCGAAGCCGGCGTGCTCGCCGGCGTCCGCCCCCGGGCCGCTCTGTTCGGTGAGCGCGCCGTACGGGCCGATCTCGGCGGTGAACCGGCTGGTGGGGACGTGCACCAGGCTGTCCGGGCCGTAGCCGGGCGCCGGGCGGCGCTCCGTCAGGCCGCTGGTGCGCTGGGCGGGCAGGGCGCCCGGGTTCCGCTCGGGGCTCTCCGCCCAGGCCTCGGTGTCCGCCTCGGTGGTCGCCGGTTTCGCTCCTGTCCCGTTCTTTCCGATCAGCCTCATGCCGACTCCCGCTCCCCCAGAGTGTCGCGGCATCCTTCCCCGGCCATCGGCCGGGGGGACCGTCCCCCGGTCTTGGACCGGAGGCACCCCCAGGGGGCGCGTCGGACCGGACGGCCGGTCAGCAGCCGTGCAACGTCCCCCATGTGTCCCATCGTCGCATCACCCGCAACCCGCGTACACCTGCCCCGGCCGATTTCGGCGGGGCGGACCCGAAGCCGACGAGATTGCTTCGGCGCTTTGTCGATTTCCCGACACTGGCGTCCGCAAACCCCGCTGCCGTCGTCCTTGGCGACGCTCGATGGTACCGGAGCAACCCCCGCGGGCCGGCCGAAAAAACGCCAGAGGCCCGGAGGACGAATCCTCCGGGCCTCTGTGCTACTGAGTAGCGGGGACAGGATTTGAACCTGCGACCTCTGGGTTATGAGCCCAGCGAGCTACCGAGCTGCTCCACCCCGCGTCGGTAGCCAAACCATAACACGGTCGCGGGGTGGGACAGAAATCGGTCGCCGCAGCTCAGCGGCTCAGGGGCCGGTGCTCGGCGTTGGCGCCGGGGTGGCCCCCGGTGAGCCCGACGGGGCGGGCGTCCCCGACGGAGCCCCCGACGGAGCCCCGGGCGAGGGCCCCGCCGACGCGGCCGCGGGCGCGAGACCGGCCTTCTGCAAGGCCGCGGCCAGCGCCTTGGCCGCCTCGCTCTGCGCCTTCTGAGCCTGCCCGACGGCCACCCAGTCACCGGACTTGGCGGCGTTGTCAAGCTCGCCCTGCGCCTTCAGCACGTCCGCCATCGCCTTCTGCAGCTCGGGCGTGACCGTGCTCCCCGGCGCCGGCGTCGTCGGATTCGTCGGCGTCGTCGGGTTGGTGGGCGTCGTCGGGTTCGTCGGCGTGGTGGGTGCGGTCGGCGTGGTCGCCGGCGCCGCGCCCGCGAACACCTTCCGCAGCGCCTCCTCCAGCGTGTTCTCGAACGCCACGTTGTCGTTGCCGTAGACCGCCAGCACCTTCTGCAGCGTCGGGTACTTGGCGCCGCGCCCGCGGACGTACACCGGCTCGACGTTCAGCAGGCCGCCGCCGACGGGCAGCGTCAGCAGGTTGCCGTACTCCAGCTCCGAGTCACCGCCGCTCTTCAGCAGGGTGATCTGCTGCGCCACCTCCTGCCGCGAGTTGAACTGCGACTGCACCAGGTTGGGGCCGAGCGTCTTGGAGTCCCCCGGCACCTTGAGGATCCGGAGCTTGCCGTAGTCCGGGCCCGGGTCGGCGCTGACGGCCATGAACGCCGCCAGGTTGTCCCGGCCGCGCGGCACGAAGGTGGTCGTCAGCGAGAAGCTCGCCGACGTGACCGCCGGGTCCGGCATCCGCACCGTCAGGTAGTACGGCGGCTGGAACTGCTTGGTGTCGCTGGTCGGGTCCACCGGGACCTGCCAGATGTCGCTGCCGTTGAAGAACGAGTTGGCGTCCGTCACGTGGTACTGGCCCAGCAGGTCGCGCTGCACCTTGAACATGTCCTGCGGGTAGCGCAGGTGCGGCATCAGCGTGCCCGGGATCTCCGCCTTGGCCTTCACGGTGTCCGGGAACGCCTTCATCCAGGTCTTCAGCACCGGGTCGTTCTCGTCCCACTGGTACAGCGTCACCTCGCCGGTGTACGCGTCCACGGTGGCCTTGACCGAGTTGCGGATGTAGTTGACCTGGTTGGCGACGGTCAGCAGCTCACCGCGCTGGTTGGTCAGCGAGTCCTTGGTGGCCGTGCCCAGCGTCGTCTTCGACGAGAAGGGGTAGCCGTCCGAGGTGGTGTAGCCGTCCAGCACCCAGACCACCCGGCCGTTCTCCACCACCGGGTACGGGTCGGCGTCGATCGACAGCCACGGCGCGACCTTCTCCACCCGCTCCTTGGGCGTCCGGTCGTAGATCACCTTGGCGCCGTCGGTGATCGCCCCCGCGTAGAGGATCTGCGGCTCGGCGAACTTCACCGCGTACGCGGCCCGGGTCAGCGGGTTGTTCAGCGAGACGCCGCTGCCGCCGGTGTACTTGTACTGCTTGTTCTCACCGGAGTCGGTGGTGTAGTCGATCTCCTGGTTGGAGCCGCCCACGATCGAGTACGTGGAGGTCTTCTCGCCGTAGTAGATCCGCTGCTGGTAGTCGCCCAGCGAACCCGTCGCCGGCAGGCCGGACTCGGTGAAGACCGGCTGGCCCTTGTCGTTGACCTGGTTGCCCTTGGCCACCACCGCGCCGTAGCCGTGGGTGTACTTGAAGTGGTCGTTGATCCAGTTCCGCTGCACACCGTTGAGGTCCAGCTCGCGCAGGCCGATCACGGTGTCCTGGGCGCCCGCGTCCTTGCCGTACCGGTCCACGTCCAGGGTCTGCGGGAACGCGTAGTACGACCGCTGCTGCTCGATCGACTGGAAGGTCGGCGAGACGACGTTCGGGTCGATCAGCCGGATGTCCGAGATGGTCTGCGCGTCCGGCTTCAGCGCCTCGGCGTCGGTCGTGCCCTTCGGGGTGTACGGGATCGTCTGGCTGTCCGAGATCCCGTACGCCTGGCGCGTCGCGTCGATGTTCTTCTGGATGTAGGGCGTCTCCTTGGCCTGCTCGTTCGGCTTGACCTGGAACTGCTGCACGATCGCCGGGTACACCCCGCCGATCAGCACCGCCGACAGCACCATCAGGCCCAGCCCGATCAGGGCCGGGGCCCAGGTGCGCCGCACCGGGGTCAGGAAGAACAGCACCGCGCAGATGATCGCGACGAAGAACAGGATCGTCTTCGCCGGCAGGAACGCGTTGGCGTCCACGTACCGCAGGCCGGTCCAGCCGGAGACCTCCCGGTAGGCGCCGGTCTTCACGGCCAGCGCGTACCGGTCCAGCCAGTACGCCACCGCCTTCAGCAGCACGAAGATGCCCAGCAGCACCGCCAGGTGCCCCTGCGCACCGACGCTCGCCCGCCGGCCCGGTCCCTGCAGCCGCAGCCCGCCGTACAGGTAGTGCACCAGCACCGAGGTCAGCAGCGAGACGATCACCGCGCTGAACGCGAAGCCCAGCACGAACTCGTAGAACGGCAGATCGAAGGCGTAGAACGAGACGTCCCGCCCGAACTGCGGGTCCTTGACCCCGAACGAGGTCCCGTTGGTCCACAGCAGCCACGTCCGCCACTGGCCCGAGGCCGCGGCACCCGCCACCAGCCCGATCACCAGCGAGATCCCGATCAGCGCCCAGCGCTTGAACGGCGCCAGGCCCGAGCGGTAGCGGTCCAGGCTCTGCTGCTCGACCGACATCGCCGACAGCGGCGGCCTCAGCCGGTGCGCCAGCCACACGTTGAAGCCGACGATCACCGCCATCAGCAGGCCGAAGACCGCGAACAGCCCGATCTTGGTCCAGAGCTGGGTGGTGAACACCGAGGAGTACTGGACCGACTTGAACCAGAGCCAGTCCGTCCAGAATCCGGCGAACATGACGAACAGCAGGAAGAGGACCGCGAGCACTCCCAAGGTCAGCAGGAGCACTCGCGCCCGCCGGGAGGGCGGGCCTACTCTGCGCCGGAAACCCGGCCCTGAGCGTTCCGGCATCTGGAATACCACGGTGGCACCTCAGTTGTGTCGTCTGGAGTCGGTCGGTCTTCAGTGCAACTTAACCAGGCTTTAGCCGAGTTCCCACCGTTAGCAGACGGTTACGAGCGCAGCCGGCCCCCGCTCCCCCGCCGGCGGGGACCTCACGGCGCTCCCGGACAGCTCCCGGACGGCCTCCGTCCGGCCCCCCGACGGGCTCCCCACGGCACCGCCCGGCACCGCGCCCGGCGCGGGACCCGGCACCGCCGGGCCCGCCGGACCCGCCCGGCGTGTGAGGATTGAGGCATGTCCGATGGATCCAATCTCCCCGACGACGTCTCCACGCTCCCGGCCGCGACCCCGCTGACCCGGGCCGCCCTGGAGATCGACGAGTACGCCGCCACCCTCGGCTGGGACCTCCCGGCCCGGCTGTTCGCCCTGGTGGACAGCGCCGCCCTGCGCAAGGCCGACCCGCGCATCGCCAAGCAGCTCGGCCTCGCCGACACCGAGGAGGCCGGCCTCACCCCGGTCGAGCAGGACGAGCTGCCGGCCGGCATGGAGCTGGACAAGTTCCTCGGCACCATCGCCTGGCCCGACGCGGTCGCCGGCTGCGCGCTGGTGGTCGAGCGGCTGATGCTGCCGCCCGGCTCCGAGCAGACCCGCCCGCGCAACGCCAGCGACGCCCAGCTCGCCGACTGGGTGGCCAACCACCCCAAGCGCGAAGAGGTGCGGATCACCGCCGCCGTGCTGCGCGGCGGGAAGAAGGAGGTCGCGCTGCGGCTGCGGTCCAAGGACGTCGCGCGCGAGGTGCTGACCGGCCCCGACCTGGTGCCGGGCCTGACCGAGGCCCTGCTGGCGACCTTCTCGTAGCGGAACGGCCACCGGTCACCCGGCCGATCGGTCACCCGGCCGTCCGGCCGGTTGACCGGTCTTCCGCATGCCGGTCCGACGATCTCGCGATCTTCAGGTCTTCCGGTCTCGCGATCGCCCGCCCGGCCGGCCGGCCGGCCGCCGGTGGGTCGGCTACGCGGCGCAGGACGGCAGTGCGGAGGTCTGCCCGGAGCGGATCTGCTCCAGCGACTTCAGCGCGCCGTCCAGCGTCTCGGCCTTGACCAGGGTCAGCCCGTCCGGGGTGTTCTTCCCCGCCTCGGCGCAGTTGGCGGCCGGCGTGAGGAAGTACTCGGCGCCGGCGTCCCGTGCGGCGATCAGCTTCATCGATATGCCGCCGATCGGCCCGACCGCCCCGTTGTCGTCGATGGTGCCGGTGCCGGCCACGAACCGGCCGTCGGTGAGGTCGCCGGGCGTCAGCTTGTCGATGATGCCGAGCGAGAACATCAGGCCGGCACTGGGCCCGCCGACGTCCTGCAGCCCGATGTCGATCCGGAACGGGTAGGTGTGCTTCAGGCCCGGACGGATGCCGACCATCGCGGAGCCGCTGTCGGGCGACTTCACGGTCGGGACGGTGATGTCGGTGCGCACCCCCGGCTCGGCCGAGCCCTCCTTGACCCGCGGCACGACGGTGAAGACCACCTGCTCGCCGGGCTGGCGCTTGGTGACCGCCTTGGCCACGCCCTCCGGATCGGCCACCGCGGTGCCGTCGACGGCGACGATCTGGTCGCCGGCGTGCAGCCGGCCCTCGGCCGGGGCTCCGGCGGTGACGGCCTGGACGATCAGCTCGCTGCCCATCGGGATGCCGAGCTGCTTGAGCGCCGCGGTCCGGGCGTGGTCCTCGGAGAGCGCGAACTCCTCGGCGTTCTGCTGCTTGGCCTCGGCGTCGGTCTGCCCCTTGGGGTAGACGTTGTCGTGCGGCACCACCAGCACGTCGTCCCGCAGCCAGCCGATCACCGCGTTGACCAGGCTGGGCTCGTACTTGGCCCCGGTCACCTGCACGGTGGTCATGTTGAGGTGGCCGCTCGCCGGGAACGACTCGTGGCCGGTGATGGTGATCACCGGCGTGCCCGTCTTCTCCTGCACCCCGAGCGTGTTGTACGTCGGACCCGGGCTCATCTCGGTGTACGGCACCTTCATCAGCACCGAGACACAGAGCAGCGCTATGAGCAGCAGGGTGGCGGCGAGCATCGTCGCAGAGCGGCGTGGCATGACTCGACAGTACGGGACGCGGCCGACGGTACGCCCGGCGGGCTACCGGCCCGGGCGCTCGCCCGGACCGGAGCCGGTCGTGGTGCGTTCCATCGCGGCCATGAACCGCTTGTGTTCGGCCAGTGAGGCCGGGTCCCCCGTCGCCCTGGGGGCCCTCTGGGCCCACCCCGCCCACACGGCGGCGAGCAGTGCGGCGACAACCGGAATGATCAACCAGGCGAGCGCAGCCATCTCAGTACTCCCAGCTCGTCGTGTCTATGAGCAGATTAACCACTCCGGCGGACAACGTTGACGGCGCCTTCCGGGTTACGGCACGGCCGATCGGCTCACTGCCAGGGAGTATTCGGCGCACAGGCCCACACCCGTTCGAGTGAGGGCCCGGCGCGCCTGCGCGTCGGCGGGGCTGCGGGGGGCGGGGCTGCGGGGGCTGGTCAGCAGCTCCCGGCGCCGACCCACTCCTCCTCGCCGTCGGCGAAGACCTGGTGCTTCCAGATCGGCACCTCGTGCTTGAGGTCGTCGATCAGCCGACGGGCCGCGGCGAACGCCTCGCCGCGGTGGGCGCAGGAGACGGCGACGATCACCGCCTTGTCGGTGATCTCCAGCCGGCCGATCCGGTGGACCGCGGCGAGCGCCCGGACCGGGAAGTCCGCGACGATCTTCTCGGCGATCCGGCGCATCTCCTGCTCGGCCGTGGGGTGGCAGCTGTACTCCAGTGCGGAGACCGACTTGCCGCCGTCGTGGTCGCGGACCGTCCCGACGAAGACGGTCGTCCCGCCGGCCGCGTCGTCGCCCACCGCGTCGTACACCTCGTCGAGGGAGAGCGGGGTGTCGCGGATCGCGAGCAGGCGGATCGGGTCGTGGTTCTCGGACATGACCCCATGATCCCCCATCCCGGGTGGTCCGGGGCAAGAGCTTTCCGCATCACGACGAAGGAATTTCGCATCGTGAGAAACGGCCCGGAGTGAGCCACCCTCCGGACCGGCCCGGACCAGTCCCCGGGCTACCCGGACCGGGGCCGGACCCGGAGCCGGGCGGCCGGCCGCGGCCCGGGGGCGACCGCGGTCGGCGCGTCGCCGATCAGAAACGGCGCCGCTTCCGCGCCCGCCGCACCAGCGCCGCCGTACCCACCAGCGCCACCGTCGCCCCGGCCGCGCCCAGGCTGGTCGCGGCCTCCTTGCCGCCCAGCCGGCGCCCGGCCACCGCGTGCTTCCCCGCCACCTGCGCCAGCAGCTCCGCCAGCACCTCCTCGTTGGTGTACGTCGGCCGCCAGCCCGCCTCGTGCAACCGGCTGCCCGACACCACCCACGGGTACATCGTGTACGCCAGGTCACCGGCCGGCGCCGGGGTCAGCCCCAGCCGGTGCAGCCGCGCCGCCGTCCCCAGCGCGAGCGAGGCCGGGAGCTCCATCCGCCGGATCCCCGACAGCCGCTCCACGTCCTCCTGCTCCAGCCAGCCGTCACAGCCGACCGTCACCTCGCCCTCGACCAGGCCCAGCGCCGCGTACTCCAGCGCCGCCGCCAGGTCGTCCACGTGGCAGAACTGCCAGCACGGCCGCGAACCCGCCACCACCAGCAGCCGCGGCGCCTCGAAGTGCCGGGTCAGCACCGTGTCGACCCCGGGGCCCACCACCACCGCCGGGCGCAGCACCGTCACCTGCAGCCCCGGGTGCGCCCGCGGCGCGCGCCGGGCCAGCCGCTCGATCTCCAGCAGGTCCCCGACCAGCGAGGCCTCCTCGGTCGCCCGCAGCTCCGAGTCCTCGGCCAGCGGGACCTCGTTGTCGGCCAGCGCGCCGTAGACCATCGCGGAGGTGCAGAGCACCACCCGGTGCACCCCGGCCGCCGCGGCGGCCGTCAGCACCGTCTGCGCGCCCCGCACGTTGTAGGCGCTGCGCGCCCGCGGGTCCGACTCCATGCCCAGGTCCATCGCCAGGTGGACCACCACGTCCACGCCGGCCAGCCGCTCGGCGACGGCGGGGTCCCGCACGTCCAGGACCCGCCACTGGACGCCCGGCACCTCACCGCGCCGGTCGTCCACCGCGAGCACTTTCTTCACACCCGGCGAGGCGACCAGCCGGGCTGCGACGCGCTCGCCGAGCACGCCGGCAGCACCCGTGACCGCCACGGTCAGGGGTCTTCCGTCATAGGCTGGAGGAGGCGACGCCGTGATGTCCGGGGCGTCCTCTCCTCCGGTCAGCCCAGAGCGAACGTCCGAAGGCGGGGAACTCACCGGCCATCCTCCACGGTTAGCTTATGTGCGTACGTACGTGTGTCACGTACGTCCATCCTGCCCGAGGCGGAGGCCCGGCGGTGCACCCGGCGCGGACCAGCCGCGTGGGAGCCGCCCACCGGCCGGGAGTCCCCCACTCCACCGACCGCCCCGGGCCTGCAGATTTCACCGCCACCACCCGCATGACGGCCGACCGGATCGAGGACCCCGTGAGCGACCTTCCCTTCGGATTCGGCGTTCCGCCCGAGGAGCCCGAAGACGGCAAGGCCAAGCCCGGAGACGAGCAGAAGAAGGACCAGGGCGGCGACGAGCAGAGCGGCCCGCAGCCCTTCGGCTTCGGTGCCGGCAACCCGTTCGGCGCGCTCTTCGGCATGGGCGGCCTGCCCGGCGGGCCGGGCACCCCCGGTGCCCCCGGCGCCGGCGACAACCCCTTCGCCGCCATGTTCGGCGGCCTCAACCCCAACGACCTCGGCGCCGCGTTCCAGCAGCTCGGTCAGATGCTCTCGTTCGAGGGCGGCCCGGTCAACTGGGAGCTGGCCAAGGACATCGCCCGGCAGACGGTCGTCGCCGAGCCCGCCGAGGGCAAGAGCAAGGACCGGTCGGTGAGCGCCACCGAGCGCTCCGCCGTCGCCGAGGCCGTCCGCCTCGCCGACCTCTGGCTCGACGGCTCCACCGAGTTCCCGTCCGGCGCCGGTACCGCCGTCGCCTGGAGCCGCGCCGAGTGGATCGAGGCCACCCTTCCGGTCTGGAAGGACCTCGTCGACCCGGTCGCCGAGCGCGTCGGCAACGCCATGGGCGGCGTCCTGCCCGAGGAGATGCAGGCCATGGCCGGCCCGCTGATGGGCATGATGCGCTCCATGGGCGGCGCCATGTTCGGCACCCAGATCGGCCAGGCGCTCGGCGCGCTCGCCGCGGAGGTCGTCGGCTCCACCGACGTCGGCCTGCCGCTCGCCCCCGCCGGCAAGGCCGCGCTGCTGCCGCAGAACGTCGCAGAGTTCGGCGAGGGCCTGAACGTCCCCGTCGAGGAGGTCCGGCTCTACCTCGCCCTGCGCGAGGCCGCCCACCAGCGGCTCTTCGCCCACGTGCCGTGGCTGCGCGCCCACCTGCTCGGCGCCGTCGAGGCCTACGCCCGCGGCATCAAGGTCGACACCACCCGCATGGAGGAGCTGGTCGGCCAGCTCGACCCGAGCAACCCCGAGGCCCTCCAGGAGGCGCTCGCCGGCGGCCTGCTCCAGCCCGAGGACACCCCCGAGCAGAAGGCCGCGCTCGCCCGCCTGGAGACCGCGCTCGCACTCGTCGAGGGCTGGGTCGACGCCGTCGTGCACGCCGCCGCCGAGCCCCACCTTCCGCAGGCCGGCGCCCTGCGCGAGACCGTCCGCCGCCGCCGCGCGGCCGGCGGGCCCGCCGAGCAGACCTTCGCCACCCTCGTCGGCCTCGAACTGCGGCCGCGCCGCCTGCGCGACGCCGCCCGGCTCTGGGCGCTGCTCGCCGACGCCCGCGGCGTCGAGGGCCGCGACGACCTCTGGCAGCACCCGGACATGCTGCCCACCGCCGCCGACCTCGACGACCCGGACGCCTTCGTGCACCGGGACACCGCGGGCAGCCTCGAAGGCGGTCTCGACTTCGACGCGATCGACAAGCTCCTCGGGGAGGCCGCCGCGGGCGGCGGCACCGGGACGTCCGGCCCGGCGGCCGAGCCGGGATCCGGCCCGAAGCCCGACCTGACGAAGAACGACGACGAGGACGGAAAGGGCGAGCCCGGCGCATGACGGTCACCGAGACGGTCCCCGGCGGCACGGGCAGCACCGGCGGCACGGAAGCCGGCGCCGCCGGGGCGGGCCCCCTGCACGCGGACGCCGTCCGCGCCCTGGACGGCTGGCGCCCCGCCGACCCGGACCAGGAGCGGCTGCGCCGCGACTACCTGCAGCACCTCGCCGAACAGCCCGAGGGCCTGTTCCGCTCCTGCCTGCCCGCCCACATCACCGCCAGCGCGGCGGTCGTCGACCCGGCCGCCGGACGGGTGCTGCTCACCCTGCACCCCAAGGTCGGCCTGTGGCTGCAGATGGGCGGCCACTGCGAGCCCGGCGACCGCGACCTCGCCGCCGCCGCGCTGCGCGAGGCCACCGAGGAGTCCGGCATCCCCGGCCTCACGCTCCTGACGCGGGACGGCGCGCCCGTCCCGGTCAAGCTCGACCGGCACCAGGTGCGCTGCACCGGCAAGGACCGGCCGGAGAACACCCACCTCGACGTCCAGTACGTCGCGGTGGCGCCTCCCGGCTCCCTGGCCCTGATCAGCGAGGAGTCGCTCGACCTCCGCTGGTTCGACTTCGACGCACTGCCCGACCTCACGGACGGGTCGGTGCGCGACCTCGTCGCCCGCGCCCGGCAGCTGACCGGTTGACCGGTTGAGGCGTTCGGGGGCGTCCGGACCAGGAAAGGGGCGTGGGCCACAACGGCCCACGCCCTTCTTCCGTGCCTGACTCCGCACCTGTGTCCGCCGCGGCTCCCGCGAGCCGCGGGGCCACCGCCTCAGCCGCAGGAACCGGCCGGTTCCGAGTCCGGCGGACCCGCGTGCCGCGCCCCCGGAATGTGCGGCAGCCGGGCCGCCGACACCACGCCCTCCAGGTAGCCGCGGGCCCGCTCCGTCCTCGGATAGGCCTCCAGCAGCGCCCAGAAGGCCGGCCCGTGGTCCGGCACCAGCAGATGCGCCAGCTCGTGCAGCAGCACGTAGTCGACGACGTACTCCGGCATGCCCTGGAGACGGTGCGAGAGCCGGATCGTCCGCTCACTGGGGGTACACGAACCCCACCGCGAGTTCTGGTTCGTCACCCAGCGCACCTGGGCCGGCTCGGCCCGGTCGTCCAGGTAGGCGGCGGAGAGCTCACGGGCCCGCGCCACCAGCGCGTCGTCACCGAGCACCCGGCGGCTCTCCTGGGCGGCGAGCTTCTCCAGCATCTGCGCGACCCAGCGCTGTTCCTCGGCGTGCGACATCCGGGCCGGGATCAGCACGATGGTGCGGTCGCCCTCCCGGTACGCGGAGACCGTCCGGCTGCGCCGGGCGCTGCGCCGCACCTCCACCCGGGAACGGTCGAACGGCTCCGACCGCGCGGCCCCTGGTTGCTGCTCCGGACGCCCGCGCGTACTCGGCGCCGCCACTTGCGACCCGGACGCTGCACGGGCACGCCGAGGCGACGCCTGGGGATGGGAGTCCCGTTCGGCTGCCATGGCACACGACGTTACCCGGTACCCCTGACAGAAGTCCGCTGCCGTGGCCGAAATGTTTCGTGGAGCGATCGGGAACGAAAGGCCGACAGAAGGTGTCCGGAATCCGACCTCGCACCGGACGTCAAGTTATCCACAGGGTATGCGGACGAATGATCCGATCATGCACCCGGGCCTGTGGACAACGCAGCGCACCCCGGCACCCCGATCGGGCATGCTGCCGTCGACCGTCCGGAACCGATCGGAAGGAAGACCGCCGTGCGCCTCGCCCTCAAGCCCGCCCTCTCCCGCAGCTGGCGGGACTCGGACACCCTGCAGTTCGGCACCGTCTCCCGGCACGCCGGCGTCCTCGCCCGCGCCGACCAGGCCCTCTGTGACTTCCTCGGACTGGTCGACGGGACGCGCGACCGCCCCGCCCTGCTCGCCGAGGGCGAGCGGACCGGCTTCGGGCGCGAGCCCGCCGACACCGTGCTCGACCTGCTGGAGGAGGCCGGGGTGCTCGACGACGCCGAGGCCGCCGACCGGGCGCTCGCCCGCTTCCCCCAGCCGCACCGCGAGTTGCTCGGCCCCGACCTCGCCTCGCTCTCCCTGATCCACTCCACCCCCGGCGCCGCTCCCGCCGTGCTGGCCCACCGGGCCGACCATGCGGTGGAGGTCCGCGGCGCCGGGCGCATCGGCGCGGCCCTGGCGGCCGTGCTCGCGGCCGGCGGCACCGGAGCGGTCACCGTGGTGGACTCCGGCCGGGTCACCCCCGCCGACACCTCCCCCGCCGGCCTGCCACCGGGAGAGGTCGGGCGGCTACGGGCCACCGCCGCCCGCGAGGCCGTCGACCGGGCCTGCGCCAGGCACCCGGCCCGGCGCAGCCGACGGCCGAGACCCGGGCTTCCCGACCTGGTGGTGCTGACACCCCGGGACGGCAGTGGGGCGTTCGCCGGCGGAACGCCCCAGGCCCGCGAGCTGCTCCGCGCCGGGGTACCGCACCTGTACGTCGGGGTCGTGGAGGAGTTCGGCGTCGTCGGCCCGCTGGTGGTGCCGGGGGTGTCGGCCTGCGGCCACTGTCTGGTGCTGGCCCGGGAGGACGAGGACGCGGCCTGGCCGCGCATCCTCGCCCAGCTCGCCGACGACGGCCCGGGGCGGGCCCGGACACCGGCCTGCGACACCGCACTCGCGACCGCCGTCGCCGGACTCGCGGCGCTGCACGTCCAGATCTTCCTGGACGGCGGCCGGCCACCGAGCATCGACGGCTGGTGCGAGGTGTCCGCCGTCGACGGAATGCCGCGTCGTCTGCGGCTCAAGGGCCACGCGGACTGCGGGTGCCTCTGGCAGCCGACGCCGCCGCACTGAGTCCGCCGCCGAGGGAGGAAGGAGAAGGAGGAGAGGGAGGGAACGGCGAGTCGGCCCGGCCGGGCCGAGGACCGACCGGTGGGTGAGACGGCCGTCCCCACCGCCACCGGTCCGAACCCCCGGCCGCCGGGTGCCGACGCCGTTCCGTCGGGCGCCCCGCCGTGGGTGCCGGGTTCCGGGTGCCGACCGAGTACCGGGCGCCGAGTGATGACCCGATGCCGGGTACCCGGTCCGGGCACCCGGCGATGGGTGATGGGTGATGGGCGTGGGACGGAAGGCGTGGGACGGAAGGGTCGTCAGGAGACACGAGAGGCGGGTGGGTGGGAGGGGGTGGGGGGTGGGCCCCGAAGCGCGGAAAGGGCCTCCCGAACCCCCCCGGCCCCCCCCCCCCCCACCGCCAAACATTAGTACGGCCACCCCCCCCACACCCCCATAATTGGCCCAAAAAACCAAAAAACAAAACCCCCGGCCACGACACCGCAACCACCCACCCGTAAAAAAAAACCCCCCCCAACAACCAACACACCCCCCACCCCCCCCCCAACACCCGGCCCCCCACCCAAAAACCGACCCCCCCCC
>NZ_JAQYWZ010000921.1:0-354 GCF_036290945.1 Streptomyces sp. BE303
CGGAGTCGGGGCCGGGGCCGCTACCGCACCGGGAGACGGCGCGGCCGCCCGCCCCCGTACGGGACGGAGTCGTGCGGCCGCGTCGTCCGGGTGCCCGCCACCCGGTGGCGCGCGGTCCGCGCCCCGCCTGCTTCCCGCCCGCGCCCCCCCCCCGCCCCCCCCCCGCCCCCCCCCCGCCCCCCCCCCACGCCCCCCCCCAAGCGCGGGGGCCCCGCTGCCTCCCTGACGCGAGTCGGTTTGTGGTCCGGGTGGGGGGGGGGGGGGCGGGGGGGGGGCGGGGGGGGGTGGGGGGGCGCCGCGGGCCCGAGTTCGGCTCGGCGGTGATGGCGGGCCACGGCACCCCCCCCCCCCCCC
>NZ_JAQYWZ010000922.1:0-305 GCF_036290945.1 Streptomyces sp. BE303
GCCGACCTCCAGCTCCGCTTCCCCGTCGACCTCGACATCAACGCCGCCCCCGGCGACCCCCTCGCCCGCCCCCGCCCCCGCGCCCAGGCCCGCGCCCTCCGCGAAAGCCGCGCCCACCCCCACGGATCCCTCCGAGGCCCGACTACCGCGTCGCCCCCGCCTGCGCCGTCCTCCTCGCCCGCGCCCTCGCGACCGACGGCTTCGGCGTGGTCACGAGCCTGCGGAGCGAGGACACCCCCCCCCCCCCCGCCCCCCCCCCCCCCCCCCCACCCCCCACCCCCCCAACCCCCCCCCCCCCCCCCCCC
>NZ_JAQYWZ010000924.1:0-444 GCF_036290945.1 Streptomyces sp. BE303
GGGGGGGGGGGGGGGGGGGGGGCGCGGCCCGCGGGGGGGCCGGCGGCCAGGCCCGCGCCCCCGCCCCCGCCCCGCCCACCCGCGCCCCCCCCCCCCCCCCCCCCCCCCCACCCCCGCCCCCCCCCCCCCCCCCCACCCCCCCCCCCCCCCCGCCCCCGGCCAGATGTTTCCGGGGTGGCGCACACGGTGGGGGGCGCCGCGGACGGCCGCCTGCGGGGCCTGTCCGAAGGGGTCCCCCGCGGCCGCGCCGACCAGCTCGCCGCCGGCGCCTCGGGCCTCACCTCCCTCACCACCGGCGCGCGGCGGAGTTTGGCAGAGGCGGCCCCCGCCCACCCCACCAACCACCCCCCCCCCCCCCCCCACCCCCCCCCCCCCCCCCCCCCCCCCCCCCCCCCCCCCCCCCCCCCCCCCCCCCCCCCCCCCCCCCCCCCCCCCCCCCCCCCC
>NZ_JAQYWZ010000925.1:0-394 GCF_036290945.1 Streptomyces sp. BE303
CAGCCAGGCCCTGATACCGCTTGTCGACGCCATCCCGCCGATCCGCTCACGGCGCGGACCGCGACGCCGCCGTCCCGGCACGCTGCACGCCGACAAAGCCTACGACCACCGCTTCATCCGCGCCTACCTGCGACGACGGCAGATCCCGGCCCGCAGCGCCCGCCGAGGCGTCGAGGGCTCCCGGCGCCTCGGCCGCGGGCGTGGGGGGGGCGGGCGCGCCCCCCCCCCCCCCCCCCCCCCCCCCCCCCCCCACCCCACCACACCAACCCCCACAAACAACACCAACAACAACCCCCCCCACCCCCCCCCCCCCCCCCCCCCCCCCCCCCCCCCCCCCCCCCCCCCCCCCCCCCCCCCCCCCCCCCCCCCCCCCCCCCCCCCCCCCCCCCCCCCC
>NZ_JAQYWZ010000926.1:0-2317 GCF_036290945.1 Streptomyces sp. BE303
ACAAGACCGTGCTGCGCAACCCCAAGATCTGGTCCACCGGCATCGCCATCGGGTTCCAGAACACCGCCCGCTACGGCCTGCTGATCTGGGTCCCGGTCTACTTCCTCGGCGAGAACTGGAAGAAGGGCGGCGGCGGCATCAGCCCGCTGTGGATCTCGGTCGCGCTGCCCGTCGGCATGGCGGTCGGCGCGCTCACCAACGGCCAGATCTCCGACCGGCTCTTCGGAGCCCGCCGGGACCGCCCGATCATCCTCTTCATGGTCATGGGCGCCGCCGCCTCCATGACGATGTACCTCGCGCCGCTGAACGTCACCACCGGCATCGTGGTCCTCTTCCTCACCGGCTTCTTCGTCTACGGCCCGCAGTCCTCGTTCTGGGCGCTCTGCCCCGACATCGCCGGCAAGCGGATGGCCGGCACCGCCACCGGCGCCGTCAACTGCTTCGCCTACCTCTTCGCCGGGACCGCCGAGCCCTTCATCGGCGGCCTGATGGACAGCACCGGCAACACCAGCCTCATCTTCCTCTTCGTGGCCGGGTGCTGCGGGTGCAGCGCGCTCGTCGCCCTCACGATCCGACGCTAGGCGGAACCGGACATGACGCACCCCAGCACCGTGAACTCCGTACCCCGCACGCCACTCCCGCCGACCGCGGCCGTCTGGTCCGGGCCCGAGAAGGGGTTCAGCGTGGAACAGCAGCCCCTCCCCCGGCTCCTGCCCGGCGAGGTCCTGGTCCGCATCGAACTGGCCACCGTGTGCGGCAGCGACCTGCACACCATCGCCGGCCACCGGCCCACCCCGCTGCCGACCGTCCTGGGGCACGAGGCCGTCGGCGTCGTCGAGGCCGTCGGCGGCTCCCCCGTCCTCGCCGACGGCCGGCCCGTCGTCCCCGGCCAGCGGGTCACCTGGACGATCGGCACCTCCTGCGGCACCTGTCGGCGCTGCACCCGCGGCGTCCCGCAGAAGTGCGAGAGCGTCCGCAAGTACGGCCACGAGGCCATCACCGACCACTGGCGGTACAACGGCGGTCTCGCCACCCACTGCCACCTGGTCGCGGGCACCGGCCTGGTCGCCGTCCCCGAGGAGCTGCCCGCCGAGGTCGCCGCACCCGCGAACTGCGCCACCGCCACCGTCGTGTGCGCGGCCCGGCGCACCGAACTCGCGGCCGGCGACAACGTGGTCGTGATCGGTTGCGGCATGCTCGGCCTCACCGCCGTCGCCTACGCCCTCGACCGCGGCGCCCGGAACGTCATCGCCTGCGACGTCGACGCGGGCCGGCGGCACCTGGCGCTGGAGTTCGGGGCCGATGTCGCCTGCTCCCCGGGCGCGCTGGAGACGGCGGTCAAGGAGTTCGGCGCGGACGTCGTCCTCGAACTGTCCGGCCACCACAGGGCCGTCCAGTCGGCCCTGGACCTGGTCGGGCTGGACGGGCGCGTGGCCCTCGTCGGCTCCGTCTCCCCCGGTCCGCAGGTGGCCTTCGAACCCAACACCTTCGTCCGCAACCTCACCCGCGTGGTCGGCAGCCACAACTACACGGTCGAGGACCTCACCGAGGCGGTCGACTTCCTCGTCCGCACCCCGGTGCAGGACCGGTTCGCCCGGCTCGTCCCCGACTCCTTCCCCCTCACGGACATCGACGCGGCCGTCGCCGCGGCCCGCACCGGGGCAGCCCCCCGGATCGCCGTCCACATGGGCTGACCACCCCCCTCGCTGCCGGGTCGACGCCCCTGGCCCCTCATCAGGGCCGTCGGCCCGGCGTCCAACCGCACGGCCGCCCGTCCGACCGCACGGGCCACCTCCCTGCTCCCTCTTCCTGCCACGGAGTCCGCCATGTCGAATCCGCACCCCGAGCACCTGCTCAACCACATCGCCGGCCGCTGGTCGCCCTCGATCACGGGGCAGGTGCGACCGAACCTGAATCCGGCGGACACCTCCGACGTGATCGGCGAGTTCACGGAGTCCGGAGCCGGTGACGCCACCGCCGCCGTCACCGCGGCGGCCGCCGCCCAGCGGGACTGGGACGCGGTCGGGCCGATCGAACGCGCCAAGCTGCTCAAGGCCGCGGCGGCCCTGATCACCGAGCGCTCCGAGCTGTTCGCCGAGGCGATCACCAGGGAGCAGGGCAAGCGCCTGTCCGAGGGCCGGGGCGAGGTGGCGCGCTCGCTGACCATCCTGGACTTCACCATCGGCGAGGCCCGCCGCATCAACGGCGTCACCACCCCGGCCGAGGAGCCGCGCACCCTCGCCATGACGTTCCGGCGCCCGCTCGGCGTGGTCGGACTCATCACCCCGTGGAACTTCCCGGTCGCCATCCCGATGTG
>NZ_JAQYWZ010000927.1:0-300 GCF_036290945.1 Streptomyces sp. BE303
ACAGGAACGCCACCCGACCAGAACCCGCAACACCCGTCAGACCACCCGACCCGGAAGCTACCGCGCCCAGCCCGGTCGTCAACCCCTCGGTGTCACCGGCGAGCACCACCGCCCGATGCGCCAGCGAGGCACGGCGGGCTGCCGCTGCGGCGAGCGTGTGGAGATCCCGATCGGCCACAAGACGCACCTGCTGTGCCTGGGCACGGAGCGCCGCCTCGTCCGTACCGGACAACAGCACCGGCACCAAGGGAAGTTGCACCGCTGCCACGACGGCGGCGGACTCGACGGCCGGGGGCTCCT
>NZ_JAQYWZ010000928.1:0-375 GCF_036290945.1 Streptomyces sp. BE303
GGGGGGGGGGGGGGGGGGGGGGGGGGGGGGGGGGGGGGGGGGGGGGGGGGGGGGGGGGGGGGGGGGGGGGGGGGGGGGGGGGGGGGGGGGGGGGGCCGGGGGGGGGCGGCGGCCCCCCCCCCCCGCCGCGGGGGGCGCCCCCCCCCCCCCCCCCCCCCCCCCCCCCGCCCCCCGGCCCCGGGGGGGGGCGGGGGGGGGGGGGGGGGGTCGGGGGGGGGGGGCGCCGCCCGGCGGGGGCGGGCCCGGCGCCCCCCCCGCCCCGCCCCCCCCCCCCCCCCCCCCCCCCCCCCCCCCCCCCCCCCCCCCCCCCCCCCCCCCCCCCCCCCCCCCCCCCCCCCCCCCCCCCCCCCCCCCCCCCCCCCCCCCCCCCCCCCC
>NZ_JAQYWZ010000929.1:0-323 GCF_036290945.1 Streptomyces sp. BE303
GGGGGGGGGGGGGGGGGGGGGGGGGGGGGGGGGGGGGGGGGGGGGGGGGGGGGGGGGGGGGGGGGGGGGGGGGGGGGGGGGGGGGGGGGGGGCGGGCGGGGCGGGGGGCGCCGGCGGGGGCCGGCCCCCGGGGCGGGCCCCGCGCCGGCCCCCCCCCCCCCCCCCCCCCCCCCGACGGGCCCCCCGCGCCCCCCCCCCCCCCCCCCCCCCCCCCCCCCCCCCCCCGGCCGCCCCCCCCCCCCCCCCCCCCCCCCCCCCCCCCCCCCCCCCCCCCCCCCCCCCCCCCCCCCCCCCCCCCCCCCCCCCCCCCCCCCCCCCCCCCC
>NZ_JAQYWZ010000930.1:0-301 GCF_036290945.1 Streptomyces sp. BE303
CGGTCGCGGGGGGGGGCGCACCCGGATGGGGGGGGCGCGGGGTGGCGGCGGTGCACGGGGGGGGGGTCGGGCCACCCCCCGCCCGCCCGGCACCCTCAAACACGGGGGTGCGGGGGGGGTGGGGGGGGGGCGTGCTTAAGCCGGGGCCCCCTGCCGCCCCCCCTGCGGCCCCACCGACCCCCCCCGACCCCCCCCCCCGCCCACGCCCCGCCCCCCCCCCCCCCCCCCCCCCCCCCCCCCCCCCCCCCCCCCCCCCCCCCCCCCCCCCCCCCCCCCCCCCCCCCCCCCCCCCCCCCCCCCC
>NZ_JAQYWZ010000931.1:0-25566 GCF_036290945.1 Streptomyces sp. BE303
CGGAAGCCGTTGGCGTTGATGTTCGAGTAGTGGGCGAAGACGTCCGGGCCGCCACCCTCCTGCTCGATGAAGCCGAAGCCCTTTTCCGCGTTGAACCACTTCACGGTGCCATTAGCCATAAAAAAAATCTCCTTCAAGGGCTGTCCGGAGCCCGCACGGTGCAGACTCCGAGTCGCCGCGATGATGACCCGCCCGGGGAAGAGCCGGGGAAACAAAAAATGCGCCTGCGCAAAACACCAGCAGGCGCACACAAAGTTCATGGGAACCACTACTGCAACTAACAACGACTCTAGCAGGCCCGAGCCCGCTTCGGTGGAACCTTTCACTCCCGGTTCCTCCGGAGACTCCCCCCTCGGGCCGCCGGTCCGACCCGCCGGAGGCAGCGGCACACCGCGTGACCAGCGACGTTGCCGTCCCTGACGGACTCCTCCCCCCGCCGGAAATTTCCTCACCGGTGCGACATCGCCGGGAGCGGACGGGGCACGGGCGCGCCCCCGCGCCACCGGGCCCGCGCCGGCCGCCGCCGACCGCTCCCGCCCCCCGCCGGCACGGCGGCCGCCTCGAACGGTGGGAACGGCGTTCGGGCTTGACCGAATCGAAGTCAACCCGAGGGTCCGCTCCCGCAATTTCCGGCGCATACTGAGGGGAATGACGAAACCACCAGCAGTCCGCCGGCCCCTGCCCACCAGCCCCTTCAAAGCTCCTGTCGAGGCACCTCGCAAGCGGTTCGCCGTGGGCGACCGTGTCACCCACGACCGCTACGGCCTCGGCCGTGCCATCGAGGTCGAAGGCGACGGGGACATCGCCGTACTCGTCGACTTCGGTTCACGGCAGGAACGCATCACCCAGCCGTACACCTCGATGTTCAAGCTCTGACCACGAGGCCCCGGGGCGGCCCGGGGCCTCCTCACACCCTGGCGCGAAGCCGCGCCGCCGTCCCCGCCGTCGCACCCGCACGTCCGACCGCGCAGTGACGCGGCCCGTGGGACGCCGGCGGCTTCACGGTGCCACGGTCAGCCCGGCCGAGGCGGCGCCCCGGCTCAGCACGACCGACCGGATGTGGTCGAGCGCCCGGGCGTAGTCGGCCCGACCGGGGTCACTACGGGCGGCCTCCCGCAGGTCGAGAACGCGGTAGGGCGGGCCGAGGTCCGTCACCTGGGGGACGAACTCGGCCTTGGCGACCGTCCATCGCCGCCCCGGTGCGCCCGGCGGGGCGAAGGTGAAGCGGGCGATCGAGCTCCAGTTGCCGCGCGGGTCCTCGGCGCCGTCGTAGGTGAACATGTGCCCGGCGAGCTGGTCGCCGAGGCCGTACACCGTCCAGGTGTCGTTGATCTTCGTCGTACGCCTGCGGGATGTGGGCGTGTGTACCGAGGACCAGGTCGATGTCGGACCGGCCCTCGCCCTGCCCGGCGGACAGGTCGCGGGCCAGGGTGAGCTGCTGGTCGTTCGGCGCGTCCTGCCACTCGGTGCCCCAGTGGACGCTGACCACCACGACGTCCGCACCGCCCGCCCGGGCCGCGCGCGCGTCGGCGAGGATCCGCTCCCGGTCGATCAGGTTGACCGCCCAGGGTCGGCCCGGCGGCAGCGGGATCCCGTTGGTGCCGTAGGTGTAGGCGAGTTGCGCCACGGTGGCGTCGCCCGCCCGGAGCAGCGCGGGCTTCCCCGCCTCGGCCTCGTCGCGGGCCGAGCCGGTGTGCGCCAGGCCCACGGCGTCCATCGCGTCGAGGGTGCGCCGGATACCGGCCGCCCCGTCGTCGAGGGCGTGGTTGGAGGCGGTGTCGCAGGAGGTGTAACCGGCGTCCTTGAGTGCCCGGGCGACCTGCGGCGGCGACTTGAAGGCCGGGTAGCCGGTGAACGGCCCGCCGTCGGCACCGTAGACGGTCTCCATGTGGCAGATGGCGAGGTCCGCGCCGCTGATCAGCGGCTTGACGCCGGCGAACATCCTGCTGAAGTCGTAGCCGTCGCCGCCGGCGTCCTCCTCGGCCTGCCGGATGATCTCGGTGTGCGGCAGCACGTCACCGGTGGCGACCAGCGTGAACGGCCGTGGTCCGGCGGGCGACCCGGTCGCCGTGGGGCTCGGGGCCTCCACCGGCGGCGGAGCGGCCGGGGAGCCGCAGCCGGTGAGGGCGAGGAGCAGCGCGACGGCCGCCGTGGGGGCCGGTCGGCGGGGCAGACGCATGATCGACTCGTCTCGTGGTCGGAAGGAACGGCCGGACCGCAGCCGAACCGCAGCCGGGCCGGAGCCGGACCTCCGACTATGCGACGGCCCGGCCGCTCCCCCGCCTCCCCCACGCCCTGCTGTCCTCCGGGCGGATCCACCGACGCGGGCACCGCGGTCGGCCGGTCCGGGGCGCCGCCGAGCCGGGCTCCCCTCGTGCGCCGGGCTTTCGGCACCGGCACCGAGTGCCTCGGAAGGCGGCGGGGACGGCCCCCCTCCTAGCATGGGAGGTGGTGTGATGCCGACCGGAGAGAGGTGCCCGGTGAACGAGCAGAGCATGATCGAGACGGTCCGATCGGTCTACGCTGCCTTCGGCAGCGGCGACGTACCGGGGATCCTGGCCAGGCTCGGCGAGGACGTCGACTGGGCCTCGGAGACGACGTCCACCGCCGCACCGTGGTACGGCGTGCGCCACGGGAAGGCCGAGGTCGCCGAGTTCTTCGAGCAGTTCGGTTCGGCGATGGCGGTGGAGGAGTTCACCCCGCTGGTCTTCGCCGCGAACGACACCGAGGTGCTGACCGTGGTGCGGATGCGGGCTGCCCGCCGGGCCGGCGGGCAGCGGCTGGAGATGAACCTCCACCACCGGTTCGGGTTCCGTGACGGGGTGATCGTCCACTACCGCGGCACCGAGGACACCGCGCAGACCGTGGCGGCCTTCGGCTCCTGACCGCTCCGCGCCCCGGGACTCGCCCACGGCCCGTCGCGACCGCCGGATCCCCCGACCGGCCGGCTGCCGGCCCGGCCGGCCGGGCCGGCCGGGCCCCTCGCCCGCGTCCGCTCGGACGTCCGACACGGCGGAGGACCCCGGCGCACGGAGAACCCCGGCTCACGGAGGACGCCGCGCGAGGGGTCAGCCGTGCCGCCAGCGCTCGGCCGCCCGGATCAGGTCCTGGCCGACGTGGTCGAGGAACGCCCCCATGCCGTCGAGGCGGCGACCGACCGGCGACTTCACCCCGAGGATTCCCGCACCCTCGCGCGCGACCTGCGCGAGGACGGTGTCCACCCGGGCACCGGCGATCATCGCGCGGACCCAGACGTCCTCGTCGATCACGTACGTGTCGCGCCGTTCCCGCGGGTCGCGCCGACGGCGGATCAGTTCCTGTCCCTCCAGGTAGCCGACCGCCTTGGAGACGGTGGCCGGGCTGACCTTCAGACGTTCGGCGAGTTCCGCCGCCGTGAGGCTTCCGTGGTCGCTGGTGCACAGGCAGGCGAGGACACCGGCCGGCATCCGCGGGAGGCCCCCGTTGACCAGGAACCCGATGAACTGTTCCTGGAACGCCCGCAGTTCCTGCGGGAACGCGGGGTCGGGCGGCTCGGGCGCCCCGGCCGACCCGGGAGCCGCCGGGAGGGCCGCTCCGCGGCGGGCCCGGCGCCGGGTGGCCAGCTGGGCGCCGTCGGCGCGGTAGCCGCCCGGGCCGCCGTTGCGCGTGACCTCACGGGTGACGGTCGAGGTCGGCCGCTCCAGCCCCTTGGCGATCTCGCTGTACGAGAGTCCGCCGGCCAGCCCAGCGGCGATCTGTCGGCGGTCCTGGTGGGTGAGCCTGCCTCGGGGCATGGTCGGTCGCTCCTGATGTGGTCGCGTACGTGGTTCCGGGGTCGGGATCGAGGTGCGTTCACCGCCATGCCATTGCAATGAGCCACCGCTTCCGGTTGCATTCATCGGCATTTCCATTGCAACAATTGCGCGAGATATGGCGGATTAAGCACCGAAATTCCCCCTCATGTCAATTGACCCCACAGTGAACGCAACATAGCTTTTCCTTCCCGGGCAACGAACCGACCCGGCCGGGGGCGACGCCGCCCCGCACCACCGCGCCGCACCGTGCCCGCCGTTCGCGGCCACCTCGATCCGGCGGCGCCGGGAGCCGCGTGGCACCCGGAGCGACAGAAACGGCTGAAGATCATGGGAAAGCTCATCCACCGCGCGCCCCGGCCCGTCGCCGGCCGGGCCCGGAGCGCGCGTTCCGCGGCGGCACCGGACCCGCCGCCCGTACCGCCGGGAGTCGCGCGGGCGGGGGTCCGGCCGGCAGCCCGGCGGGCGCCGGTGACGGGTCAGGCGAGCGAGTCGATCCAGCGCTCCAGCCGGCGCCCCTCGACGGCCATCAGTTCGGGGTCGCGGAGGGTGTTGGTGAGCAGCGAGATCCCCTGGTACGCGGCCACCAGCGCGACCGCGAGTTCACGGGAGTCGTCGCGGCCCATCGCCTCGAACTGGACCTCCGCCCAGTCGATGAGCTGCCGCATGACCTCCGCGACGGACTCGTCGAGGCCGTCGGCCCGCTTGTCGAGCTCCGAGGCGAGGCTTCCGGTGGGGCAGCCGTAGAGCGCGGTGAGCTCGCGCTGGTCGACCCAGCCGCTCAGGAGCGCCTTCAGCCTCTCCCTGGGCCCGGGCAGGGCGTCGAGCGTGTCGATCACGGCCCGGAGGCCCTGGGCGTGCGCGGAGATGGCCGCCTCGACCAACTCGTTCTTGGTCTTGAAGTAGTAGTAGACGTTCCCGACGGGGACGTCCGCCGCCCTGGCGATGTCGGCCAGCGTGGTCTGTTCGACGCCCTTCTCGTGCAGCACCTGCGCCGCGGCGGCCGCCAGCCGCTCCCGCTTGCCCGACGATCGCCGGGTGTTCCTTGAGTCAGTCACCTGACTGACTGTAGACGCCTGACGCGGCGTCGGCTACCGTCTCACCTGAGTCAGCCAACTAACTTACCCGGCTGGCCCGCCCGATTGCCTTGCCTATGGGGGTTCTTGTGATTGTTGTGACGGGTGCGACCGGTAACGTCGGCCAGGAGCTCGTGCGGCTCCTCGTCGGAGCCGGCGAGCAGGTGACGGCCGTGTCCCGGAACCCGGGTCGACTGCCTGACGGGGTCGAGCACGTCGAGGCCGACCTCGCCGACCCGAAGAGTCTGGGCGCCGCCCTCGACGGAGCCGCGGCCCTGTTCCTGCTCGTCGCCGGCGACGACCCGCAGGGTGTCCTCGGTCTCGCCGCGGCGAGCGGGGTGCGGCGCGTCGTCCTGCTCTCCTCGCAGGGCGCCGGGACACGGCCGGAGGTCTACGGCCACCCCGCCGCGTTCGAGGACGCCGTGCGCCGCTCGGGTCTCGACTGGACGATCCTGCGCTCCGGCGGCCTGAACTCGAACGCCTTCGCCTGGGCCGAGTCGATCCGTGCGCAGCGGACGGCCGCCGCGCCCTTCGGCGACGTCGGGCTGCCCACCGTCGACCCGGCGGACGTCGCCGCGGTCGCGGCCGCGGTCCTGCGCGAGGACGGCCACGCGGGCCGGACGTACGAGCTCACCGGACCGGCCGTGGTCACCCCGCGCGAACGGGCCGCGGCGATCGGCGCGGCGCTGGACGCTCCGGTGCGGTTCGTCGAGCAGACCCGCGCCGAGGCCCGCGCGCAGATGCTGGCGTTCATGCCCGAGCCGGTGGTGGAGGGCACCCTCGCCATCCTCGGCGAGCCGCTGCCCGCCGAGCAGGCGATCAGCCCCGACGTCGAGCGCGTCCTCGGCCGGGCGCCGCGGACCTTCGCGCAGTGGGCCGGCCGCACCGGCCCCGCCTTCCGCTGAACCACCCTTCCGGCTCGCGCACTTGAGAGGAACGTAGCGCCTTGCCCGTTCGACCCGTACTCGACTCCACCATGTTCCACCGGGAGGTCGGCGCCGGTGCGCCGATGGTCTTCCTGCACGGCAACCCCACCTCCTCCCACCTCTGGCGGGACGTCCTCCCCGCCCTCGGCACGCGGGGCCGGCTCCTCGCCCCGGACCTGATCGGCATGGGCGAGTCGGGCAAGCCCGATCTCGCGTACACCTTCGCCGACCAGGCCCGCTACCTGGACGCCTGGTTCGACGGACTCGGCCTGGAGGACGTGGTGCTGGTCGGGCACGACTGGGGCGGCGCCCTGGCGTTCGACTGGGCCGCCCGGCACCCCGGGCGTGTGCGCGGCATCGCGTTCACCGAGACCATCGTCAAGCCGATGGCCTGGGAGGAGTTCCCCGAGGGCGGCCGCCGGCTGTTCCGGGCGATCAGGACGCCCCAGGTGGGCGAGGCCATGATCCTCGACGACAACGCCTTCGTCGAGCAGTTGCTGCCCGGCTCGGTCGCCACTCCCCTCTCCCCCGCCGATCTGGACGTCTACCGCCGCCCCTACCCCACCCGGGAGAGCCGCCGACCGCTGCTCCAGTGGCCGCGGTCGATGCCCCTCGACGGCGAACCCGCCGACGTCGTGTCCAGGATCCGGGCCTACGACCGCTGGTTGGCGACCAGCGCGGACGTCCCCAAACTGCTGATCGCCTTCGCGCCCGGCCCCGGCGCCATGATGGGCCCGGAGATCGTCGACTGGTGCGCGGCGAACATCGCCGGCCTCGACATCGAGCACAGCGACGCGGTCGCCGGACACCACACGCCGGAGGACCAGCCCCTCGCGATCGCCGCCGCGATCGCCGCCTGGGCGGACCGTCACAAGCTTCGCCGCGACCCCTCGCCCGACGAGGCCCGGCGAGACCCGAAGCACCACCCACTCCCCGGAGGATTCGCATGACCGCACCACGCAAGATCGTGACCGGCCTGTTCATCTCGCTGGACGGCGTCGTGGAGGCGCCGGAGACCTGGCACTTCCCGTTCATGAACGACGAGATGGGCGCCGCGGTCGGCCAGATGCACGCCGAGGCCGACACGCTGCTCCTGGGCCGGAAGACCTACGAGACGTTCGCCGCCGTCTGGCCGCACCGGAGCGGTGAGATGGCCGACGCCATCAACGGCATCCGCAAGCTGGTCGCCTCCACCACCCTCACCGGCACCGACTGGAACAACTCGGCCGTCATCGAGGGCGACGTCGTCGCCGCGGTCAAGGAGCTCAAGCAGCAGCCGGGCGGGAACATCAACCTGACCGGCAGCATCGGTCTGACCCGCACCCTGCTGGAGGCGGGGCTCGTCGACGAGCTGCGCCTGCTCGTCCACCCGATCGTGCTGGGCACCGGGCTGCGGCTCTTCGCCGAGGGCTCCGCCCGGGTGCCGCTGCAGCTCACCCGCTCGACCGCCTTCTCCACCGGCGTGCTGGACCTGAGCTACCGGCCGGCCTGACCGGAGGGTGCCTGCCCGCCACGTGCTGCGGGCAGGCGCCCCGAGCGGGTACCGCCGGACGGCCGCGCGGATCCGGAGACCGCGGACCACAGACCGCGGACCGACGGGTCGTCACCGTCCGCCCCTCGGTCCCGACCTCGTACCGGCCGCCCCACCCGGGCGGTCGCCGCGCACCTGATCCGACGGCCCTCCCGACGGCCCGTCCGGTCCGCACCCGTGAAGCACGGAGAAATGGATGCTGGTCATGTTGGACCTTCCGCTGCACCTGGCCTTCGTGACCGCCGCACTGGCCCTGTGCGTCACTCCGGGCCCCGACATGGTGTTCGTGGTCGCCATGGGCGGCCGCGGCGGGCCGGCCGCGGGGGTGATGGCCGCCCTGGGAGTGGCCTTCGGGGCGACGGTGCACGCCCTGGCCGCCATGCTCGGACTGTCGTCGCTGTTCGCCCACCTGCCGGCGCTCTACGACGTGCTGCGCTGGGCGGGCGCGGCCTATCTCGTCCTCCTCGCCGTCCAGGCGTTCCGCGACCGGTCGCCCCTCGGCGCCGACGGCGGTGACGACGGGGCCCCCGTGCCCGGCCGGCTGCGCGCCTTCTCGAAGGGCGCCGTGACGAACCTGCTCAACCCCAAAGTGATCATGTTCAACATCGCGTTCCTGCCGCAGTTCGTGAGCCCCGGCCTGGGGCACGTCACGGGTCAACTCCTGCTCCTCGGCCTGACGATGGTGGCTGTCGGGCTGGCCGTCGACATCACGGTGGGCGTGCTGTCGGGCAGGCTGGCGGCTCTCCTGCGTCGAAGCACCCGGGCGGCGCGGGGGCTGAACGTCCTCAGCGGTGCCGTCTTCGGCGCGCTGGCCGTCCGGCTGGTCACCGCCCCGGAGTAGCCGGCCACGTCGCCGCGTCCCGGCCTGGCGGCGCCCCCGCTGCCTCTATGGGCAGACAAGCCAGGCAAAAGCAGCATCCCGCGGCCGGACCGGCCGACCGTCGTGCAAGATGGGGCCGGTTCGATTGGTCCAGACCAAAAACAGATCGTGGCGACAAGACCCCGACTCTGTACCGCACTTGGTCTCGTGACGCGCGCCCCTCCATCTCCGGAGGGTGCCGAGGGGAGCGATGGATGGTACTGGCGGGGGTGAGGCGCCGGATCGGCCGGCACGGACTGGTACTGGCGGCCTTGGCCGTGAGCATCCTGGTGGCGACGGCGGTGCTGTCCGCGGTGACCGGGCTGGCCCAGTCGGCCGCCACCGCCGGAGTGCGCCAGCGGCTCGACGCCGACGCCGGGCGCTCGGTCGAGGTGACCGCACGCTGGACGGCGCCGGGCCTGCCCGCGGCCGACCGCGCGGTGCACTCGGCACTGGTCCGGACGATGGCCGGCACCCCGTTCCGCACCGAGACGGCGCAGCGCGGCATCGGCACCGTCGACCTCCCGCTGCCGCCCAACGGGCGCCGCTGGGCCACCGAAACCGTGCTCTCCGGCCGCCTGGCGGTGCTGCCGGCTCCCGACCGCTTCGCCCAACTGCGCAGCGGCACCTGGCCGGACGCGCCCGAGGCCGCCCCGGCCGCCGGCGACGGGCTGCGCGTCGCCCTCCCCGAGACCACCGCCGACCGGCTCGGCCTGGACAGCGGCAGCACCACGACCATCCGCACGCCCGGCACCGGCGAACCGCTCCGGTTCACCGTGACCGGCGTCTACCGGCCCGACCCGGACGCCGCCGCGTTCTGGACCGGCCTCGGCGGCCCCGACGCCGCGGAGCAGGCCCTCGTGCTGGTCGACGGCGCCCGGCTGGCCGCGCTGCCCGGATTCACCGGCCGTATGCTCGCCGTCTGGCTGGCCCTTCCCGACACCGGGCGGTCGAGCCTGTCCGAACTCACCGCGCTGCGCGACCGGGTGACCGTCTTCGCCCGCTCGGACACGGCCCGCTCGGTCTACCGCGGCGCCGAACCGGCCCTGACCGACACTGCGGTACGCAGTACACTGCCCGCCGCGGTCGACCGGCAGGTGGTGCCGGTCCTGACGGCCAGGGCCGAGATCGCCGTACCGCTCGGCCTGCTCGCCCTGCTCGCCTCGGTGGTCCTCGTCCTGACCGCCCGTCGCCTGGCCGACGCGGTCGCCGGCGAACACGCGCTCCAGAGCTCCCGGGGTGCCGGCGCGGCGCGGCTGCTCGCAGCGGCGGCCGGTGAGTGGGCGCTGGCCGCGGTGCCGGCGGCGGTCGGCGGGGTGCTGCTGGCCGAGCCGCTGCTGGCTGCCGTGCTGCGCGCCGTCGGGGCCGACGGCCTGGCCGCAGGCGACGGCCGAACCGTCTGGTGGGCCGCCGGCTTCGTCCTCCTGGTGCAGGGCGCGGCCCTGCTGCTGCCGCTCGCCCGGCAGGCGATGGACCCGGGTGCCCAGCGGGCACTGCGGGCACGCAGTCCGCGCCGGCTGGGTCTGCAGCGGGCCGGTGCTGACCTGGCACTGCTCGCCGTGGCGGCGTTCGGATACTTCCAACTCGACCACTACGAGGGCGTGGTGGTGAAGAATGCCGGCGTCGGGTTCGACTCCTCGGTCGACCTGACCCTGGTACTCGCCCCGCTGGTCATGGCGGTGGCCGGGGCCGTCCTCATGCTGCGGGTGCTGCCGGCGGTGGGGCGGCTGCTGGAGCGGTCGGCCCGGCGGGCCCGCGGCCTGGTCCTGCCCCTGGGCGCCTGGCGGCTGAGCCGCGACGCCGGCCGCCAGTCGGTGCCGGTGCTGGTGACGCTGTTGGCGGTGGCCTGCAGCAGCCTGGCCGCCGGGGTGCTGGCCGCACTGCCGACCAGCGACCGGGACCGGGCGGCCTACGCGGTCGGCGCCGATCTGCGGCTGTCCGGAGTGTCCGGCGCGATCGGACAGCGCCACGCCGCACTGGCCGCCCTCCCGGGCGTGACGAGCCTCACCCCGGTGTCCGAGCAGACCGCCTACCTGGGCACCACCGTGGTACAGACGGTCGCCGTCGACACCACGGCCGCCTCCGCCGCCGGGCTGCCGCGCCTCCGCCCGGACCAGGCCGCCCGTCCGCTCCAGGAGCTGCTGGCCCCCCTGACCGCCGTGCCCGCCCAGGGGCTCGTCCTGCCCGGCGAGCCGGCCGCCCTGGACGTGACCGTCCGGGCGAGCACCGACCTGCCGATCCCGGCACCCGGTCTGCTCCTGCAGCTCTGGATCCAGGACGCCGACGGACTGACCGACCAGCTGACCGCTCCCCTGCCGACCGACGGCCTCCCCCACTCGCTGACCTTCGCCCTGGCAGACAGCGACCGGCGGGCCCGTCCGCTGACGCTCAGCCGGCTCGGAATCCACTTCCCCGGCAGCACGCTCCTGCGCTCCACCCTCGACCTGCGCCTGCCGAAGGTCACGGCCGTCACCGCCACGGGAGGACGAACCGACCTCTCGCTCCCGCCCGGGCAGAACTGGGCCCGCTCGGGCAAGGTCCTCGCCACCCCGGTCGCACTCGACTGCCCCGGCACCGAACGCCGTCCCACGGACGACATCGCCTCCCAGGCAGAGGCCTGCACCTGGCAGAGCGAAGGGTCCGACCTGCTGCACACCGTGATCCGATCCCACCTGCCGGAGAACCCCCCCGATCCGGCGGGATCGGACGCGGTCCTCGCGGTGCAGCCCGTGAGCGGTGACAGCGTGCCCGAACTCCGCGCCGTGCAGGGGGGCGCCTTCCTGCCCGTGCCCCCCATCCTGCCCGTGCTCGCGGATCGCGTGCTGCTCGACGCGGTGAACGCCAGGGTCGGCGACACCGTTCCGCTCAACTGGGAGCGCGACGGGCAGAGTACCCAGAAGGTCCGGATCACCGGCGAGGTCGACGTGCTGCCCGGTTACTCCCGGGGCCAGGGCCATCTCCTGCTGGACGTGCGCGCACTCGCCGCGCACCGCACGCTCACCGGTGCCGCCGCACCCGTCGCCACCCGGTGGTGGCTCGCCAGTTCGGACCCGGAGGCCACCTGGGCCGCCGTCGACGGCCGCGGCGAGTTCGGCCGGCCGCAGAGCGCCCGGAGGGTCGCCGGCGGCCTGGCGGACGACCCGTTCCGGGCCGGGCTGCGCTGCGCCTGGCTGCTGGTCCTGGTCACCGCGCCGTTCTTCGCGGTGACCGCGCTGACCCTGCACGCCGTGAGCACGGTCCGCTCCCGCCGGCGGGAGTTCGCGGTGCTCCGCGCGCTGGGTGTCCGCCGCGCGGAGCTGACCGCGCTGCTGCGCGCCGAACAGGTGGCGGTGACGGTGCTTCCGGTGCTGTTCGGAGGGCTGCTGGGCCTGCTGCTCGCGGCCCTGCTGCTGGCGCTCACCGTACTGGAGGACTACGGGGGGTCGGTCTTCCCGGCGATCGTGGCCGACCCGGGCCGGCCCGCCGCCGTACTCACGGCGCTGGCCGGGGGGCTGCTGCTCACCCTCGCCGTGCTGGTCCTCACCCGTCTGCTGGCCCGGGTCGACCTGGTCCGGGCCCTGCGCGCGGGGGACGACGGATGAGCCCGGCGGAGGGTCGGCGGTGCGCGGACCGAGGGCGCACGGACGGTCCCGGCCGGGTGCGCGAGGACGGACGCTTCGACGGGGGGAGCCCCACATGCTGACACTGCGCCTGATCCGGCGCGAGGCGCGGATCGCCTGGCCGGTCTCGGCCGTGCTCGCGCTGCTCGCCGCACTGCTCACGGCGATCCCGCTGAGCTGGCCGCCGCAGTTCGACCGGCTCGCGGCCGGTACGCTCGCGGACCGGGTGGTCCGCGCCCAGCGGGACGCGCCGCTGGTCTCCGCCACCACCACCACCGCCCCGATGCCGTGGCTGCCGGCCGCGGACCCCGGCTCGCTCGACCGGGACCTCGACAAGCTCGGCGAGCGGGTGCGCACCGCGGCGACTTCCCCACTGGCCACCGTGCTCGGCAAACCGCGGGCCCGTGTCACCACCCTCAACGCGTCGGCACGCGGTCCCGGCATGCCCATGCCCTACGGAAAGCCGCCGTCGTTCAGCCTCGTCTACCCCCAACCCGAGGCCACCGGCGGGGCGGTCGAGTACCTCCAGGGCCGCGCGCCGCAGCAACCCCGAGCCGACCTGCTCGTCCCGCCCGGCCAGGCGGGCCCGATCGAGGTCGCGGTGTCCGAAGCCACCCGGGAGAAACTCGGCCTGATGGTGGGTCAGCACTTCGATCTGTCGACCCCCGCCCCCGGATCGTCCGCCCCGGCACTCCTGGTCGGGGTCTTCCGTACCGACCTCGGCGCGAAGCGGCTCTGGCAGCAGTCCCCGATGCTGGTCGCCCCGTGGATCCTGCCTGATGACCCCGGCCAGAAACTGGCCGGCCAGATGCTGACCAGTGCCGGCGGGATCGAGCTGATCGCCAGGTACAGCCTCGCGTTCACGGTGGCCTGGGAACTGCCGGTGACCACCGACCGCTCCGGACCGGCCACCACCCCGGCCGGGATCGCCGGAATGCAATCCGGCCTGAAGGCACTGCACAAGGCCGGCCCGGACAAGTTGTGCGGGCTCGGCCTCACGGACGCCTGCATGCTGACCGGCCACATCGTGCCCTCGGTCAACCCCACCGAGCGGCTCGGCGCGGAGCTGGACGCCTTCGCCGTCCAGCGCCAACGCACCGAGCAGCTCCAGAGCTTCGCACTCGCGGGGCTGCTCGCCATGGTGGTGGCCACCTCGGTCGCCGCCGCCCGGCTCGGGGCCCGCCGCCGGGCCGGCGCCTTCGCGCTCCAACTCTCCCGCGGCGCCGGGCTGCTCGGGATCGCGGGCCGACTGCTGGTGGAGGCCGCGGTGGCGGTCGGCGCCGGGGTCGCGGCCGGCTGGGCGATCGGCCGCGCTCTCGCGCCGCAGGGCGCCGCCCTCGGCTCCTGGGTGCCCGTCCTGGTCGCCGCCCTGCTGGTCTGGTGCGCACCGGCGGCCGTCCTGCTCGCCTCCGCCGGGCGGACCCGGCCCCTGCCGCGCTCGCGCCGGATCGTCCTGGAGGCCCTGGTCGTGCTCCTGGCCGCCGGAGGGCTGGTCGCACTGCGGACCCGCGGCGCCTACGCGGGCACCGGCATCGACCCCCAACTCGCCTTCACACCGGTACTCCTGGCACTGATCACGGTGGGGATCCTGCTCCGGTCGCTGCCCCCGCTGGTCCGCCGGGCGACCCGCTCGGCGCAGCGATCGCGCGGTCTGGTCCCGCTGGTGGCTCTCGCCAGGGCCGGGGCGCAGAGCGGCGCGGCCGCGCTCTCCCTGCTGGTCCTGGTGCTGGCCATGGGCTACGGCGTCTACGGGGGGCTGATTCCGCGCACCCTCGCGGACGGACAGAAGCAGATCGCCCACTGGCACACCGGCGGGGCGCCCATGGCCCTGGTCGGACCGAAGGACCAGGTCGCCGGGGACCTGCCGCCGGTCGCCTCCGTGGGGCACCAGGTGGCCGTCACCGGCGCGAGTGGGGAACTCACCTCGCAGGACGACGGCACGACGTTCCCGGGCGCCCAGTTCGTCGGGCTGGACGCCGCCGCGCTGAGCGCCGCCGACCCGTCCTCCCCGATGGCCCGCGCCCTACTGGCCGCCGACGGCGCCGACGCGCCGATCGAGCGGACCGGCGCCGACCTCGAAGTCCCCGTGGTCACCGCGCTGGCCGACCCCGAGCTCGCCGCCCGGGTCCCCGACGGCACTTTCGAGCTGACCGCGCTCGGGACGGGCCGCATCCTGGTCCACGTGGTCGGCGCCCTGTCCGAGGAGGCGCTGCGCGACCCGGTCCTCGGACCGGTGCTCGGCGACGGACCCCGACCCGGCGCCCTGCTGGTGTTCACCGGCCCGTCCGCGAAGCGCCTGCCCGCCCAGAGGAACCACCCCTCCGCGCTCCTGCTCTACCCGGCCGCCGGCGGGCCGGCCCTGGACCCGGCCGCGGTGCGGGCCGGCGCCGCCATGCACCTCGCCCCCAGCAGCGTGCCCGGGCCGTCGGTCGAACTCCGCGACCGGGACGGCGAACGCGACACGCTGCGGTCGGACGGGCTGGCGCACTCGGCCCGGCTCGCCTTCCGGGTCACCACCGCGCTCGGTCTGCTGCTCGCGCTCGGCACGTTCGCCCTGGACCTGCTGCTCAGTGCCACCGAACGCGGCCGGACCACGTCCTACCTGCGGACCCTGGGGATCGGCAGCCGCGCGGTGCTCGGCCTGCAACTGCTCCAGCTGGTGCCGCTGGTGCTGGCGGCGGCGGTCGGCGGCACCGCGCTCGGCCTGCTGCTGCCCGTCGCGCTCGGCTCCGGCCTGCGGCTGGGGGCCATCACCGGCGGGCCGTTCGAGCCCGCCGTACACATCGACTGGACGATCACCGCGGGGCTCGGCGTCGCGCTGGCCGTACTGATGACGACGGCCGCCGTCCTGGAGGCGGCGATCAGCCGCCGCCGGGGGCTGGGCGCCGTGCTACGACTGGGGGAGGCCCTGTGAACACCCGTCCCACCGATCGACCCGCGGCCGGTACCGAACGACCCGCGCGCGGGACCGACCGGCCCATCGTGGCGTGCGAGAGCCTCGTGCGGATCTTCCGCACCGGCGCGACCGCCCGCGGTGGGGTCGAGGTGCAGGCCCTGCAGGGGCTCGACCTGACCGTGCAGGAGGGCGAGCTGCTCGCCCTGGTCGGTGCCTCCGGCTCCGGCAAGTCCACCCTGCTCGGCATCCTGGCCGGCCAGGACACCCCCAGCGCGGGCACCGCCGAGGTGGCCGGCACCGACCTGGGCGGGCTCAAGCGGCGCGAGCGGACCGCCTACCGGCGCCGGACCGTCGGGGTGATCCAGCAGCAGACCGCGCGCAACCTGCTGCCGTACCTGACGGCCCGCGAGAACGTCCAGCTGCCGATGGGATACATCGGTGTGCCGCGCCGCCTGCGCGCCGCCCGGGCGATGGAACTGCTCGGCCTGATGGGCATCGCCCGGGCCGCGGACCGCACCCCCGCCGCGCTCTCGGGCGGCGAGCAACAGCGTGTGGCGATCGCCATCGCGCTGGCCAACGAACCGCGGCTGCTGCTCGCCGACGAACCCACCGGCGAACTCGACACCGCCACCTCGGAGGAGATCTTCACCGCCCTGCGCACCGCCAACAGCGAGCTGGGCACCACCGTGCTGATCGTCACCCACGACGCCCTGGTGGCCGACCAGGTCCGTCGCACGGTACGGATCCGCGACGGGCGCACGTCGACCGAGGTGCTGCGCCACGTGGCCGTCACCAGTACGGACGGCTCGCTCACCGCCCAGGAGTACACCGTGCTGGACCGGGTCGGCCGGCTCCAGCTGCCGCGCGAGTTCACCGAGTCGCTGGGCCTGGCGGACCGCGTGCGACTGGTGCTGGAACGCGACCACATCTCCGTGTGGCCCGACCACGGCCGCCCGCCGACCGCCACCGAGGCCGACGGAACCGGAAGCGAGGACACCGGGAACAGGCGCGCCGAGGACGTGGGCGCCGATGGCTGAGGCGGGCTCGACGGGCTGATCCTCCCGGTACCGCGGCACCGAGTCCGCCGGGAGGTGTCGGCCGCGACGGTCAGGTGGGCGCGGGCCCGCGCGGTCCCCCTGGCCCGGCGCCGATGTCGCGGGTCCGGACGGCGGTGTCACCGGGGCGTCGGGACGCACCACGGACGCCCTCCGGCACGGCGGGGCCGTTCAGCTGTGGTTGACGATGACGGAGATGCCCCAGCCGATCGCGGCGAGCACGACCGCGAAGCACAGGCCGGCCGCCGCGTAGCCGGCCGGCCCGGCGGTCGGCCGCCCGGCCGCGGTAGCAGGCGCAGTCGCACCCGGGCGGGTCGGCGGGTTGAGCGCGCGCAGACCGACGGCGAACAGGGCCGGCAGGCCGGCGCCGGCGAGGAGGCCCACCACGACGATCTTCCACAGCGCGTCCAGGTTGACCCAGTCGATCACGAGGCCGCCTCGTTCACGTCCGGGGTCGGGGCCAGCGAGCCGGTCCAGGCGGAGTTGACGTTCTCCGGCGTCACGGGCGTCCGCCGGGAGGCGGCGAAGAAGGCGGTCGAGGCCAGCAGCAGCGCGATGAAGATCACCACGACGCCGAGGGTCCCGCCGATCCCGTGCGCGGCCCAGTAGGCCGCGGCGCCGACCGCGGCGGAGGCGGGCAGGGTGAACAGCCAGGCCACCGCCATCCGGCGGGCGGTGTTCCAGCGCACCACGGCCCCCTTCTTCCCGACCCCGGCGCCCAGGATGGAGCCGGTGGCCACGTGGGTGGTGGAGAGCGAGTAGCCGAAGTCGGTGGAGGAGAGGATCACCGCGGCCGAGGCCGACTCGGCGGCCATGCCCTGCGGCGACCCGATCTCCAGCAGTCCCTTGCCCAGCGTCCGGATCACCCGCCAGCCGCCGAGGTAGGTGCCCAGGGCGATCGCCACCGCGCAGGAGGCGATGACCCAGGTCGGGGACGTGGCCCCGGCGTGCAGGGTGCCGTTGGCGATCAGGGCCAGCGTGATGATGCCCATGGTCTTCTGCGCGTCGTTGGTGCCGTGGGCGAGGGAGACCATCGAGGCCGAGCCGATCTGGCCGATCCGGAAGCCGTGGTCACGCGCGCGTTCGGACACGTCACGGGTGAGGCGGTAGACGAGGTGGGTGCCGACCACCGCGACCGTGCCGGCGATGAACGGGGACAGCGTGGCGGGCACGATCACCTTGGAGACCAGCCCCTGCCACTTGACGGCGGAGGCGCCCGCCGCCGCCATCGTGGCCCCGACCACGCCGCCGATGAGCGCGTGCGAGGAACTGGACGGGATGCCGAAGTACCAGGTGGCCAGGTTCCACAGGATGCTGCCGACCAGGCCCGCGAACACCACGACCAGGGTCACGTCGCCGCTCTGCACCAGGCCACTGGCGATGGTCGCGGCGACCGCGGTCGACAGGAACGCGCCGACCAGGTTCAGCACCGCCGAGAGCGCGACCGCGACACGCGGGCGCAGCGCCTCCGTGACGATCGAGGTCGCCATGGCGTTGCCGGTGTCATGGAATCCGTTGGTGAAGTCGAATCCCAGTGCGGTGGCGACCACCAACACCAGAACCGCGTCGTTGCCGGTCACGGGCCCGAACCTAACCTGTCGCCCGTACCGCTCCGCTCCCCCGAGGGCTCGGCGCGCCGGGGTGCCGGGGGCGGCCATCCGATCGGACCAACGGCACCGCGCGGACGCTCCACCGCACGTGACGGCGCTATCCGCGCCGGTTCTGCGGCCCGCCGCGCCGCGCGCAGGGACGAATCCCTGGGCCCCTCCCCCGCGGCGTCGCCGTCCGGGTCGGGTGCGGTGGCCCCGGCCGCACCGCCACGTCCGCCCCGGACCGGACCCGGACCGGACCCGGACCGGATCCCTGACCCCTGCCGGGCCACACCGCCCCGGGCTCCTCGCGCGGTTCACGGCACCCGGCGCGATCCGGGCGGCGGGCGCTTCCCGTGCCCCAGTTCGTCGCCTGGCAACGCGTTCGAGTGCGGGACCTGTCCGGCGGACCGGGACCGACGGGACTCCCGCACGGAAGGACCGCCGTTCCGGCCGGTGGCCAGGCGTAACTCCGTTGTCCTGTCACACATCTGACGAGACTTCACCACCCAGCAGACCGGAACGCCTGACGGCTCGTCAAAGTTCCTGGTTCTCCTGCGAACTTGTGTGAAACCCCCTTAAGCTCCCGTTAAAAACAGCGGCTTCCCGCCACACGCGAACTCCCTCGCGAGGCCGGGGCGGAGGCCCGACCGCACGATGAGAGCAGGGATGACCACGACACATGAACAGAGGCCCGGAGCCGTACGCGGCCCGGAGCGGCGACGGCCGGGCGTGCTCGGCCGCCGCACGGTGGGCGGCGCCGCGGCGCTGGCCGTCGGAATCGGCGCGGGCTCGCTGGTGGCGGCGCCTGCGGCCTTCCCCCAGGCGGGCGACGGGACGGTGACGGTCCGCGTGGTGCGGGCCGTGGACACGAGCGGGGTCTGGACGCCCGCTCTGGAGCCGGGTCTGGCCGGCGTGAAGGTGACCCTCACGGACGACGCGGGAGGCGGCATCGAGGGCACCACCGCGGCGGACGGCACGGTGACGCTGGCGCCGGCCGCGACCAAGCTCACCGGCGGCAAGTACCGTGTCCAGGTGGTGAATCCGAAGCCGGGCAAGCTGTTCCCGGCCTTCGCCTCGCGCCAGGGCCTGGCCGGCGGACCCACCCAGCTGAGCAGCAACGAGGAGTTCGTCGACCTCTCCGGCGGCAAGAACGTGGCGTACACCACCGGGCTGTGGAGCCCCGGTGACTACTGTCAGAAGAACGCGCCGCTGGTCACGACCTGCCAGCCGACCACGCGGGAGGGCGGGACGCAGCGCACGCTGGTGTCCTTCCCGTACAGCGCCCGCGGCACGGACGGCGTGGACGTGAACGTCACCAACGTCGCCACCAACGCCGAGACCGGTGCGCTGTACGGCATCGCGTGGAACCGGGCGGACCGGCGGGTGTTCTCCTCGGCCGTCGCCAAGCGGACCACGGACTACGGCCCCGGCGGCGCCGGCGCGGTCTACGTGACCGACCTCGCGCAGAAGCGGACCTCGCTGTTCACCACCGTCCCGGACGCCGGTTCGACCGTCCACGGCGGCGGCACCGACGACGCGTTCCTGGCGGTGCCGGGCAAGGAGAGCCTCGGCGGCATCAAGATCAGCGACGACGGCAAGGACCTCTTCGTCGTCAACCTCAACGACCGCAAGCTCTACCGCTACGACGCCACCGGGCCCACGGCGGCCGCACCGAAGGCCGCCTACCCGATCCCCGACCCGGGCTGCCCCGCGGCCGGGGACTGGCGGCCGTTCGGCCTCGGCCTCCAGGACGGCACCGGCTACCTCGGCGGCGTCTGCTCGGGCGAGTCGACCGGCAAGGCCTCCGACCTGCGCGCGGTGGTGCTGCCGTTCGACCTGGCCACCGGCGCCTTCGCACCGGCGGTGCTGAACCAGCCGCTCGACTACCCGCGCGGCTCCACGGTCGGCGGCGGCACCTGCGACGGGGCGGGCTGGTTCCCGTGGACCGGCACCTACCCGACCTCGCAGAACGGCCAGGCCTGCGGGGCCTACCTGGCTCAGCCGGAACCGGAGTTGGGCGAGATCACGTTCGAGACGGACGGCTCGATGCTGCTGGCGTTCCGCGACCGCTTCGGCGACCGCGCGCCGGCCGCGCCCACGCCGACCTCCGTCGCGAACGTGCTGTCCGGCGGCGACCTGAACAAGGCCTGCCCGGCGAACGGCACGTACGTGCTCGACACCAACAACGGCTGCGGGCTCTCGCCCCGCGGCACCCGGTTCTTCGACAACAGCCGGATGGGGTCGCACCACAACGCGGCCTTCGCCGGCATGGCACTGTCGAAGGTCGAGAACACCATCGCGACCTCCGGCTTCGACCCCAACTCCACCGCCTACGGCTACGGCACCGCGTTCGTCCAGCGCGACGGCAAGCAGGACCCGCTCTTCGGCCTGCGGCTCAACCCGCCGGGGACCATCGCCCCGTTCGGCAAGGGCGCCTCGATGGGCGACCTGGAGGTGCTCTGCGACCAGGCCCCGCTCCAGATCGGCAACCGGGTCTGGTACGACCCCGAGCGCAGCGGCGTCCAGCGCCCGGGCCAGCGCCCGGTGCCCGCGGCGACCGTCAACCTGTACGACGAGTCGGGGAAGCTCGTCGGCACCGCGAAGACCACGGCGCGCGGCGAGTACTACTTCGACGACTCCAACGTCACCGGTGGCCTCAAGCCGCGCACGAAGTACACCGTCCGGCTCGACAACCCGGCCGACTACGCCAAGGGCGGCCCGCTGTACCAGTGGGTGCCGACCGACGCCGACGTCGGCGACAACCGGTTCGTCGACTCCAAGGGCGTCGTCCCGGCGGGCGGGCAGTACGCCGAACGAGCGCTCACCACGGGCGGACCGGGCGAGAACGACCACACCTTCGACTTCGGCTTCCGGCAGCAGGAGGGCGCGCTGCGCCTGGTCAAGCACGACCAGGACGGCAAGCCGCTGGCGGGCGCGAAGTTCCGGCTGTGGAAGGAGACCAACGGCACCGACGGGCTGCAGGGTTCCGGTGAGAAGCCCGACACGGCGGCCGGAGACCCCTGCACGACCGGGGCCGACGGCATCTGCAAGGGCAGCGGTGTGCCGGGAACCTACTACTGGCAGGAGCTGGCGCCGCCGGAGGGCTACGCCCCACCGGAGGTGACGGTGTTCGGGCCGTTGGTGCTGAACGCCGAGAACCTCGGCGCCGGGGTCGAGGTGACGGCCGTCAACCGGCTGATCCCCGCCCCGACCCCGACGCCGACGCCGAGCGCGACGCCCACGCCCACGCCCACTCCCACTCCCACTCCCACTCCCACGCCGACGCCGACCGGGGCGACGCCGACGCAGACGCAGGCTCCGACGCAGCCGAGCCCGGCCACGAAGCCGCCCGCCCCGCCGGCCCCCGTCCCCGCCCCCGGGTCGCACCTGCCCAGCACCGGTGCGAGCGAGGGGATCCCGGTGATGGTGGCCGGCGCGGGTGCGCTGACCGTCCTCGGCGCGGCGCTCGTGCTGCTGGCCCGCCGACGCAGGGCCCGGCAGCAGTAGCACGCCCCGCACGGCGGTCCTGAGGGACCGGCACCGGTCGGGCGGGTCCGCGGACTCCGGTCCGTGGACCCGCCCGACCGTCGTGACCGACCGACGAGAGAAGGCGATCGCATGGCCCGGAACGCAGGGGCCCGGACGACAGGGGCCCGAAGGGCGGAAGCCGCGAAGGCGGGCGCCGGGGCGGGCAGCGGGAAGCCCGGGAGCGCCCCCCGCGCGACACGTCGTCGGACCCTCCGGTTCAGGACCCTGGTCGCGCTCGTGGTGTGCGCCACCGCCGCGGGCGGCGTCGTCGCCTACCGGACCGTCGCAGGCGGGACCGGGGAGCGCGCGGTGACCGTCGACGAGGCCTCCCGGCTGGCCCTGTCGCGCCTGAACCTCTACCAGGCCGGCCCGGTCACCGTGACGCTCACCGCCGCCGAGGGCGGGGGCGTCGACGTCCGGGTCGAGGGTGTCGTGGACTACCGCACCCGCCGGGGCGTGGGCCGCTACCGGGTCACGGGGGCGAGCGGCCCGCTCGACCACGGCCTGGTCGTCTGGGACGCCGGCGGGCTCGGGCTCGCCCCCGAGCCCGCCGGTACCGACGGACCGGCCTGGCAGCAGGCCGAGCGCGTCCCCCGGCAGGGCTGGTCCCCGCGCACCTACACGGCGGACCCGCTGGACGCCGGGCTCCAACTGCTGGTCCAGCTGGGCGCCGACCGGCCGGACAACCCGCTGCTGCTCGCCCAGTCCGGGGCGCGCTGGCTCAGCACCGACCGCCTGGACGGCCGGATCCACGACCGGTTCGCCGGCCCGCGCGCCCAGGGCGCCGCGCCCGACGGCGGCCGGTCGCCCCTGACCTACTGGGTCGACGCCGACGCCACGCTGAGGCGGGTGACGATGCGGATGCCGGGCCTGGGCACCCCGACCACCGTGGAGTTCGCCGGACACGACGACGTCGCCAAGCTCCCCGAGGCGCCCTGGCTGACCGGCTGACCGGCCGGCCCCCGACCCGCCTCCCGCCCCGCCTCCCGCCCCTTCGCCCGCCCGTCAGCGCGCGGGCTGCGCCGGGAGCACGCCGGCATCCGTCGGAAGCGGGTACGCTCCCGGGTCCACCGCGCCCGGCAGACCGGTCGCCGGGCGGCCCGGCACCGTCGGGTCGGGCAGCGACGGCTGCGCGGGCGGCGCGGGCACCCGGCTGAACGGGACGCCGGGCGGCGCCAGGACCGTCGCTGTCCGGCCCGCCGGCAGTGGCCCGTGCGCCGGGCTTCCGCAGCCCGCCGCGGCCTCCAGACCGTCAGGGCTCTGCGTGGCGGGCCGGTTGCCGCTGAAGCAGTTGCCGGGGTCCGCCGAGGCGAGCACCAGGTCGGCGCCGTTGCCGTCCACCTGGTTGCCCTCGACCCGGTTGCCGGTCGCCGGGTGGCCCGGTGGATCGGTGACGATCACCCCGGCCGCGCGGTTGCCCCGGACGAGGTTGCGCTCCACCCGGTTCGCGGTGCCGCCGCCGATCCCGATGCCGATCCCGAAGCCGCCGTCGGCCTGTTCGGGCGTGTCGGCGGCGTTGTTGTCGACGACCACGTTGCCCGCGATCACCGCGCCGTGCTGCGGGGCCAGCGCCTCCAGGTCGTTGGAGTTGACCGTGACGCCCACCCGGTTGCCGGCCACGCGGTTGCCCACGATCGACAGGCCGTCGGAGGCGTTGGTCAGCTCGACCCCCACCGCGTTGCGCTCCACGGTGTTGCCGCGCACGACGGTGTCGCAGGGCTTGCACTGGCCGACGTAGATGCCGGAGTCGGCGTGCCCGGAGGCGTAGGAGTCCTCGATCACGCCGGAGCGCGCGTCGAAGGCGTAGATGCCGTACAGGCCGTTGTTGTACGACGTCACCCTGGTCGCACGGAAGCCCTCCACGGGCGGGAAGCGGGCGGTGTCCAACGGGTCGTACGCCGAGCCGCCCGCGCCGCGCTGCTGCAGCTTCTCGTCCGTGACGCCGGTGAACAGGACGCCGTTGGCCAGGTATCCGTGGACGGTGAGGTTCTCCACCACGGAGCCGGGCCCGGTGACGGTGATGCCGTTGGCCAGCTTGAGCCCGCCGTCCAGCACCACGGCCGAGCGGTCCGTCCCGCGCACCACGACGTTCCGCTTGGGGACGCGCACGCTCTCGCGGTAGGTCCCCGGGCCGATCAGCACCGTGTCACCCTCGCGCGCGACGTCCACGGCCTTCTGGACGGTGGGAAAGTCCTCCGGCACGCGGACCACGGTCCCGGCCGGGTGTGCTGCGTCGTCCGAGGCCGGACCCGCGGAGGAGCACCCCGCGGACAGGGCGGCCGCGAGGACGAGGGTGGTCGCCGCCGCTCCGACCCGGAGAGCTGACAGACGATCAGGAAACGTGATTTGCATGGCACGTGTTCTATCGTCTCCAATAGGGCGCATGCCCACCGAACCGGGAAACGCGTCGCCGTCGAACCCGATCGCCGCGCCCGGCCTCGGGCGGCGGCGGGCGCTGCTGGCGGCCGGTGCGGTGCTCGCCGCCGGCGTCGGAGCCGCGGCGGGCGAACTGACGGACGGCGACCGCACATCGGGCCGCGCCACCGGAGCCGACGGCCCGCCGCCCGGGGCGCCGACCCCCTTCCACGGCGCCCGGCAGTCCGGTGTGACGTCCCCTCAGCTCGCGGCGACGAAACTGGTCGCCTTCGACCTCCCGCCGAGCTCCACCGCCGCGGACCGGGAGGCCCTGCGCACCCTCCTCGCCGCCTGGACCCGCACCCTGGCCTCGGCGACGGCCGGAACCGGCCCGTCACCCGACCCGCGGCTACGGGCCGGCGGCACCACCCGGCTCACCTCGCTGGTCGGCCTCGGCCCCGCCCTCGCCGCCCGGCTCGGCCTCGCCGTCCCCGCCGGGCTGGCCGAGCTGCCGGCGTTCCCCGGCGACCGCCTCGACCCGGCGCGCAGCGGCGGCGACCTGCTGCTCCAGCTCGGCGCCGCCGACCACTGGACGCTCGCCGTCGTCGGCGAACTCACCACCACCGCCGCCCGGGCCGCCGGGGCCACGCCCCGCTGGTCGCAGTCCGGCTTCCTGCCGGGCACGGAGCCCGGCGCCACGCCCCGCAACCTGTTCGGCTTCAAGGACGGCAGCGCCAACCCGGACGAGGACGCGGCCCGACAGTGGGTCTGGGGCCCACCGGGGCCGCACGAGAACGCCACCGTCCTGGTCTACCGACGGATCCGGATGGACACCGCCGCCTTCGCCGCCCTCCCCGAGGAGCATCAGAACCTCGCGATGGGCCGCCGCGCCGGTGACGGCGCCCCGCTGACCGGCACGGCCGAACACGACGAGCCCGACCTCTACGCCAAGCACCCGAACGGTGCCTACGTCATCCCCGCCACCGCCCACGTCCGCCTCACCGGCCCCCGGCTGGACGGCGGGGCCCGCATGCTCCGCCGGGGCTACAGCTACGACGACGCCCCCGGCGACCGCGGCCTGCTCTTCTGCGCCTTCATGCGCGACCCCGGCCAGTTCACCCGCGTCCAGGAGCGCCTCGCCACCCGTGACGCCCTCAATCCGTTCCTCGAACACACGGCGTCCGCCGTCGCCCACGTGCTCCCCGGCGCCCCGGAGGGCACCGCCCTGGGCGACCACCTGTGGTCCTGACGCTCCCGGGCCCGCACGCCCCGGAGCCGGCTGCGCCCCGCGCGCGGTAGCGGGGGTCGGGGCGGGATCGCTGCGCCCCACCCGGGGCGCGAAGGACCCCCCGCCCGCCCGTCCGGGTCGGTCGGCGTCCGCGTCGGCGTCGGCGTCGGCGCTAGATGCTGAGCAGGCCGACGACGTGGCCGTCGTGGTCCACCACCGGCCAGCTGGTCAGGTCGCGGGAGCGCATGGCGGCAGCAGCCGTGGTGGCCGACATGTCGGCGGTGGCGAACGGGCCGCGGTCCAGGACGATATTGCGCACCGGGGTGCGCTCGGTGTACCAGGAGCGGGCCTGGAAGGGCGCCAGGTGCAGGTGGGTCAGCAGCCCGGCGCAGCGACCGTCCTCGTCGCGGACCAGGAGGTGGTCCGCGCCGGAGCTCCGCAGGATGTCCATCGCCGTGTCGACCATGACGTCGTCGCTGATCTGCAGCTCCGGGTGTCGCATGAGGTCGCCGACCGTGGTGGTCGTGGGGTGTTCGAGGGTCGTGGTCATGGGCGGGCTCCTTCTCGTGTCGTTCGCCGAGGCAGCCGGTTGATCAGCGCACGCGGAAGCCGCGAGGCATCGGGCCGGGCGTGTGACGGGCGGGGCGTGGACGGTGGAACCGTGCGGCACGTCGCCTGCGGTCGGTGCTCACCGCAGGGGGCGGGAGCGAAGAACCGCGAACCGTGAACTGTCACGGGAGGAGGCCGGTCCGGACGCGGCGCCGTACGTCTCGCGTGGGGACGGCCGCCGGTGGCGGGACCGAGGGCCCGAACGGCCCGGGATGCGTCGTGACGCAATGCCGAAGGGCCCGCACCGGGCATCAAGTACTCGGTGCGGGCCCCTCGCTGCTGGGCGGGTGCCGTGGCAGAAGAACTACAGCGGGCGAATGTTCTCGGCCTGCGGGCCCTTCTGGCCCTGCGTGACGTCGAACTCGACCTTCTGGCCCTCAAGCAGCTCACGGAAGCCGTTGGCGTTGATGTTCGAGTAGTGGGCGAAGACGTCCGGGCCGCCACCCTCCTGCTCGATGAAGCCGAAGCCCTTTTCCGCGTTGAACCACTTCACGGTGCCATTAGCCATAAAAAAAATCTCC
>NZ_JAQYWZ010000932.1:0-26855 GCF_036290945.1 Streptomyces sp. BE303
CACCGGCTGCTCCGCCGGACGACCCTGCCCGTACGTGGCCAGCACCGCCTGCGCCTCGATCGGATCACCCAGCGACGTCCCCGTCCCGTGACCCTCCACCGCGTCCACGTCCGCGGCGGTCAGCCGGGCGTCGGCGAGCGCCGCGAGGATCACCCGCTCCTGCGAGGGGCCGTTGGGCGCCGTCAAACCGTTCGACGCACCGTCCTGATTGACCGCCGAGCCCCGGACCACGGCCAGCACCTCGTGACCCAGCCGCCGCGCGTCCGACAGCCGCTCCAGCAGCACCAGGCCCACGCCCTCGGCCCAGGCGGTGCCGTCGGCCGCGTCCGCGTAGGCCCTGGCCCGGCCGTCGGCCGACAGCGCACGCTGGCGGGAGAACTCGACGAAGGAGGTGGGCCGGGCCATGACGGCGACACCGCCGGCCAGCGCCAGCGTGCACTCCCCGTCGCGCAGCGCCTGCGCCGCCAGGTGCAGCGCCACCAGCGAGGACGAGCAGGCGGTGTCCACCGTCACCGACGGGCCCTCCAGCCCGAGGGTGTAGGAGATGCGGCCCGACGCCACCGAACCGGCGTTGCCCGTGCCGAGGTAGCCCTCCAGCCCGTCGGGGACCTCGGCGAGGTCGGTCGCGTAGTCGTGGTACATCAGACCGGCGTACACGCCGACCGGCTGCCCCTTCAGCGACGTCGGGTCGATGCCCGCCCGCTCCAGCAACTCCCAGGACGTCTCCAGCAGCAACCGCTGCTGCGGATCCGTCGCCAGCGCCTCACGCGGCGAGATCCCGAAGAAGGCGGCGTCGAACTCGCCGGCGTCGTGCAGGAAGCCGCCGTGGCGCGCGTAGGAGGTGCCGGGGACGGTCGGGTCCGGGTCGTAGAGGGCGTCGAGGTCCCACCCCCGGTCACGGGGGAACGGGGTGATCGCGTCGGTGCCCTCGCTGACCAGCCGCCACAGGTCGGCCGGGGAGCCGACGCCGCCGGGCAGCCGGCAGGCCGCCCCGACGATGACGACGGGGTCGTCGGCCGGCGGCGCGGTGCGCGGCACGGGGACGGGCCGGGCGGCGGCGGGCTTGCCGGTCAGCACGGTGAGGAGGAAGGCCGCGACGGCGGTCGGGGTGGGGTGGTCGAAGGCGAGGGTGGCGGGGAGCCGCAGGCCGGTGGCCGCGGTGAGACGCCCGCGCAGGTCGACGGCGGTGGCGGAGGTGAAACCGAGGTCCTTGAACGGGCCGTCGGGCCGGATCGCGTCCGGGCGGTCGGAGGCGAGCTGGGCGGTCTCCGCGAGAACGAGGTCGAGCAGGTCCCGCTGCCGGTCGGCGGCGGACCGGCCGGACAGGCGGCGGCGCAGTGCGGCGGCGGTCGCGCTGTCGGGGGTGCGCGGACCGGCCGGGGCGTCGATGAGGTCGCGCAGCAGGGCCGGAACGTCCGGCGGGGCGAGGGCGTCCAGCCCCTCCGCGTCGAGCCGGAGCAGCAGGAGCGAGGTGTGGTCGGCCAGGTGGGCGGCGTCGAACGCCGCCGCGCTCTCCTGGGCGGTGAGCCGGCCGAGGCCCGGCGGCACGGTCCGCCCGTCGCCGTCGGCGGGACCGGTGCCGAGGGCGAGGCCGGGCAGGCCGCGCTGGACCCGGTGGCGGACGAGCGCGTCGAGGAACGCCGCCGCGGCGGCCTCCCCGTCGGCGCCGGGCGCGCCGAGCAGGCCGGCGGCGGGCGTGTACACCACGAAGGCGGAGAGGTCCGCGGCGGCGGTCAGGTCGTGCAGGTTGATCGCCGCGGCGAGGGTGGCCGCGAGCCCGGGGAACGCGGCGCCGGGGGTGTGGACGACGGCGTTGAAGCGGACGCCGGGGGCCGCGACGTAGGCGGCGAGGGCGTCGCGGTCGGCGGGGTCGACGGCGGTGAGGGTGACGTCGGCGCCCGATTCGGTGAGCCGGGCGGCGAGTTCGGCGGCGGCCCGGTCGTCGGGGCCGTGGGTGCTGGTCAGCAGGACGCGGCGCACGCCCCGCCCGGAGACGAGGTGGCGGGCGACGGCGGCGGCGGTCGCCCCGTCGGCACCGGTGACCAGCACGGCACGGCGCGGGTCGAAGCGGGCCGGGGGCTCGCCGTGGGCGAGCGCGGCCGACACCCGGGCGGCGCGCGGCCTCAGCGGGACTCCGGAGCGGATGACGAGTTGCGGCTCGCCGGAGGCGACGGCGTCGGCCAGCGCGGCGGCGGCGGTCTCCTCTGCGTCGAGGTCGACGAGGACGAACCGGCCGGGGTGCTCGGCCTGGGCGGCGCGGACCACGCCCCAGAGCGGGGCCTGGACGAGGTCGGTGGCGCCGTCGGCGACGGCGCCGCGGGTGACGACGACGAGCCGGGTGTCGGACAGCCGCTCCTCGGCGAGCCAGGCTTCGAGCTGCCGGTCGAGCCGCCGCACGGCGTCCTCGACGTCGGCGGCGAGCGGACCGGGCTTGCGCAGGCCCGCGCCGCAGCCGAGCAGGGCGACGTCGGGGAGCGGGTCGGCGGCAGCCAGCGAGGCGGGGTCGCGGTGCGCGGCGCCGGCGCCGAGGGCGTCGCCCAGGCCGAAGCCGTCCGTGCCGAGCACGGCCCAGGTGCTGGTGGCCGGGCGGGCACCGGGGACGGAGGAGAGCGGCAGCCAGTCGACGCGGAACAGGTGCTCGTAGTGGCTGCCGCCGGCGGCCCGGAGCCGGGCGGGCGCGTCGAGCAGGACGTGACGGGTGATCTTGCCGGAGGCGGTCCGCGGGATGCGGTCGGTCTCGTACAGCTCCTCGGGGACCTTGAAGTACGAGAGCCGTTCGCGGCAGGCGGCCAGCAGGGCCTCCGGGTCGAGGCCGCCGGGGCCGGGCACCAGGAAGGCCACCGGGACCTCGCCCAGTACCTCGTGGGGCTTGCCGACGACGGCGACGTCCGCGACACCGGCGACGCCCCGCAGCACCTCCTCGACCTCGGCCGGGTGGATGTTCTCCCCGCCGCGGATGATGAGTTCCTTGATCCGGCCGGTGATGGTGAAGTAGCCGGATTCGTCGCGGCGGGCGAGGTCTCCGGTGTGGTACCAACCGCCGCGCAGCGCCTGCTCGGTGGCCTCGGGCTGGTTGTGGTAGCCGAGCATGACGCTCGGGCCGCGCACCCAGACCTCGCCCTCCTCGCCGTCGGCGGCGTCGAGGCCGGTCTCGACGTCGACGAGCCGCACGCCGAGGCCGGGCACGGGCAGGCCGCAGGAGCCCTCGACCCGGGCGCCGGTGGGCCAGTTGACGGTGATCGAGCCGCAGGTCTCGGTGGACCCGTAGGCGTCGATGAGCGGCGCGCCGAACGCCTCCTCGAAGGAGCGGCGCAGCGCGGCGGTCGTCATGGCGCCGCCGACCAGGCACATCCGCAGGGCCGGCGCGGAGAAGCCGTCCTCGCGGGCGGCGCGCACCAGTTGCTGGTACATGGTGGGCACGCCCGCCAGGAAGGTCGCGGACTCCTCGCGCACGGCCTCCAGGACGTCCTGCGCGGCGAACCCGTCGAGGATGCGGGCGGTGGCGCCGACCGCGGTGACGCTCAGCACGCACGCGATGTGGGAGAGGCTGTGGAAGAGCGGCAGCGGCCACACCACCCGGTCCTCGGCGCTGAGGCCGGGCACGGGCACGTAGCAGGCGGCGACCGACCAGAGGCAGTTGCGCTGGGTGGAGAGGACGCCCTTGGGGCGGCCGGTGGTGCCGGAGGTGTAGAGCATCCAGGCGGGGTCGTCCAGCCCGAGGTCGTCGCGCGCGGGGGTGGCGGGCGCGGTGGTGGCGAGGGTCTCGAAGGAGAGGGCGCCGGCCGGGACGGGGCCGTCGCCGGTCACGATCACCCGCAGGTCGGCCCGGCCGCGCGCGAGGGCCTCCAGGGCGCCGGCCCGGGCCGCGTCGGTGATCACCACGCGGGCGCCGCTGTCGTCGAGGAGGTGGGCGAGCTCGGTCTCGGTGGCGTGCGGGTTGAGCGGGACGGCGATGGCACCGGCCCGGAGCACGCCGAAGTAGCTCTCCACGACCTCGACGCTGTTGCCGAGCAGGATCGCCGCCCGGTCGCCCGGTTGGAGGCGCAGGTCGGCGAGGTGTCCGGCGATCCGGCCGGTGCGGTCGTGGAGCTCGGCGTAGGTCACGCCTCGGACCGCGTCGCGGAACGCGGTCTTGTCCGAGCTGTCGCGGGCGTGCTCGGCCAGCAGTTCGGGCAGCGGCCGGATCAGCTCGGTGCGCAACATGCCGTCACTTCCTTACGTCGGGTCGGTCGGGTGCGGGTACCCCGGTGTGTTCCGGCCGGACGGGGCCGGGAATGGTGCGGGGATTTCCGTTTTCCGCCGGGCGGAACGGGCGGGCTGACGAAAGCCGGATTACTTCTCGGAAAAGGGGGGCGGTGAATTGCCGCGCGGCCGGTCCTGGGAGGCCGTACGCGAATTCCCGCCCGTCACAGTCTCGTCCGGCGGGGGCCTCGGGCCGCCCCTATCCGACCCCCTATACGGTCCCTATTCGCAGCGGCCACGCGGGCGGCGGGCGGGCGTAGGCGGGCGCCGGGGGACGGCGGGGGGCACCGGGGGACGGCGGCGGAGGCGGGCCGCGGGGCTGCGGGTGGCCGGGTGGCCGGGTGGCCGGGAACGACGCCGCCCCGCCGAGCCTGCGCTCGGCGGGGCGGGTGGGCGGTCCGGGCCGGGAGGGAGCCTCGGCGGGGCCCGGCCGGGGACGGGGACGAGGACGGGCCACCGTCGGCCGGGCCCCGCCGGGACCGGTGGACGGACCGCCGGTCGGCGGACCGGACCCGGAGGGGTTCCGGGTCCGGCGGGTCCGGCGCTCGGCGGGCGCCGGGTCCGGCGGCCGAGTCCGGCGGACGGGCTCGGCGGGGTCTGTTCTGCGGGCCTGCTCACCGGGGACCCGCCCCGTCGGGCCGGGGTCGGTGGGCCGAGGCCATTGGGCGGGTGCCAGCGGGCGGGTGCCAGCGGGCGGGTGCCAGCGGGCGGGTGTCAGTGGGCGGGTGTCAGTGGGCCGGGGCGGGTTCGGGCAGTAGGGCGAGCAGTTCGTCGGGGCGGCGCAGCACGGCGTCGGGCCGCTCCGCGAGGAGCGCCGGCTCGTCGGTCTCCCCCCACAGGGCGGCTATCGCGCCGACCCCGGCGCCCCGGGCGCTCGCCAGGTCGGTCACGGCGTCACCGATCATGACGGCCTGCCCGGCCGGGAGGCGCAGCAGTTCCAGGGCGCGCAGCACGATGTCGGGGGCGGGCTTGGCCCGGGCGACCTCGTCGGAGCCGAGCACGTGGTCGAAGTGGTGCAGCAGGCCGAGCTGGTCGAGCAGCGAGCGGGCCCGGGGGCCGCTCTTCCCGGTGGCCACCGCCAGCCGGATGCCGCGCCGGTTGAGTTCGGCGAGCAGCTCGCGCACTCCCTCGTGCACGGTGACCTGGTGGGCGAGGCGATAACTCTCCCGGACGAAGGGCTCCTCCAGTTCGAGGGGCAGCCCCATGATGCGCATGATGTCGGGGAAGTAGCGGCCCAGGTGGCGGCAGTACTCCTCGAACGGCGGCCGGCCGTCGCCGACCACCTCGTCGTAGGCGGTCAGGAACGCCCGGCGCATCACGTCGAAGCTGTCGACGATGACGCCGTCGAGGTCGAAGACCACCGCGCGGACCGGGGAGAACGCGGCGAGCGCGCGGGCGTCGGGGGCGGTGGCTGCGGGCTGGTTGCTCGGCATGGGGTCTCCATGGGAAGTGGGCGGCCCGGACGGGTGACCGGGCCTGACGCCCCGGCCCGCGCGGACCGGCGGGGTGGGCACGGCCCCCGGGGGCCGGGGCGTGGGGCGGCTCCGGTGGGTCGGTGCCGGCGGACCGGTGCCGGCCGCTCGGTGTCGGCGGACCGGTGCCGGCCGCTCGGCGCCGGTCAGACGGCGAGCGCGGTGGCCTCGTCGGCGAGCCGCGGCCGCGGGGCGCGGGCCCCCGCGTAGAGCCGTTCGATGACCGAGATCGTGTAGTGGGCCTGGGTCACGGCCGCGCCGCGCGAGGCCGGGTCGGCGAGCAGGGCGGGCAGGGCGTCGAGCTGGCGCACGTACTCGGCGCCGACGGACTCGCCGTGCAGCGGGACGTCGGTGGTGACGCCGTCGCGGGTCCGGGTGAGCCGCGGGACGCGGCGGTTGGGGCTGAAACCGAAGGTGCAGACCAGGGTGGCGGAGCCGGTGGCTCCCTCCACGGTGATCCGGGTGGTGTCGACGGGCTCGTGCGAGGCCCAGCTCGCCCGTACCGCCACCGAGACACCGGTGTCGGTGGTGAGGAAGCCCCGGGCGGTGTCCTCGACGTCGCCCTCGCCGTCCGGTCCCTCCGTGCCGCGCCAGCCGGCGCTCCGCGCGCCGTCGTTGACGAAGTCGGCGGAGACCGAGCCGAGCACGTCCAGGAACCGGACCGGGCCGCCGAGCACGGTCGCGGCGGTGTCGAGCAGGTGCCAGCCGAGGTCGACCAGCGCGCCGCCCCCGGAGTGCCGGCGGCTGGTGAACCAGCCGCCGGCGTCGGGGACGCCGCTGGCGCGGACCCACGCGAGGTCCACGTGGCGGATCGGGCCGATCTCCGCCGCCACCTCGATGAGGGCGGAGACGTCCTCCCGGTAGCGGGCGGCGCTGCCCGCCAGCAGGACGGCCCCGCCCGCCCGCTCGGCGGCGGCCAGCCGGTCGGCCTCGGCGGCGCTGAGGCAGACCGGCTTCTCCAGGAACACCGGGATGCCGCGGGCCAGCAGCCGTTCGGCGACCGGGGTGTGCAGGTGGTTGGGCACCGCGACGACGGCGAGGTCCACGTCCGGGCCGAGCAGGTCGGCGTCGGCGAGGAGTTCGGCGCCCTCCGGGACGTGCTCCGCCGCGACGGGGCCCGGCTCGACGACGGCGGTGACCCGGAACGCCGGGTGCGCCGCCAGGCGGGGCAGCCAGATCGTGCGGCCCGCCCAGCCGAGGCCGACGACGGCCACCCGCACCGGCGCTCCCGGATCCCGCGGTGCCGCGCTCACACCGCGGCCAGGGCGTCGGAGATGATCTGGGCGGCGTCCTCGATCTGCTGCTCCCCGGCGAGCAGGGTGCGGTGGTGCAGCCAGATGCCCTCGGTGGTGAGCGCCTCGCTGTTGGGGCAGGCCCGGGCCAGCTCGTCGACGGTGAAGTCGGGCGCGGCCGTCTCCCAGAAGCCGTCCGAGCGGTAGATCGCGCGGAAGACGACGAAGGCGGGCAGGCCGCGGGCGATCAGGTCGTCCACCAGCGCGTCGCGCCGCTCCTCGCTCAGGCCGGGCACCCGGAACATCGCCATGTAGTGCGGGACGCGGTCGGCGCGCTCGTCGCGGCCCTGCGGCACCACGCCGGGGATCTCCTCCAGCAGGCTCCTGAGCAGCTTGGAGCGCTCCTCCCGGACGGCGATCTGGCCGTCGAGGCGGGCGAGCTGGGCGCGCAGCACGCTCGCGGAGAACTCGTTCAGCCGGAAGTTGGAGCCGGAGGTCTGGTGGAAGTACTTCCGGTCCGTCGGGGGCCGGCCGCAGCTGTGCCGCAGGAACGCCTCCTCGTACTGCGCGGTCTCGGGGAAGGTGACGGCGCCGCCCTCGCCGGCCGTCATCAGCTTGCCGTTCTGGAAGCTGAACGCGGCGATGGAGCCGAGCTCGCCGACCCGACGGCCCTGCCAGCGGGCGCCGTGGGCGTGCGCGGCGTCCTGCACGATCGGCACGCCGGTGTCGGCGGACAGCTTGCCGAGGGCGTCCATGTCGGCGATCTGGCCGGCGATGTGGACGGGCATGATCGCCCGGGTCCGCGGGGTGATCGCGGCGGCCGCCGCCTCGGGGCTCAGGTTGTAGGTGTCGAGGTCGACGTCGACCGGCACCGCGACGGCGCCGAGCCGCTGGGCGGCCTGCGAGGAGGAGATGAAGGTGAAGGCGGGCACGATGACCTCGCTGCCCGGGCCCACGCCCAGCACCTGGAGGGCGACCTCCAGCGCGTGGGTGCCGTTGGTGACGGCGAGCGCGCGCTCGGCACCGTGGTAGTCGGCGAACTCCTGCTCGAAGGTGTCGACCTCCTTGCCGCCCATGCGCCACCACTGGCCCTGCTCCAGGGCCCTGATCAGTCCTTCGCGCTCGGCCTCGTCAAACTGCGGCCAGACCGGGAACTCCGGGGCCGGACGTCCTTTGGCGCTCATAATTCCGCGCAGCCTTTCGTTTCGGGGGGACCGTGGAACGGCACGCTAACCCAGGAAAAGCGAGCCCGTCACCTCCCCTACACACCCCCCTACAAAGCCCTTGTCCTGCATCACGGGGACCGGGTTCCGCGTTCCGGTGAGGCACACACTGCTATAACCGGAATATGAGCGAACTGCTATTGCTGAACGGTCCCAATCTCGGGATTCTCGGCCGCCGCGAGCCGGAGGTCTACGGCACCGACACCCTGGCGGACATCGAGGCGGCCGTGGCCGCCGAGGTGGCCGGCCGGGGCTGGAAGGTCACCTCCGTCCAGCGCGAGTCCGAGGGACAGCTGATCGAGGCGGTGCAGGACTCGTACGACACCGTCGGGGCGATCGTGAACCCGGGCGCGCTGATGATCGCCGGCTGGAGCCTGCGCGACGCGCTGGCCGCCTACCCGCGGCCCTTCGTCGAGGTGCACCTGTCGAACGTCTGGGCGCGCGAGACCTTCCGGCACGAGTCGGTGCTGGCGCCGCTCGCCTCGGGCGTGATCGTCGGCCTCGGCTCGCTCGGCTACCGTCTCGCCGCCCAGGCGCTGCTGGCCAAGGTGCCGGAGTCCTGATGGGCGCCGCGACCGCCGCCCGGGGCCTGCTCGGCATCGACGTCGGCGGGACGAAGGTGGCGCTGCGCGCCGAGGGCGGCGCGCCCGGCGGGCCGGTCCGCACGGAGGAGGCCGTCCTGCCCTGGCCCGAGGCGCGGGGGGCTGCCGCCGACTGGGCCGCGCTGGCCGACGCGGTCGCCCGGCTGCGCGAGCGGTGGGGCGGCGACTTCACCGCGGTCGGGGTCGCGATGCCCGCCACCGTCGGTCCGGACGGCCGGGTCCTCGCCTGGCCGGGACGCCCCGGCTGGGAGGACTTCGGCCTCGCCCCGGCCCTGCGGGAGCTCTTCCCCGCCGCCACCGTCGGCTGGGCGGACGACGGCGACCTCGCCGCGCTCGCCGAGGCCGTGCACGCCGGGCGCGACCACCTCGTCTACCTGGGCGTCGGGACGGGCGTCGGCGGCGGCGTCGTCCACCGGGGCGCGCCCCTGCCCGGGCCGTCGCGCGGATCCTGCGAGGCGGGGCACCTGATCGTCGACCGCGGGGGTCCGCGCTGCGACTGCGGGCGCCACGGCTGCCTCCAGGCCACCGCCTCCGGTCCCGCCACCCTGCGGCGCGCGGCGCTGCTGCGCGGCGCGCCCGTCGGGTTCGCCGAGCTGCGGGCCGCGCTCGCCGGGGGCGAGCCCTGGGCGGAGGAGGCCGTCGAGGAGACGTGCTCCGCACTGGCGGCGGCGGCCGTGTCGCTCGCCGAGCTGTTCCACCCCGAACTGACCGTGGTGGGCGGCGGTTTCGCCGACGGACTGCCCGGCTTCGCCGCGCGGGTGGAGGCCCACGCCGCCGCACTGGCCCGCCCGGGCGGCCCCGCCCCCGCGATCCGCCCCGCCGCGCTCGGCGGGCTGTCCTCACTGCACGGCGCCGTCGCGCTGGCGCGCCGACAACCACTGGGAGAGCCGAGTTGACCACGACAGGGACGGCGGACCGCCCGCACCCGGACACGGACCCGGGGGCTGACCCGGGCGCCCCCGGCGCCCACGGCACGCCCGGCACCCACGGCGGCCGGGTCCGCGAGGACGGCGGGCTGCGGCGCATCGACGTGGAGCTGGGCGAACGCGGCTACCCGGTCCTCATCGGCCCCGGCGCCCGCCACCGGCTGGCCGGCGTCCTCGCGGGGATCGGCGCCCGCCGGGTCGCCGTGGTGAGCGCCCGGCCCCCCGAGTGGCTGCCCGACACCGGTCTCGACACCCTGGTGATCGCCGCGAAGGACGGCGAGGAGGGCAAGTCCCTCGCCTGGGTCGCCGAACTGTGCAGCCGCTTCACCGCGTTCGGCCTGGGCCGGGCGGACGCCGTCGTCTCCTGCGGCGGCGGCACCACGACGGACGCGGTCGGGCTCGCCGCCGCGCTCTACCACCGGGGCGTGCCCGTGGTGCACCTGCCCACGTCGCTGCTGGCCCAGGTCGACGCCAGCGTCGGCGGCAAGACCGCCGTCAACCTCCCGGAGGGCAAGAACCTCGTGGGCGCCTACTGGCAGCCCTCCGCCGTCCTCTGCGACACTGACTACCTCGCCACCCTGCCCCCGCGCGAACGGATCAACGGCTACGGGGAGATCGCCCGTTGCCACTTCATCGGCGCCGGGGACCTGCGCCACCTGCCGCTGGAGGAACAGATCGCCGCGAGCATCGCCCGGAAGGCCGCCGTGGTGGCCGCCGACGAACGCGACGCCGGGCTGCGGCACATCCTCAACTACGGCCACACCCTGGGCCACGCCCTCGAACGCGCCACCGACTTCCGGCTGCGGCACGGCGAGGCGGTCGCCGTCGGCACGGTCTTCGCGGGCCGGCTGGCCGGCGCGCTCGGGCGGATCCGCCCCGAACGGGTCGCCGAGCACCACGACGTGGTCGCCCACTACGGGCTGCCCACCGCCCTGCCGCCGGAGGTCGTCACCGGCGAACTGATCGCCCTGATGCGGCTGGACAAGAAGGCCGTCGACGGCCTCTCGTTCGTCCTCGACGGCCCGCACGGCGCCGAACTCGTCCGCGACGTCCCCGAACCGCTCGTCGCCCGCACCCTGGACGCCATGCCGCGCGCCCGCGCCGAGGGGGTCTGACGTGCCGATCTCCGGCCGCACCCGGCTGTTCGCCGTCCTCGGCGACCCGATCGCCCAGGCCAAGGCGCCCGCCCTGCTCAACCCGCTCTTCGCCGAGAGCGGCGTGGACGCCGTGCTCGTCCCCGTGCACGCCCCGGCGGACCGGCTCGACGACGTCGTGCGCGGGCTCAAGGCGACGGCCAACCTCGACGGGCTGCTGGTGACCGTCCCGCACAAGCTGGCGATGTGCGCGCACGCCGACGAACTCAGCGACACCGCCACCCTCCTGGGCAGCACCAACGCCCTGCGCCGGGAGCCGGACGGCCGCTGGTACGGCGACAACTTCGACGGTGCGGGGTTCGTCCGCGGCCTCGCCGCCCGGGGTCACGACCCCGTCGGGCTCCGCGTCGCCCTGGCCGGCGCCGGCGGCGCGGGGCTCGCCATCGCCGCCGCCCTGCTCTCCGGGGGAGCGGCCTCGCTCACCGTCACCGATCCGGACCGGGGCCGCCTCGACGCCCTCCTGCAGCGGCTCGGCGCCCGGTGGCCCGACCGCGTCGCCGCGGCCGCCGCCGTGGGCGCGTCCACGGACCTCGCCGTCAACGCCACCCCGCTCGGCCTCGACCCGGCCGACCCCCTCCCGTTCGACCCGGCGCTGCTCCCCCCGACCGCGCTCGTCGCCGACATCATCATGACCCCCGCCGAGACGCCGCTCCTGCGGGCCGCCGCCGCTCTCGGCCGTCCCACCCACCCCGGCATCCACATGCTGGACCAGCAACTCCCCCTCTACCGCACCTTCTTCCGCCTCCCCGCCTGATCCGCCCGCCCGGGGCGCCCGACGGCGGGGGGACGGGGGACTCCCCGGGGCCGGTGGTCGACCCCGGGCCCCCGGGCCCCCGGTCCCGGCCCCGCTCACTGCGGTTTCGCGAAGGCGAGCGCGCGGGCCGGATTGTCGACCATGATCGCGTGGAGGGCCTCCTCCCCCACCCCCAGCCTGCGGAGCGCGGGCAGGAAGTGGCGCGGGATGTAGTCGAACCCCTTGCCGCCGTACTTCTTCAGCTGGATCTTCTGGCACACGTCGTGGCCGAGGACGATCTGCCCCGCGTGGCCCCGGTCGACGAGGCCGGCGATCCCGCGCGCGGTCTTGTGATCGCTCATCAGGACGAGGTGCCCCCACGGGCTGCCGGGCGAGGCCAGGAAGTCGAACTCGACGAACACGCCCCGGGCGAGCAGCCGTTCACCGAAGGCCGGGTCCGCGAGGACGTCCGCCGCGTGGCCCAGCACCACGTTCGACGGCGCCACGCCCTCCTCCTCCAGGATGTCGAGCACCCGGAACCTGTCCTCGCCGACACCGCCGACGTGGAAGGTCACGGGGGCTCCGGTGATCCTGGAGGCGCGTCCGCTCGCGCGCACGCTCTTGAGCTCGCCGTCGGTCAGCGGCACGCTCTCCGCGCCGATCTCACCGATGACGCCCGAGCGGACGCCGGTGCCGTCGGCCCCGAGCACGACGTCCCGCACGAGGACGTCGGCGAGTTCGTCGACGGTGCGAGCGGCCATGTCGGCCGGGTGGAAGGCCGTGGTGTACCAGCCACCGCCCATGACGACGTGGAGCCCGGCGGCGCGCGACAGCCGCAGCAGCGCGAGCGGGTCCCGCCCCAGGCCGATCGGGGAGACCTCGACGATGGTGGACCCGCCGGCCTCGGCGAAGGCCAGCACCTCGGGGAGGATCTCCTCCGGGTCGTCCAGGACGTCGTTGTCGGCGTTCGGCGCCCCGTGCCGGGTGCGGGCGAGGTTGGCGAGGGTGAGCGGCTCGGCGGCCTCCGGGGCGTCCTCGCCCGGCCGCCGGGCGCCGGGCGGGCGCCGCAGGTCCACGAAGAGGTGTTCGTGCATGAGCGTGGTGCCGAGCACCGACGGGTCGACGGGCCCGGCGACGGTGAGGACCCGGCCGGCGAGGTCGGGAATCTCGAAGGGGTAGCGGCTCACGAGTCTGCCCTCCGGGCCGGGGTGGTGAGGAAGCGGCGGGGGTTCCGCACGGTGAGGGTCTCCACGAGAGCGTCGTCGGCGCCGACCATCCGCAGGTACGGCGCGAACTGCCGCAGGACGAAGCCGTATCCGCCGCCCCCGTGGGCGAGCAGCTGCGCCTTGGCGCAGACGCCCTGCGACAGCAGCACCTGCCCGGCCCGGCCCCGGCGGGCGAGGTCGAGCACCGCGGCGGCGACGTCCTGGTCGTCGGACACGCTGTACACCGAGGGCAGCAGACCGAGCCGGTCGAACTGGACGAACACCCCGCGCGCGAGCAGCGGTTCGAGGTCGTCGGGGTGGGGCGACAGCGGATCGCAGTGGCCCACCGCGACCCGTGCGAGGTCCGCGCCCTCCTCGGCCAGCAGGTCGAGCACGCGCTGCTGGACGACGGGGTCCGCGGAGCGGGTGAGCGAGACCGGTGCGCCCGTGGCCGCCGACGCCCGCGCGGCCGCCACCAGGACGGCGCGCTCGGCGGCGTCGGCGGGGTCGAGCGCGGCCAACGCGCCGATGACGCCCGCCCGCACGCCGTCCACGCCCTCGGTGAGGTCCCGGACGATCTCCTCGACGAGGGGCTCGGCGTCGCGGGACCCGTCGGTACGCGCGGGGTGGTGGCGCCCGGCTCCCATGACGACGTGCAGGCCCGCCGCCTCGGCGATGCGGCGGAGCCCGGCCGGGTCGCGGCCGAGATCGGGGGTGGTGACGTCCACCAGGGTGCCGCCGCCGGCGCGGCGGAGGGCCGCGGCCTCGGCCACCGCCACGTCCCGGTCGTCGAGCAGCAGGTTGTCCCGGTTGGGGGCGCCCAGGGCGATCTCGCCGAGCGAGGCCATGGTCAGCGGGGCCCGGTAGAACTGCGTCCGGTAGGGCGGTCGGCGGCTCGCGCGGCCGGCCGGGGAGGTGAAGTCCCCCAGGAGGTGTTCGCGGGGGAGCACCGCGCCGAGGGCGTCCGGTGCGATCTCACCGGCGACGGTGACGACCACTCCTTGCGGCGCTCGGTCGGCCGTCGTCGTGTGTACGGGCTCGGAGTTGGGCACGCGACGCAGCATAGTGGATGAGATAGGTCATCGTATATCTTCTTGCGGGCATCGTCCCCCACAGCGGCATCATCGGCCCCCTCGACCGGATGCGGCACACCGGCAACCCCACCCCCGGCGGCACCGGAGAGCCCTGCTCGGCGGCGCCCGACTCACCCGCGGCCACCACCTCGCCCGCCGGATCCCACACGGCCAACTCGAATACGCCGCCCCACAGTCGAGTTGCACGTCGCGTCACGGAGCTGCGGGCCCGCCGGCCCCCGGTCGACCCGAAGCCGTGGCGGGGGAACCGGCGAAGGCGGCCGGCCGGCGGTCCGGACGCCGCGAAAGAGCGCATTCGCGGCCAACACGCGGGACTCCAGTGGCTGAGATCCGTACGAGGGTCCATAGTGATGGCGTCGCAAACCCAGAACCGGTGTCCGCTTGTGCCGGCCCCGACGTGACGGAAGGTGCAGCAGTGGCAACCGACTACGACGCCCCGCGTACGAACAGTGACGAGGAGGAGGTGGAAAGCGTCGAGGAGCTCAAGAGGCAGCGTGCCGCCCGGTCGAGCAACGCGTCCGACGTCGACGTGTCGGAGGAGGCGGAGTCCGTGGAACTGCCGGGGGCCGATCTCTCCGGGGAGGAGCTCACGGTCCGGGTGGTGCCCGTACAAGGGGACGAGTTCACGTGTTCGCGGTGCTTCATGGTCCACCACCGAAGCCGCTTCGCGGGCGAGGAGGGCGGACGGCCGGTCTGTCTGGACTGCTCGCCCGCCGACGAGTGACCGAGGGGCGTCGAGCGCGCGGACCGAAGTGACCGTCAGCGATCCGCCGCACCTCCGAACGGTCCCGGTCCGGGTGGAGGACATCACCGGGATCGTCGGTGCACCACCGATCAACTGGCTTGATTGATAAGGAACTTCGCGACCGACGGGGTCGGAATCCCCCACAGTCGCCCACAGCCCTCCACGGCCGGCAACGACGCCTGCGCCGACGAGCCGTCGCCCGAGAACGCCTGCCGGAGAGCTGTTCGGCCCCGCTCCCCGGCCTCGACGTGGCGGCCTTCGGCGAGCGCGAGCGGGTGTCGGCCTCGACGCAGTCGTGGGCCTCGGAGAGCGACGGGTGGAGCCGGATCCCTTCGAGGGCAGACCAGTTGGCCGGGTCACCGGTGTCTCCGAGGGCGGGCCGGGCGCCGGCGCGGGCGTGGATCCGACGCCGACCGCCCCGGCGGCGCGGTCGGTGTCGGGAGGGGCCGCGGGCCCGGCGCTCCGGGCCTGGTCCCCCGGGGCACGTACGCAGCGGGCGCGGTGACCGCTTCAACCGCCTGCCGCACCGGCGGAACGGGCCAGGTGCGCGCCGGCCCGGTGCAGCCAGTGGGTGGCCCGGCGGCAGGCGTCGGTGGTGGAGCCGGCGAGCGAGACCAGGGTGAGCGCGCGGGCGTCGGTGGAGTCGCCGGCGACCACGCGGACGGGGACGGCGGCGCGATCGGCGCGGGTGATCACCTCCCCCACCGCCTTGCCGAGCAGGCTGGTGGCGTCGAAGCGGCCCTCGCCGGTGATGACGAGGTCGGCCGCGGCGAGGGCGGCGTCGAGCCCGAGGAGGTCCGCGAGAGCCGCCGCGCCGGGCTCGATGCGGGCGTTCCAGACGGTGGCGAGCCCGTACGCGGTGCCGCCTGCGGCGCCGGCCCCCGGCCGGTCGGGGTCGCCGCCGAGGAGGTCGGCGTACCGGCGCAGGCCGCGTTCCAGGAGGGCGGTCTCGGCCGGTCCGGCGCCTTTCTGCGGCCCGTAGACGGCTGCTGCCCCGTGCGGGCCGAGCAGCGGGTTGGTGACGTCGGTGAGCAGGCGGACACCGCCGGGCGGGGCGGGGCGCAGTCGCCGGGTGTCGAGGTGTCCGGCGGTGGCGAGGGCGCCGCCGCCGTCGGGCAGTCGGGCTCCGGAGCGGGCGGTGACGCGCAGCCCGAGGGCGGCGAGGAGTCCGGCCCCGCCGTCGGTGGAGGCGGAGCCGCCGAGAGCCACGGTCAGTGCGGTGGCGCCGGCGTCCAGGGCGGCGGCGATGGCCTCGCCGGTTCCGCGGGTGGTGGCGGTGAGGGGGGCGAGCCTGCCGTCGAGGAGGGGGAGGCCGCTGGCGGTGGCGAGCTCGACGAGGGCGGTGCCGTCCGGGAGGAGGGCGTAGCGGCCGGTGACGGGCGTGCCGTCCGGTCCGGTGCAGCGGGGGACGTCGTGAACGGTGGCGGCGGGGTGGGCGGCGGTCACCGCGTCGAGGGTGCCTTCGCCGCCGTCGGCCATCGGCAGGGGCAGGAGGTCGTCGTCGGGGCGGACGGAGTGCCAGCCGTCGGCCAGGGCCCGGGCGGCGTCGGCGGCGGTGACGGTGCCTTTGAAGGAGTCGGGCGCGAGGAGGACTCTCACGGTCGGGCCACGTGGGCGAGGTGGCGTTCGACGAGGGTCTGCAGGGTCTGCTCGCCGGGGGTGTCCCAGATCTGCTGGTTGAAGATCTCGACCTCGATCCAGCCGGTGTGGCCGGCGGCGGTGACCTGGTCGGTGAGGGTGCGGAAGTCGATGTGGCCGTCGCCGACGTGGCCGCGGCCGAGCAGGGCGTCGGCGGGGAGCGGCAGGGTCCAGTCGCAGACCTGGTAGGAGGCGATCCGTCCGGTCCGGCCGGCGCGTTCGATCTGGGCGGGGAGCTGGGGGTCCCACCAGACGTGGTAGCTGTCGACGACCACGCCGACCTGGGTCGCGGGGTGCGGTTCGGCGAGGTCGAGGGCCTGGCCGAGGGTGGAGAGGACGGCCCGGTCGGCGCAGAACATCGGGTGCAGCGGTTCGAGGGCGAGTCGGACACCGAAGTCCCCTGCGTGGGGCGCGAGTTCGGCGATCATGTCGGCGACGGCGGTACGGGCGCCGGCGAGGTCGCGGCTGCCGGCGGGCAGGCCGCCGACGACCATGACCAGGGTGTCGGTGCCGAGTTCGGCGGCTTCCTCGACGGCCTGGAGGTTGTCGGCGAGGGCGGCGCGCCGCTCGTGGGGGTCGGTGGCGGTGAGGAAGCCGCCGCGGCAGAGGCTGCTGACGGCGAGGCCGGCGTCCCGGCAGAGTTTCGCGGAGCGGGCGACGCCGGTGTCGGCGACCTTGTCCCGCCAGAGGCCGATCGCCGGGATGCCGGCGTCCACGCAGCCCCGGACGGCCTCGGGGAGGGTCCACTGCTTGGTGGTGATCTGGTTGAGCGAGAGCCGCGACAGGCGCGGGTCGCGGGAGACGCGCGGGTCGTGCGACAGGGGCGAGGGTCCGGTCACGGTGCCGGGATCCTTCCGTGCGGGGGGCGGGGAGGGCGGGTGGCCGCCCCTCGGGGCGAGGGACGGCCGTTCGGGCGCGGGACGGCCTTCCGGGGAAGTGCCGGGCCCGGTCCCGGGGGTGCGGACGCCGGTCAGCGGGGCCGGTCAGCGGGTGCCGGTCAGCGGGTGCCGACCGCCACGGAGAGGAAGCGCCGCATGCGGTCGGCGGCGAGCTCCGGATCGGGCAGGACGCCCGCGGTGTCGGCGAGCCGGAACAGTTCCACGAGGTGCGGCACCGACCGGGCCGCCTGGGCGCCGCCGACCATGGTGAAGTGGTCCTGGTGGCCGGCGAGCCAGGCGAGGAGGACGATGCCGGTCTTGTAGTGGTAGGTCGGCGCGGCGAACAGGTGCCGGGCGAGCGGCAGGGTCGGCGCGAACAGGGCGTCGTAGCGGTCGAGATCGCCGGCGTCCAGGGCGCGCAGCGCGGCCGCGGCGACCGGGGCGATGGGGTCGAAGACGCCCAGCAGGGCGTCGCTGTGGCCGAGTTCGTCGCCGCGGATCAGGGCCGGGTAGTTGAAGTCGTCGCCGGTGTAGAGGCGCACACCGGCGGGAAGGGCGCGGCGCAGCGCGATCTCGCGGTCGGCGTCCAGCAGGGAGACCTTGATGCCGTCGATCCGGTCGGGGGCGCTCGCGATCAGGGTCAGGACGGTGCCGGTGGCGGTGTCGAGGTCGGGTGAGCCCCAGTAGCCGGTCAGGGCCGGGTCGAACATCTCGCCCAGCCAGTGCAGGATCACCGGGCGGGCGGACCGGGCTATCAGGTCCCCGTAGACCCGGAGGTAGTCGTCGGCGCCCCGGGCGGTGCGGGCGAGGGCGCGGCTGGCCATGAGGATCGGCCGGGCGCCGGCGTCCTCGACGACGGCGAGCTGTTCCTCGTAGGCCGCGGTGATCGTGTCGAGGGTGTGGGTGCCGGGGGCGAGCTGGTCGGTGCCGACGCCGCAGGCGAGCCGTCCGCCGGTGGCGCGGGCCTCGGCGCCGGAGCGGGTGATCAGCTCGCGGGTGGCCCGCCAGTCGAGGCCCATGCCGCGCTGGGCGGTGTCCATGGCGTCGGCGACGCCGAGGCCCAGGGACCACAGGTGGCGGCGGAAGGCGAGGGTGGTGTCCCAGTCGACGGCGGCGGGTGCGCCGGGGGCGTTGGGGCCGAGCGGGTCGGCGACGACGTGGGCGGCGGCGTACACGACGCGGGAGGTCACGGGCGTCGTGGCGGCGGGCAGCGGGGCGGGCTCGGACATCCGGTGGCGGCCGAGGCCGGGCAGGTCGAGGTGGGTGGGCATCAGATCTCCAGGGCGGGGACGTCGAGGCGGCGGCCTTCGCGGGCGGAGCGCAGGCCGAGTTCGGCGAGCTGGACGCCCTTGGCGCCCTCCAGGAGGTCCCACCGGTACTCCGAACCGGTGACCACGTGGCGCAGGAACAGCTCCCACTGGATCTTGAAGCCGTTGTCGAACTCGCCGTTGTCCGGGACCTGCTGCCACTGGTCGCGGAACGGCTCGGTGGCCGGCAGGTCCGGGTTCCAGACCGGCTTGGGGGTGGCGGCGCGGTGCTGGAAGCGGCAGTTGCGCAGGCCCGCCACCGCGCTGCCCTCGGTGCCGTCGATCTGGAACTCGACCAGTTCGTCGCGGTCGACCCGCACCGCCCAGGAGGAGTTGATCTGGGCGGTGATGCCGCCCTCCAGTTCGAAGATGCCGTACGCGGCGTCGTCCGCGGTCGCCCGGTACGGCCGGCCCTGCTCGTCGACGCGCTGCGGGACGTGGGTGGCGGTGTGCGCGTAGACGGAGCGGACGGGGGCGACGAGGTTGTCCAGCACGTAGCGCCAGTGCGGGAACATGTCGAGGACCATGCCGCCGCCGTCCTCGGCGCGGTAGTTCCAGGACGGGCGCTGGGCGTCCTGCCAGTCGCCCTCGAAGACCCAGTAGCCGAACTCGCCGCGCACGGAGAGGACCCGGCCGAAGAAGCCGCCGTCCAGCAGGCGCTTGAGCTTGAGCAGGCCGGGGAGGAAGAGCTTGTCCTGCACGGCGCCGTTGCACACGCCGGCGGTGCGGGCGAGGGCGGCCAGTTCGAGGGCCGCGTCGAGGGACTCGGCGGTGGGCTTCTCGGTGTAGACGTGCTTGCCGGCGGCGATCGCCGCGCGCAGCGCGCTCTCGCGGGCGGTGGTGACCTGGGCGTCGAAGTAGATCTCGGCGAGCGGGTGGGCGAGTGCCTCGTCGAGCGAGGTGGTCCAGTGGTCGAGGCCGTGGCGGTCGGCGAGCTCCTTGAGCTTGTGGGCGCTGCGGCCGACCAGGATCGGCTCGGGCCAGAGCACCTCGCCGTCGCCGAGCGGCAGACCGCCCTGGTCGCGGATGGCGAGGATCGAACGGACCAGGTGCTGGCGGTAGCCCATCCGGCCGGTGACGCCGTTCATGACGATTCCGATGACTCTGCGGGGCATGGCGGGTTCCTTCGGCCTGGGGGCGGGAGCGGGGAATTCTGGGTAAGCGCTTACCGCGCTGTACGTTACGAGCATGCCGAACCCGAGGTCAACCACCCGCGCCAAGCGCTCCACCGGAGCCGTGACCCTCCAGCGCGTCGCCGAGCACGCCGGGGTCTCGATCGCCACGGCCTCGCGGGTGCTCCACGGCGGGCCCCGGACGGTGGGCGAGGAGCTCCGCCGCAAGGTGGAGGGCGCCGCCCGCGACCTCGGCTACGTGTCCAACGCCCCGGCCCAGGCCCTCGCCCGGTCCTCGACCTCCGTGGTCGGCCTGCTCGTGCACGACATCGCGGACCCGTACTTCGGGGCCATCGCCGCCGGTGCGATGCGCGGCGCCAAGCGGCACCGGCTGATGGTCATGATCGCCGCGACGTTCGGCGACCCGGAGCTGGAGATCGAGTACGTGCGGAACCTGCGGGCCCAACGGGCCCGGGCCCTGCTGATCGCGGGGAGCGGCGTCGTCGACCCCGGACTCACGGAGCGGTTCACGGCGGAGCTGGACGCGTTCCGGGCGGACGGCGGACGGGTCGCCTGCATCGGGGAACGGGGCATCGAACCGTTCGTCCCGCTCGACCACGGCGGCGGAGCCGAACGCGCGGCGACCGAACTGTGGCGGCTCGGCCACCGCCGGATCGGCGTGGTCGCCGGGCCCGCGAACCTGGTGACCGTCCACCGGCGACTGGCCGGGATCAGGGCGGCATGGTCCCGGCTCGGCGGCGAACTCCCGGACACCAGGGTGGTGTTCACCGACTTCACCCGGTCGGGCGGGCGGGACGCGACACTCGGACTGTTCGCCGCCGAACCCGACGTCACGGCGGTCCTCGCCCTCAACGACGTCATGGCGGCCGGGGTGCTCACGGCGCTCCAGGACGACCTCGGCAGGGCCGTCCCGAGCGAGGTCTCCGTCATCGGCTTCGACGACGTGCCGTTCGCGGTGGACCTCCGGCCGTCACTGACCACGGTCCGGCTGCCGCTGGAACAGGCCGGGGAGCGCGCCGTCCAGCTGATCGCGGACGGGGCCTCACCGGCACGGCAGGCACCTCTCGGCGTGGCACTGGTGGCACGCGACAGCACCGGACCGGCAGGCGACGCGGCCCCGGAGTGAGGCCCCCGGCCGCGCGGCGGGAACGGCACGACAGGACAGCGCGACGGGGACGGCACGGCGGGGACGGCACGGCGCCGCCGAGGTCCGGACGGTGCCGCGACGGACGGCGCGCGCCCGGCGGGCTCACCGCACGCGGCGGGAACCCCCGGCGCCCGGGCCCCGGCCCGCGACCCAGTCCAGCGCCCCGGGCAGGATGTCCTCGACCGGGGGGATCCCCGGGTACCAGGTCCGCTCCCACTCCAGCGACACCCAGCCCCCGAACCCGTCGAGCAACCCGCGAGCGGCGGCCAGCGGGACGAACCCCTCCCCGAGGGGGACGGGCGTCGTGTCGCCGGCCGAGGCGGCGTCCTTGATCTGGACGCACGCCAGCCGGTCCCCGAGCCGCCGCAGGGTCTCCGCGGGCTCCTCGCCGTGCCGCCAGGGGTGCAGCAGGTCCCAGATCGCGCCGGCGTGCGGCGCACGCGCCAGGAGCGCCGCGACGGCGGCGCCGGTGGGCAGCGCGTCGTGCGTCTCGACCAGCACGCGCGGCCCCTCGTCCGCGACCGCGGACAGTCTGCGCGCCCCGGCGTCGAGGTCCCCGCCGCCGGGGAACACCCGGACGAAGTCCGCCCCGAGGTCCCGCGCGAGGCGCAGGTCGGCCCGCAGCGCCTCGATCACGGGCCCGTCGTCCCCCGGCTCGCAGATCCGGACGTACCCGGACAGGCAGAACGGGGTGAGGGTTCCCAGGGTCCGGACGACGGCAGCCCGTTCGGCGGCGCCGAGGCCGGCGTGCACGCCGGTGTCCGGGTGCAGCCGCAGTTCCAGCCCGTCCAGGCCGAACCTCCGGGCCAGGCCGACCGAGTCGGCCGGCGACAGACCGGGGGTGCCCAGGGTGCTCAGTGCCAGTCGCATCTCGACCTCTCGGGGCGGTGGGGGCTGTCCTCGGAGGCGCCCGCCGGCTGTGTGCGGGCCGGTCGGCCCGGTGCAGGAAAGCGGTTACCAGCACAGCCTAGCGCAGCCGACCCGAGCGGCGCCGTCACACCCGTCCGCCGAGGAAGTCCCGCCGGCCGGTGCCTGTGGCGAGGCGGTCGTCCAGCACCGGGTGGTGCGGTAAGTCGGTGTCGGTCATGGCTGCTCCGCTCGGTTCGGGATTCGGGATTCGGGGGTGGGGCGGTGCGGGGGTGGGGCGGTGCCGGGGATGCCGGCCGGCGGAACGGCGTCCGGGGCGGCTGATCCCGGCCGAGCTGCGATCAGCCCCGGGTGGCGCCGTGGTAGGGGGCGCCGTGGAAGTCGTCGACGCCGAGGTCGAGCGCGGTGCGGACGGCGTCGATGCGGGACGGTGACGTGCTCGTGGAGGTGGTCGACGTACTCGATGACCCGGTCCTCGGTGCTCCCGCACTGGTGCCCTGCGGAGTTTCGTCCGATCAGCCGCACCGGAGCGGCCTGGACATGGGATGAACTGTCAGGCAAAGGCGCCCTACCTGTCCAGACTCTCGCCGAAGTAACCACAACCATACTTGTCCATCCGGTCACTTGGCGGGTGACGATCGGAGGAGATATCCAAAGGTGGACAGGATTGATGGGATGTCTACTAGGCTGGGTCACACGCGCGGGGCGCCGACCGGCGAGCGGCGGCCGGCGGAGGGCCGGCCCCGGTGGTGTGCTCTGATAGCCGGGGCGGACCAGCAGCGCCCCCGTCCGCCCAGCATGCGAAACCCCCGTCGCCCAGGAGCCCGCACGTGTCACTGACCGACATGGCCATCGCCCGGATCCGCGAGCTGATCCGCTCCGGCGCGCTGCCCCCCGGGGCCAAGCTGCCGCCCGAACAGCAGCTCGCCGCCGAACTCGGCCTGTCCCGCAACCTCATGCGCGAGGCCGTCAAGGCCCTCGCCGTGTCGAGGGTGCTCGACATCCGGCGCGGCGACGGCACCTACGTGACCAGCCTGGCTCCCGGCGTGCTCCTGGAGAACCTCTCCAGCGCCGTTGAACTGCTGAGCGGTGACACGCTGTTGGAGCTCATCGAGACCCGCCGCCTCCTCGAACCCGCCGCCACCGCGCTCGCCGCGACCCGGATCGACGACGCGGCCCTCGCCGAACTGGCCGGCCACCTCGACGCGATGCGGCAGTTTCGCAGCGACCCCGAGCGTCTGAACCTGCACGACGCCGCCTTCCACCGCACGGTCGTCACCGCCACCGGCAACGAGACCCTCACGACCGTGCTGGAGGGGATCTCCGGCCGCACGCTGCGCGCCCGTGTCTGGCGCGGCCTGGTCGACGAGGACGCGGCGGATCAGGCCATCGCCGAACACGAGGCGATCCACCGGGCCCTGGCCGCCCGGGAGGCGCCGCTCGCCCAGGCCGCCGCCCTGATCCACGTCACCACCACGGAGAACTGGCTGCGCGCCCACCTGCGGACCGGCTCCGGCGAGGACCGCTGACCCCGACGGGGGCCCGCCCCGGGCACGCCCGCAGCCGGCCGACCGACCCGGGGTGACCCTGCGCCCTCCGGTGCCGCGCCGCCCGGCGGCGCCCCGGGCGACGGCACTAGTTTGGAATCGGCTTGGCCCGAACCGGGAACGGCGCAGGAGGGAACCCGGCGGATGACGACGCAGACCGGCGCGGCAGGCGACGCGTCCCGGAGGAAGGCACCCCCCTTCGTCGGGCGGGAGCGCGAGCTGGGGGCCCTGCTGGGCGCCGCACGCGCGCGGCCGTCGGTGGTCCTGGTCGAGGGCGAGGCCGGCATCGGGAAGTCGCGGCTGGTCGCCGAGGCCGTCGACGAACTGCGCGGCGAGGGCGTGCGCGTGGTGACCGGCAGCTGCCACCCGCTGCGCGAGCCGCTGGCCTTCGGTCCGGTGGTGGAGGCGCTGCGCCGGTCCGGTCCCTGGATGCCGGGGGCGGGCCGGCTGGACGCCCCCGCCGGGGTGCTCGCGGTGCTGCTGCCCGAACTCGCCGACCGGCTGCCGCCCGCCCAGCCGTGGCCGTCCGGACAGAGCGCCCCGCGCGACCTGGTGGCCCGGGGGGTGCGGGTCGTACTGGCGGCGATCGCCCCGGTGGTGCTGGTGGTCGAGGACGTGCACTGGGCCGACGAGACCACCCGGGAACTGCTCCTGCTGCTGGGCCGGGACCTGCCCGCCGACACCGCACTCGTGCTCACCTACCGGGCCAGGGACGTCCCCGGACGCGGTCCGGTGCTCGGTGCGGCGTTCCGGCGCCCGCCGGGCACCGGGGGCGCCGAGCTCGCCCTCCCCCGCCTGTCCCCGGACGACCTGCGGGCGATGGCACGTTCCGTCCTGGCCGAGGCGGCCACCCCCGGGCTCCTCCACACCCTGGTGGAGCGCAGCGAGGGTCTGCCGCTGGTCATCGAGGAGGACCTCATCACCCTCGGTGCGCGGCTCGGGGACGGCGCGCTCGGGGTGCCCCGCAGCCTGCGCGAGGTGTTCGCGGAACGCATCGACCGGCTATCGCCGGAGGCCGTGGCGCTGGTGAACGTCTCCGCCGTGCTCGCCGTCCCGGCCGGCGAGCAGCTGCTGGCGGACTGCGCCGGGCTGCCGCCGGGGGCCGCCGGCGAGGCGCTGCTCGCGGCGCTGGCGGCCTCGGTGCTGCGCGAGTACGGCCCGGACAGCTACGGCTTCGCCCACGTGCTCGGCCGGCAGGCCCAGTACGACAACCTCCCCGGCCCGGTGCGGCACCAGCTCCACCGGCGGGTCCTGGACGTCTTGGAGGCGCTGCCTGAGCCGCCACTGGTCCAGATCTCCCATCACGCCCGCGCCCTCGGGGACACCGCGGTCTGGCTGGACCGCGCGATGGCGGCGGCGGACCGGGCCGTGGCGCTCGGCGACCGGGGAACCGCGGCGGCCCTGCTGCACCAGGTGCTGGACGAGCCCCGGCTGCCGTCCGCCCTGCACGCCCGCGCCGCGCTCGCCCTGGCCCGGACCGCCTGGGACACCGTCGAGTACACCCGGACGATCGCCACGCTGCGCCGGATCGTGGCCGGTCCGGGCCTCCCGGTGGCGGCCCGTGGTGAGATCCGGCTCGACCTCGGACTGATGCTGCTCAACCAGGCGGCGGACCCCTCGGGCGAGGCGGAGATCGAGCGGGCCGTCGAGGAGTTGGAGGGGCGCCGGCCGGAGCAGGCCGCGCGCGCCATGTCGCTGCTCGCCATGTGGGAGACCAGCCGGTTCTCCGCCGCCGAGCAGCGGGCCTGGCTGGACCGCGCCGCCGCCACCATCGCGGACAGTCCCGACCGGGCCGTCCACGCCTCGGTGGCCGCGAACCGGGTCACCGTCCTGGCCGCGCAGGGCCGCCGCGAGGCGGCCGGGCTGCTGGCCGGGCTGCCCCGGACCGACGACGACCCGGAGGTGGTCCGGCACACCGCGCGGGCCCTGGTCAACGCCGCCGAGGTCGGGATCTGCCTCGGTCAGGACGCCCGCGCCGCGGACTGCACCGAGGAGGCGCTCGCGCTCTCCCGCCACCACCACGCGCACGCGCTGATCGTGCACTGCCGCTCCTACCGGCTGCTGCTGTCCTGGCTGGCCGGCGAGTGGGCGCACTGGGACGAGCGGTACGCGGCCTTCCTCGCGGAGTACGTCGACGAGCCGCTCGCGGTCGACGACCTGCTCGCCACCGCGGAGGGCGTCATGGCCGCGGCCCGTGGGCGGGTCTCGCGGGCGGTCGAGCGCTTCGACCGCGTACTGACCCGGGACGGTGCGCGGATGAACGTCAACGCGCTCGGCGCCGCGGCCGGCCTGGCCCGGATCCAGCTGGCCCGGGGGGACGCGGGCGCGGCCTGGAGCACGGTGGGCGCCTACCTGCCGCTGCTGCCGCGCAAGGAGGAGTGGGTCTACGCCTTGGGCCTGGTGCCGGTGGCCGTGGAGACCGCCCTGCAGCGGGGCGACGACCGCACGGCTGCGGCGCTCGTCGAGGACCACGGGGCGGGCGTCGAGGGCCTGGACGCCCCCGGGGCGGTCGCCGAGCAGTACCTGTGCCGCGGCCTGCTCGCCGCCCGCGAGGATCGGACGCAGGCCGCGCAGCACTTCGACCGGGCCCGGCTGCAGTGGTCCGGCATCGGACGGCCGTACCACGCGGCGCTGGCCGACGAGCAGGCCGCGCAGGCCCTGGCCGGCCTCCACCCCGCCGAGGCCGTGCAGCGGCTGACGCGGGCCGTCGGCGTCCACGACCGGCTCGGCGCGACCACCGACTCCGCCCGCTGCCGGCACCTGCTGCTCGCCCTGGGCCAGTCCCGCCCGCAGTCCCGGGGCAGGGCGGGCTACGGCGACGAGTTGTCCCCGCGCGAGCAGCAGGTCGCCCGGCTGCTGGGCGACGGCGCCACCAACAAGGACATCGCCGCCGCGCTCTTCCTGTCGCCCCGGACCGTGGAGCAGCACGTCGCCAAGGTGCTGCGCAAGCTCCGGACCACGCGCGAGGCGGTGCGCAACGGCCCGGCCTGACGGCCTGCGGCCCGGCCCGACGCCCTTCCCGCCGCGGTGCGCCGAGCCGACCGGGTGCGGTGACGGGCCGGGCGCTGCCCGGCGCCGGCCCGCATGCAGGTACCGCCCCTGATTGATTACCTACCGATCGCGCGGATGAGCTGATCATGCCGGGCCGCCCTCTCCGGGGCGGTCGCGGCCGTCCCGGACCGCGGCCGGGGGCCGGCGGAGGTCCGGTCTCGTCATGAGAACGAAACGGCAACAGACACTGGCGTTCATTTCGTATATCGCATACGTTACGCGTGAGGTCGGTGATCCCGGCGGCGCTCCAACGCCGCACCACGCCGTACCGGACCCCCAGTCCCTGCCCCCGCACACACCGGGGCGGCCGCACCGAGCCGTAGCCCGCGCAGCACAAGGAGACCCACCCATGGCACCACTCCGCCGTAGACTCGCCGCCGCCGTCTCACTGACCTCCGCCGTCGCCCTCGCCGCCTCGGCCTGCGCCTCCGGCGGCGGGTCCTCGGAGTCCGCCGGGCCCACCACCGTCACGTTCTGGTCGATGCCCTACTGGATCGGCCAGGACACCAAGGTCAAGACCCTGGTGGACGAGTTCAACGCCTCCCAGGGCAAGGTGAAGGTCGAACTCACGCTCCTGGAGTGGAAGGACGGCCGGGACAAGATCAAGCAGGCCGTCGCCGCCGGCAAGGGCCCCGACGTCTGGCTGATGAACAACGGCC